>JABGWD010000104.1 GCA_018645725.1 Opitutia bacterium
GCATGAATGCAGCGGAGGTGACGGTTCCCTCCGGGATTTGCTTCGAATTACTGATCTTGAAAGGAAGTTTCCTCTCGATTTTCGCCTCTTCGTCTTGGATTGTGGCCTTGAAGGTTGGCATCTCATCATTACCTTTGCCTTCGCACTCGATTTTTAGGGGTGAAAGATACTGATCCTTACGGCAGACCTGGGTCATGTTCAAACTCATCGGTTTGCCTTCGATGCTAAGCAGATACTCATCGGTCAATATGACCTGATCCCCAGAGAGCTTGTTTCGAAGGGTGACGGATCCCAATTCAGTTTTTTCTTCCTTATTGATCAGGGTGAACTTGTATCTTTGGGTTCCCCAATTCATCGCTCCCTCATTGAAATCCGGCAGAGGTTTCGCCTCGGCAAAAATTGACTTTCCCATGGCGAAAACAAGGGGAATGAGAAGGATGCGATTGAGTTTGTTCTTCATGTGATCTTAAAGGCCAATTTATTTTTTCTCCTTTTGCTTTTTTAGGAAATATTTTTTTACGTATCCGGTCGCACGCTCTTTTCGCTTGGGATCCTCGATCGCTTGGGCCCACTGCAAGGCGGATTGCGGGTCTTTCTTTGCAATCTCATGGGAGAAGATCGCCAAGGCTCCATCAATTTGCTGATCGCTTGAAAATTGGTTGAGCCATTCGGCCGTGGCAACAGGATCCTGTTCCACCCATTCGGAAACCACACGTTCCATACTAGCTGAACGAGCTTCACCAACCGGCATGCGGGCAACCCAGTCAGCAGCTTTCTCGGGAGAAAGAATGACCATGGCTTCGGCTGTTTCCCTGGCTATGTTCGTTTTAATTTCCGATTCATCCATGGAGTCGACCCACTCGACGGCTCGGTCTATATCCTCTCGAATGAGTCGCTTGCCCAAGGCTTCAAAAGCGGAATTCCTTGCTTTGCCTTCGGGGAAGCTATCCACCCAGTCAATGGCGGCTTGTTCTCCTTTTGCCCATGCCGAGGCCATCAAAGTCGAAGCGGCCTTGTCCAAGTAGAGGACGTAGTCCAATTCTTTCATCAACTCCGTCGCACCCACCAAGTCGGTTTCGGCCATTCCCTTCATGACACCGATCAATAGTTCATTTCCTCTCTTTTGTTCTTCGTCCCGGATGCTTTTGTTTTCTCTCGCCCACTTGAGCGCAGCTTGAGGATTAACGCTTGCCCATCCGCTAAGCATGGCCTCGGAAACCAAATCTTGCTCAATAAAAGGATCTCTGGTCTTGGACCATTCCAGGGCGGCAATCGGGTCATGCCTAGCCCATGCGTAGGTGAAATAATTCAGAAACAACATGGCGTCGATTCCATCCCAATCCTTCTTTTCGTATGCCTCAATCATGACCTTTATCGTCTCGTCGTCCAAATTTTGGCAAAGTTGAAGGAAGGCGGACATTTGCTCAAGGGGATCGTTCGAGCCAACTTGCTGCAATAAATCTTTTCTTGATCGTTTTGGGGGTGGGGTTGAAGGGGTTCTGCCTTCGGTCAAAGCCGAAGGAGTTTTCCGTCCATTCGATTCCAAAGCCGATTTGGTTCCGGGTGCCTTGATTTCAGACAGATTGGACTTCGGCGATTCCAACGGTTGACCGTAGGATACTTCTTGGTGAAGTTTTCCCGTACCGTGTTTCAGTCCCGTCCAGTAGCTTGCCAAGCCAACCCCGGCAAAGAGAAAAGCCATGAAGAGCTTGTTCATTTCTTGTCTTGAAGAAGGTTGGAGAGGGCTTTCACCGATCTAAAAACCTTGGTCCTTCTCGATGTATTTCACTTCAGGGAGCGCTTTGAGCTTGGGAACGTTACCTGCAGGGAATTTGGCGGCAAAGCCATTGATGATTCGAAGTACGCTCGGGGGGAAAGCGCCCAGCTCTTTGCAATGGCGCTTGGCGAGTTGCTCCAGGGTCTCTCCTTGCTTGTTTTTTCCATCGGTGAAAACCTCTTTTTTGTAGACCACGATGTAATTGATCTTGTTCGGGACTTTCGGCGCAGGATTGGCTTTGGCTTGAAAAACGAGTTTTGCTCCGGCGATGGGCTTGTAAAGTTCCTTCGGATCTGAAAGAAAAGTAACAGGCTCCTTGTTGGGCCAGTTCCAGGTTTTCCCAAGGACGAAATGCCGAACGGGAAGTTTCGGAGCCTTAACCTTTACCGAATCCTTGGCTTGGCTGATGACTTGAATGGCCAGACCCGGGCTTCGCTCGAGTTTGGAAACAGCGAACAGATGAGTTGGGGTTTGGTAAACTTGGTCGATGCGGATTTTCCATCCGCCGTCGGGAACCGTCAGTTGAACGGAAACGGTCGATTCCCGGGCCTGAGTCCAATTGCCCGCTAAGCTGAAGCAAGCAAAGGCGAAGAACGTGAATATCTTTCTCATCGAATCTATTTGAGCAACTCGACCATGGCTTCACCCATGGCGACCCCGACGTCCATATAGGTTTGGGCGTTGCCGTCGTAGTGGCTGTTGGAGGCGCCGCCCTGACTGAGCGGATGAGTGTAAACGGTGGATACGTTCCCTTTGAATTCGGGGTAGTTGCCGGTCGCCCCGTCCACGGCGAGCTGGGCATCGAGGATCAGTTTGTCGTTGCTTGGTTGAGCGTCTTTGGCGGTTTGCCCGAGCGTTGCCACGACGAACTTTGCCTTGGGTGCCTTGAATTCTTTGCGCAAGGTCTTGATCAGACGGACGAGGTTTTTCTCGTACTGTACGGCATGAGCTTCGACGTAACGGTCCTTGTCGCCCTGCCACCAGGCAAAGCCCTCTATCTCGAATCCCCTGCCCTTCCATTGGGGAAACTCCTTGTCGAAATTGTCCAGTACTTGATGAGCGGCTCCGAAGCAGTCATCGTACTGCTTGCCAGCATACCAATTGATGGGTTTGGGCGTGGTGTCTTTTTCCCAAGAGAGGGGGGA
>JABGWD010000105.1 GCA_018645725.1 Opitutia bacterium
TAGTGCCCGTCTCCATCTTAGTCTTCCAGCAGGCGTACCCGGCCTGTCTTGTCTTGCCGGTGTTCCGAGTAACCGATCATCTCGACGACATAGAGTCGCCCATTCGCATCGAAGGACATGGACACGGGATCGACCACTTGGGGTTCCTTTGCCGCCAATTCGATCTTGAAACCTTTCTTTATTCGAAAGGTCTTACTGGCATCCATCGCTTCGGTTGGCGGTATTCTTGGAAGTTGCTCCGGGGTGGCTTGGGGTTCCGCGGTTAAGGAGAACAAGTGTCCCAACAAAGCGATCGCAAAAAGGTAAAACCAAGAACTCACGGTAAAAACATTGAGGGAGTTTGAATTGAAAACAAGCCTCATATCGGGTTGCCACGAGGAAAAGGAGTCGTTGGATTAGGGGGTATGAATGAACCAAATCGCTTGTCCCGGAGAAATTTTTTGATCGCGGGAGGGGTTTGCCTTGCCGGTCCCGTGCCTGTGGTCGGGGTGGCCGAAAAAAAGAAGGACGAGGAAAAAGAGCCGGTAATCGACGTTCATCAGCACACGAATTATCTCTTTCGACCGGACAAGAAACTACTTGCTCACCAGCGAACGATGGGAGTGTCCACCACCTTGCTTCTCCCCTCCGGCAGTGCCGTGAAGCGGGCGTCCACGCATCAGGGCAAATCCAATGGTCTGGCGGCCAAGACGGGGGGGAACGAATCGGTCATGGCCTTGGCGAAAGCGCACCCGGAGGATTTTCGCTTCGGGGTGAACGAGGTTCCGGATCTTCCCGATGCCCGTAAGGAATTGGAAAAATACCTGAAGGCGGGCGCCGTGGTAATTGGCGAACAGAAGTTCAAGGTGGACTGTGACTCGCCCCATGTCTGGGGCGTGGCGGAAGTCGCCCGGGAATTTGCCGTTCCCGTGCTCCTGCATTTTCAGCACAATGCCTACAACCTTGGCATCGAGCGCTTTCATCGTACCTTGGAAAAATTTCCAGAGGTCAATTTTATCGGGCATGCCCAGACTTGGTGGGGAAACGTCGACAAGAAGCACAAGCAGGAGGTCATGTATCCCAAAACCAAGGTTACGCCTGGTGGCATAACCGACAAGCTTCTCTCTAACTATCCGAATATGTTCGGTGACTTCTCGGCTGGCTCCGGACTGAACTCCATGCTGAGGGACGAGGAACAAGCCAAGGAATTCATTGCCCGACACCCCGATCAATTGCTTTACGGGAGCGATTGCCCCGACGTTGCGGGGCGTGGAGGTGGATGCAAGGGTTCGGTCATCCTGAGCACTATCCGGCGGTTGGCAAAGGACAAGAAGACCGAGCGAAAGATTTTGCACGGCAATGCGAAGAAGCTATTCAAGCTCTAGGCGGGTTCCTGAACTGGGAGGGTCGGAACTGCAAGTCAGCAGTCGATAGGTGTCTTCGAGAAAGTTCTGGGAGAGCCCCACTCGGCGAATGCTCCTTGGACCCAAAAAGGAATGAGGGAGGCGAGGGTGCTACTCTTCATTTTTGTTTCCTAGATCGTAAGGGTTCGCTTGCGGGCCACAACCTGCCAGGTCTCGCCAGTGGTTTGACCATCCCTTACCAAGAAGGCTTGAGAATGAAGAGCAACGGTCGGGCAAACGTGCCATGGGATTGCGAGGAGGGCATCACCAACCGCGAAGTCTCCCGCATTTGGTGCCTCCACCACGAAATGCTCTTCACTGTGCAGGAAGGGCTTGGCTTCGGGCAGCTCGGGAAACCATGCCCGTTGTTCAATGGGGCGTTCGGCGGCCACTGCCTTGTGGCCCAAGTCCAGGCAAAGTCTTCCGTTCGGTTTGCTGATGACCCGGGTAAGCAACATGGCAGCGCACTCGAACTCAAGGTCCGGAAACGCATGGCCATAACCCGCATCCCAAAACAGCGTGGTCCCCGGACTGCATTGCCAATTCTTCATTTGAGCAAAAAGCCCGAAGGTGGGACTTCCCCCGACCACGATGGTCGGAGGGGCAAGGTTTTCGTTTTCCAATGACTGAGCCAATTCGGTCCATGATTCGATGGCGAGGGCATGGGCTTCCGTTCGCTTGGCTAGGTCTGCTTGGTGCAAGTGCCCGTCATAGGCATGCAGGCCAGCGAATTCCAAGTGGTCGGCATCGGAAATCTGCTGGCACAAGGCCAAGGCTTTCTTTCCCGGTGCGATCCCGGTACGATGCATCCCGCAATCAATGTCCACAAACAAGCTAGCTGGCAGGTTCGTTTTTTCAAAGGCAGTCACCACTTCCGCCGAGTCCACTGTGGCTGAGAATGCAATCTTCGGGAAACGCTCCTGCAACTGCATGAAACGCACAAGGTTCGGGCCGACTGGTTGGTGAGCCAATAAAATATCGGAACCCCCGGAGGTCGCCGTCATCTCGGCCTCGGCGATGGTTGCGCACTTGAACCGGGTGATCCCCTTGGCAACCTGTAACCGGACCACTTCCGCCATCTTGTGCGTCTTGACGTGAGGTCGCAGGCACGAAACGTCCCCGTTCACCATCTGCAACATTCGATTGACGTTGGTCTCGACCCGATCGGGAAAAACCAGCAAGGCAGGGGATGGAATTGTCTCCAAGTCACGAAGTTTCCCAGTTGTTACGAGGTTCTTTCGAAACGGGAGCATCTTCAGTTTAATTACAGAAAAAAAACAGTAACCTGCCAAAAGGCGAGGGGGAGCGAACTTCTCATTTCGCTTTCTTCAGAATCTTAATCCCGTTGGGCATGAACGGATGGTAGGTCTTGGTTTTCTTATTGTAGAGCAAGTAGGTCTTGACGAGATCTCCTTTCGCGGGGATCGGTTGATGACCCTGCGGCCCAGGTAGAAGTGGAAGGCGCGTGGAGGGTTGCCAGGCTTCGAAGGTTAATTCATCACCTGGTTTGATCGCCTTTCCCTTCTCAACCTCACTTAGGATCATGGTGACCTTAAATATGCGGTCACGGGCGAAGAGCGTACTCTCTACTTTGGACTTTTGAGTCTTGGAACTCAGGGCCACGACTTTGCCCCTGATCACATGCGTCGCCCCCTTCATCATGCTTTCTTCAGAGTGGGGTGCAACCGCGGCCGAAGCATCAAAGGCAGACAACGCAACAAGCCCAACAAGAAAGAACGCGAAACAAGACCTCAACTGAGTTTTCATGTCGTCGTCACCGACTGATTTTGATTCTGGATCGCGTGTAAGGTGTCCGATTATTGTAGCTGTAGCGCCATTTGGCATATCTATGACTTTTGTTGATTTAGTGTAGGTTTAGGTAAAAAAGAAGCAATTACCTCAGGGCATCGCCTGAAACATTTGCTTGATGTTCAGTTTGCCGTCAACGAACTCGACCTCCATGTCGAAGAAACCGGATCCTGGTCCTCCCTTGTGTAGAAAACCTGCGGAAATATCATTGCCGCGCTTGCTGAACCGGTTGGGCTTGCTCCAGTCGACTTGGCCCAAAAGCCTGTCGTTGATCCTTGGCCCAGCGTTGTAGGTAAACTTGCCTGCAAGAAAAAGGCCGAGCATGGTTTCGCATTCTTTGATGTCAATGTCGCGGATCGAACCACACAGGTAATCCGTTTCGCCTACCCTGAGGATGGTCTTTTTCCTTTCGTAAGCCTTGCCGGCCCAAAAGTCGCCCATCCGGACGTCGCCCTTGCGGGGACCACCGCCAGGATGAAACCAGGGCTTGAAATTGACGCTCAGGACTTTGTAGGAAACTGCCCGTCCATTGACTTCTTTGGCACCATCGACCCGGATGCCTCGTGCTTGACTGGGATAGAAATTGATCGTGGAGATTCTGGCGACCTTCCCAACTCCCTGCTTCTTGGCCAAGGCGATGACGATCTTTTCATGGGCCTCGGTCAACTTGCCCGCCCGGTAGTCACGCTCGATCCCACCGGATTTCGTTATGCGTGGAGGAGCTTTCTTTGCCTCGCCTGCCCCAGGGATGGGGATGGCGTGCGATTGAAGGAGGCAAAACATCCCAATCGAAAATAGGAAGATGTAGATAAGTGATTTTTTCATGTATAAAACGGTTTTATTCGCTTGATTGAAGCTATATGGTAAAGGTGTGGACATAAATGTACCCGGTTGATTCATCGAAGCCCATCCAGCCATTGAAACGCCCAAAGTACTTCTTTGTCTCGTAGAGCTTCAGGTCCTTGAAGTCCTCCTCAGTGATCCACCACTTTTGCTTTTGGGGCGGCGCAGAATAAAAAGTTGAATTATTGTAGGGTTCCTTGAGACCACTGGTCCATTTCGGAAGGTCATCCATGGCCACCTTCAGTCGCGCATGAAAGAAAAAGTCAGAAGGCCCAAGGCGACCGTCACCAATTTTGTGCTCAAAGAAATTGGCCGCAAGAATCCGGGATGGCAGTTCTGCGTTGCGGGCAATCGACTGGGTAATCGACTCAATCCTCCTGGCAGGATCAGCCTCCCCGGAAGAAACTCTGCGCATTCCGTCATGGCAACCGCCGAGAAATAATGCGCTGAGAAGAAAACCAACTGGAAGAGCTCCTGATACTCGATGGATCATTAGTTTATTCATCAATCCTTGAGCGACTGGATCTTCTTGTCCTTCGGGAACAGTTTCTTGACCAAGGCACGCAGTTTTTTTGATTTAAAATAACTTTGCCCAACGACCTTCCCATCCAGGTAATACCTCAGCTCATGACAGGAGAAACAAACGAGAAGATCGACCTTGGTTTTCTTGTCGTTAAAGCGGAAGGCAACTCCAGGTCGAAAAAGACAATCAACTGGGATTGAATGTCGGAAGTAGGTATCAGAGTCTTCCAATATTGA
>JABGWD010000106.1 GCA_018645725.1 Opitutia bacterium
GAGTGCCCGAGGGGGGACTTGAACCCCCACGACCTTGCGGTCAACGGATTTTAAGTCCGCTGCGTCTACCAATTCCGCCACTCGGGCTTTCCTAAGCAAACATTCATATCAGAGCAGACGCCCGAATCGAGAAAATAGTGCCGAACCTGCCTTAAATCGGTACTTTCTTTGATTAATTGTTCTTTTCGACAAATTTCACGTCCATACGAAATAATCAAATCCTTGCATTACTATAATTTACGTGAATCATTAGTTTCATGAACCCCAAGGTATTGATTGTCGACGACGAGGTCCCCATCCTAAACGGAATCAAGTTGAACTTAGGCAGAATCTTCGACCTGACGCTCGCCAGCGGAGGTGCGGAGGCAATCAAAACCGCAGAGGAAGAGGGGCCATTCGAGGCGGTGGTTTCCGACATGCGGATGCCCGGGATGACCGGGGTGGAGGTCTTGGCCAAGATCAAGTCCATGCAGCCCTCCATCATGACCATCCTTTTGACGGGTCATGCGGATTTCGAGTTCGGGGGTTCGCAAGCTCTTCAATCCGGCCAGATTTTCCGCATCCTCAGCAAGCCTTGTCCTCCCCAAAAGCTAAGGGAGGCAATCGAAGCCGCCATCCGGGCAAAGGCAAGAAAAGATGCGGAAAACGAGTCTTCCGACTCCTAACCGAAACCTTCAATCCGGTTTCTCTTTTTCTTCCGAACCTTCGGAATCCGGTTCTTCGTCTTCTTCCGGATCCTCCTGCTCATCTTCATCCCCTTCGGATTCATCGTTTCCGCTTTCCGGTTCATCCCATTTCTTGGGGGCGAACCCGCCCGTAGCCGCCTTGACGCGCAGGTTCCGCTCGGCCCGTTCGAGGCGGCGCTTGCGTTCGTTTTCCGAATGAAGGACCTTGAGAACCACAAAGGCTGCGGCCAAGACAACCAAAATGACAATTTCCCAAACCATCAATCTGCGGACGTCACCAGGACGTCACCTTCCGCAAGATCGGTTTCCAGTACCCCCTTGGCCTTGGGAAAAAGCCGGAAGGCTTCGACCAACATCCATATTTCCAAGGCGATGGTGGCCAATCCGATCCCACCGAGCAGATAGTCCGGGTTTTCCCCGACCAGCCAACCCGGGTTCGTGAAAAGTTGGTGATACATTGCCCAGACCGGGGTGATGAGCATGAAGATCATGGGCAGGACCAAAAACCAGATTGGCTTTCCCCTACGCCAAAGATAAAAAGTGATCACGAGAAAGGAAAGCCCGGCCAGCAACTGGTTGGTCGCTCCGAACAAAGGCCATAACAGAAGCCCGCCCTTGCCCGCGTTTTCAATCGCCCACTCCTCACCGGAGGGAGGTGCCGCCGCCATCGCCCCAGCGAGAAGAATCGCAAAAATGGTCGCTCCGTGCTTGTTCCTGAGAAAAGCAAGCAAGCCTTCGTTTTTAGGGCTCAGGGTTCTCCCGATTTCCTGAATGACGTATCTTTGCAAACGGCAGGCAGTATCCAGAGTCGTTCCCGCAAAGGAAGCGACCAGCACCCCCATCAGGGCAACCGCCACCCCGGTCGACAAACCGATTGCCATAAGAAAATTTGCCGAGCCGTCAACAAAAGCACCCACCTTGGCCCCCAAGCCCTTGGCCGCGCCCCAGGAAGCGTAGCGTTCATCCCAAGCCTCTTCTCCGACCAAAGTTTCGCCACCCGCCGAAACTACGCCCAAGCCCAAGCCGGCACCACATGCCAGGATGACCAAAGTCGCCAAAAAGCCCTCCGTGAGCATGCTCCCGTAACCCACGAACCGGGCATCCGGTTCGCTCGAGATCTGCTTGCTGCTCGTCCCGCTGCTGACCAGGCAATGAAACCCGCTCACCGCCCCGCAGGCTATGGTGATGAAGAGAAAAGGAAAGATCATGGGGGCTCCCTCCGGGGCCGGGTCGAAAGCCGGGGCCACCATGGTCAATTCGGTTCCGCCCTGCCCTCCGGAAAATGCAGCGGCAAAGAGCCCCAGCACGATCAGGGCGAGGGCCGAGATCAGTTGCAGGGAATTCACGTAATCCCTCGGCTGGAGCAAGGTCCAGACCGGGAGAACGGAAGCGACGTAGGAATAGCCGAGCAGGATGACCACCCAGGTCCAAACCGACCAACCCGCCATCGTCGCGTTGATCTCACCGAGAAAGCCCGAATCGCCGAAAATCACAGACAAGTACATCACGCCCAAAGCCACAAGGGAGGGCATGAGCAGCCCGAACCCCTTGCGGTGGAGCATCACTCCGATGGCCACCGCGATGGGAATTTGCACCACGCAAGGAAAGATCGCCGCCGGGTACTGCTTGAAGACCGCCGCGATGACCAGTCCGAAAATCGCCAGAACCACCGTCAGGGCCATGAACAACACAAAAAGAAAAAGCAAACGCACCCGCTTGTTGAGCAACCTCCCCGCGATGTCACCGACGGTTTGTCCGTTGTTGCGCAAACTGACCACCAAAGCCCCGAAATCATGCACCGCCCCGATCAGGATCGAACCGAAGACCACCCAAAGCAGGGCCGGCACCCAACCCCACATGATTGCGATGGCCGGCCCAACGATTGGGCCTGTCCCCGCAATCGAGGTAAAATGATGACCGAAGATGATGGATTTTTTGGTCGGCACGTAATCTACCCCATCCTCCAACTTTACCGACGGACAAACCGCCTTTGCCGAAAGGCCGAAGATCTTGCTCCCCAACCATTTGCCGTAAGTGTGATAGGCCACGACGAAACCTACGCCTGCGCCTAGTGCGATCAATAGTACTTCCATGCCTTTGAATTAGCTCAGAAACTCGCCTGATTGGCAAGCGAGGATCATTTCCACGGGGACTGGTTTCGATCTCATTCCGAACCGCCTTCCCTTTGCTCTCAACCCTACCCGACCTTGACTCCTTAACGCTTTAGCGCTAATGGAAAAACATGAAACGATCGACCATTTACTTCGAGGAAGAACTCCACATGGCCTTGAAAATAAAGTCTGCGGAAATTTCCCGCCCCGTATCCGAACTGGTCAACGAAGCGGTCCGGGACTCCCTGCTCGAGGACTCGGATGACTTGGAAAGCTTTCGGGAAAGAGAAAAGGAACCGGTCGTCGATTTCGAAAGCTTCGTCTCCAAGTTGAAGAAAGATGGAAAGCTATAGGATCGTCCTTCGAAAATCCGCGGCCAAGGAGATTGAAAAGCTCGATAAAAAGACCACTTCCCGGGTAATCGGGAAAATCCAAGCCCTTTCCGTGGATCCGCGTCCTCCCGGATGCAAAAAATTATCAGGCGAGGAAAAATACCGGATTCGGGCCGGAGCCTACCGCATTCTTTACCAAATCGTCGACCATGAGTTGATCGTCACGGTCGTACGCGTGCGCCACCGCCGGGACGCTTACCGCAAATAGTCCTTTGTTTCGCACAGTTTTCGCTTGGACCCCGAGCGATTTTCGCCCCCCGACTGCACACCCCGCAAGCAACCCTATTGCTCTCCTTGGTTAAACTTTTCCGCTTCTTCCTCAAAAGAAAGAAATCCTTTGCCAAAACTTTAGGTTAGACTTCGAGTCGCATTTAAGTACTCTATATTCGCCGAAAAAACACCCTTTTCTTGTATTTTTTCTCTCTTTTTCGCTAAGACTCCATTGAACACCTTATATCTATCAAGACATACGCGCGCGAACTCACCCTGTTTTTCACCCTTTTGCTTGCCAAGTTGGGATTGGGCTTGGCTACGCCTGTTGGGAACCTCGGGTGGCAAACCCGTATTCCGGGACTACCTCACGGGTAGCCTGAACCAGCGACAAGGGAACGAATGAAGAAGCGCTTCGCCAAAAGACTGTTTTCCTCTTTCATGAGGCCGGAGCATTGCGGCCTGCTCGTGCTCTTGCTCCCCATCCTCCCTTGCTTTGGATCCGGTTCCTTCAACGCAGCATCCGTCCCCGGGCTCAAGCTCTGGATGGATGCCAACGATTCCTCGTCCTTTACGCTCGCAGACTCGAACGTCACGCAATGGCGGGACCGGAGCGGATATGGTCACGTCTTCGACCAAATATCCGGTACGTCCGTCCCCACCCGCACGGTTTCAAACGGAACCGGCTTAGTTTCTTTCGACAGCAATTCCACCCTTTCCACGAACACCGATTTGATGGACGCCAACTACACCATCTTTTCGGTCAGCCGCCAGACCGGTGGACTTGACCAGCGATTCATCACCAGTGCCTCGACCAATTGGGCCTTCGGCTATTTCGGGGGCAAATACGATTCCTTCTACTTCAACGGATGGGTGAACTCAGGCAGTAGCGCTTCCAACACCGACTGGCACGTCCACGCCGCCTCCGTCAACGATTCCGATCAGGCCAACGCCTGGGTTGACTTTGCCCAGGTTGCTTCCGATCAAAGCGGAGCCAACAACACCAACTATTCTCCGCGCAAGCTGGCATTGGGAGGAAGCTTGTCGGGCGAGAGAAGCAACGGGGAAATCGCCGAAATCCTCTACTTCGACCGGATCCTGACCACCGGCGAAAGGGCCCAGGTCGAGGGCTACTTGGCCCACAAGTGGGATTTGGCCTCCCTGCTCCCCGGTGGGCACGCCCACAAGTCGACCTCCCCGACCTTCCCTGCTCCCGACTTTACCAACGGCCTGGTCGGACATTACCTCTTTGACGGCAACGCTTCGGACGTATCCGGGAACGGGAACCACGGAACGATCAGCGGGGCCGTACCAGGGGCGGACAGGAATGGTGCAACGGGGAAGGCCTTGGTGTTCGATGGCAACGATCACGTCATGGTCAACCATGCTCCGTCTCTGACGCCATCAAACGGCAAATTATCCATTTCCCTCTGGGTTCACTCGACCGACTTCGCCCGAAGTTCGTGGGAAGAATTCCTGATGAAGGGTCACGTCGATTATCGCGAATACTTGCTCAGACCCGTAATTGGAACGGGACAGGCCTCTTTCGTGGTGTACGGACAAAACAACCAGCATTGGCTCACTTCCTCCTCGATCTTGGAAAACAACAAATGGAATCACCTGACCGTGACCAGTGACGGAAGCATGCTCCGCATGTACCTCAACGGAACGTTCGACGCGAACATGAGTTCTCCCGGAATTACCTTTAAGCAGAACACAAGACCTTTGGCTTTCGGCAAACTTGGGCAAACCAACATGGAATACTTCAACGGTTCCATCGACGAAGTTCGCATCTACGACCGGGCACTCCCTGCGCCCGAGGTGGCAGCGCTTTATCAACTGGAAAACACTCCACCCAACACCCCCCCCACCGACCTGAACTCCACCGCTCCCCTGACCATCGCCGAGAACCAACCGATCGGTACGCTGGTGGGCGAGTTCAACGCGACCGATCCGGATGCGGGCGCCACCCTGACCTACCACCTCGTTCCCGGCGCCGGGGACACCCACAATTCACTCTTCACCCTCGAGACCAACGGTACGCTCAAGACCGCTACGATTTTCGATTTCGAATCCAACGCCTCGAGCTATGCCATACGCGTACAGGCCAAGGACGAGCATAATGCATCCGTGGAAGGAAACTTCACGGTTTCCTTGACCGATGTGTACGAACCTTCCCAACCCAACCACCTAGTGGACCTCAATTCCTCCGTGAACCTGGAAATGATCTGGGTGGAACCAGGTACGTTTACCATGGGACAAGCCGGAATTGCTGGGGCGGTTCACAATGTAACCCTGACCCGAGGATACTACATGAGTAAATTCGAGGTCACACAGGCTGAGTACGAGGCGGTGATGACGGGTAATGCAAACGGCTTGAGCGCCACACCAAGCAATTGGCCGAACAACCCGAATCGTCCCGTTGAGCAAGTTACTTGGGATGATACACAGTTGTTCCTAACCCGCTTGAACGACGCAGA
>JABGWD010000107.1 GCA_018645725.1 Opitutia bacterium
CGGTTGCCATCCCGTTGGCAAATGGGGATACGCCCCTGCTTGCGACGTAATATTCCTTAGTCGAAGCGGCTCTGGATCGAATTGCTATGAAGACGTATATGCCAAAGGTGATTCCGATGAAGATGAAATTCCAGGTCGTCTGATCCATCAGTCTTCTTCCTCCTCGTCATAGCCGTGTTCTTTGTCCAATTTGTTCATGAAAAAGGCATAGGCGATCAGTAACAAAACGAAACAAATGATCGAGCCTTGCTGGGCCATCCAAAAACCGAGTGGAGCCCCGCCAACCGAAAACTGGTCCAAATCCTCCTTGAAAAGGATTCCGCAACCAAAGGAAACGACGAACCAGATGAGGAGAAGGCAACCCACCAATTTCAAGTTGGCGCGCCAATATGCGTTTGCGGTATTTTTCGGGCTATTCATCGTGCAAAGTGTCGTCAGGTTGAGAAAGGCGTCAGAATTCAATGAAAACACGCTTTCTACAAGAACATAATTTGCTTTGTCCACACCCCGTTTCGGTTTTCGGGTTATGCTCAAATTGCTTGCCAATGACTTCCTATTGGACAAGGATAAGTGAATATTTTGCTAAAAGTTTCAAATATGACGTCGATATTTAAAAGATGCGCCGTTTGCTTTTCATATAATTCTCATATTTACCCAAACTACTACCGTCGAACGTTATTCCTTTTTTGAATTCGGATTGATTCTTGCGATCACTTACTGAAATGCCACGCTTTTTGTTACTAGCGAGTTATATTCTTGCATCCCTGCATGCAAGCATTCTTTTGGGTGCCAATTATCCGGTGGACGGTACCTTGGAGATGTACGAAAGGTACCCCGGGACTCCCCACCCCACGACGATCACCTTCCTGCTGCCCGCCACTTCGGATGGAAGTCATCCTGGTTCCACAGCGGGAGATCCTCTGACCGCTCACGAAATAATAAATCCTGCGGGTAAACCTCCCAAAGGAACCATTACATCTCTATTTGTTGGGCAATCCGTTACCTACTTGCCGGACATCTACAACGACCAAAACGATACTTTCGGTTGGCAGGCACGCAATGCGGTAACCGGTAACACGGAGCAGTATACGGCTAAAATCACCACCTTCCCCGTCAACAACCCCCCGGAGTTTTCGGCTATTTCCGGCAACGCATTTTCCTTCAATGAAAACCAGGCTATCGTCGGGACTGTTGAAATTTTCGATCCCGATTCCGATCCTAACGATCCTAACGATCTTCTTCGCCTCGACGTAAACGGCTCGGTCGCACTGCAGTTCGATGCAAACCTCACGGACCCCGATCCTTCCGATGACTACTTTTACTACACGATTTGGTACACCCCTTCAGCCCGGCCCAACTTCGAGGCTCTGCCGACCACTTACTCCATCGACCTGAACGCAACGGATTGGGATTCCGGTGGATCCATCGTGAACCAAACGCCTCCGGTGACCATTACCGTTACCCTTTTGGACGTTCAGGAAGCCCCCGAAATCGTTTCGACGGAAAACCCGATCGCCCGCACCATGCTCGAGGATGAAGACACGAGCACTATTCTCGGTTTTACCCCCATGGAGATTGTTGCCTACGACCCCGAGTCGTCCAGCGATCCGGCAAACAAGATAAGGTGGTCCTACGCTTCCGACAATTCGGTGATCGGCGGTGTGGTGAAGTTAAACGGAGTGACTTTGGCTGCAGGAGCAGACAGCGCTTTCTTCGATTCCGGTACATTGGTGACCGTTGATTATGCCCCTTCTGCAGATTCCTTTGGATTAGAGAATCTCACCTTCACGGCCAAAGATTCGACCAACCGTGTTTCACCTCCCATTACTGTGAAAATGACCGTCGATCCGGTAGATTCCGACCCGATTTCCCTGAACCAACCTGTCCCAGTTTCCGTCAACTTTGCGGAGGAGGGAACCGGAACGGTCTGGGATTACAATCCGACGGACCCTGATTCGGCCGCCAACCCGGTCAGTCGTCCGGACAACAACTTGTCGGGCACTGACGGGGCGGAGATTTATTATACGCTCTCCGGTGCGGATGCGACCAAGTTCCAAGTGTCGGCAATCGGTGAACTGACTTTTGTCTCCCCGCCCGATTATGAGACTCCGCTCGACGCTGGGGGTGCGGTAAAGGACAACAATTACACGTTGACGGTTCAAGTCAGAGACAATGAGGATCCCGCTCTGTCCACAACGGACTCCCAGACCTTGTCCGTAGTGGTTACGCCCATCAATGAGTTGCCGACTTTGAACATAGGAATCTACGACTTCAACGTTACGGTCGACGAGGACGTGACATGGACTTGGGATCCGAATGATTTCAGCCATCCCGACCTGAATGCAACGGATGTGGACGCCGGGCATCAGGCCATCCTTGACTGGAGTGTAAAGCCGGGGAAAGGCGGACTTTACGGTTCGTTATCCGTTGCGGGGACGGGGGCGACACCGAATTCCTTTACCTATGTGCCTGATTTGGATTTTCGCGGTGATGGCAACGTCTTGACGCAAGACGACGATTTCGTTCTCCAACTTTCAGACCGAAACGGAACCGGAGTCACCGAAATAACTTTTCGTGTCTTCCTCAACCCTCTGCCCGATCCGCCGAGAATCACCAACGTTTCCCCGACTCCCGTGGAAAGCATTTCGGTTTTCAGGGACAGGTATACGATTTATCTCGACGAAAACAATCCGCCCCGCGTCCGCTTGGAATTCAATGAGGTCGACGGGGATTCCATCGGGAACGTAGAAATCCTCAACCAAAGTTTGGACAAGGTTAAATTCGACGGTGCGCTCGTCACCCCCTATCCTTATTGGACGCCGGGTAACAATTATGCCGATTTTAACTTTTCCACCCTTCATCTGCCTGATTTTGAGAACAACCAGTCTTCGGACGGGGATGGCAATTATTCTTTGATTGTTCGCATAAGCGACAATGATCCGACCCCCATGTATGAGGACATTTATCTGGATTTCATTATTCAGGACGTCAATGAAGCTCCCGTTTTCTCCACGGATCTGGACGTCAATCAAACGGCGCCGGAAAACCAAACTCATGCCGCGACCCTCTCGGCCGTTGATCCCGAGGGCGTAACCTCTTTTTACTGGGAAATTCTTCACGGAAACGATAAACCGAAGTTCGAACTGAGTAGTCCTGCGAACGTTTCGTCTCCAACAGTGGATTTGAGATTTAAGGCGGCACCTAATTTCGAAAACCCTCTGGACGAGCCCTTTGCCGGTGACAAAAACAACACCTACACCGTCAATGTTCAGGTTCTCGATGCTGCTTTGGGGGGGAAATCATCAACCCAAACCTTTGTCATTACGGTTACCGACGAAAACGACGATCCAACGATTACTCCCGTTCCCTTGAGTATCGACGAACCTTTGCGTACCAATGCAATGTTGGACCTCAGTCAATATGCCTCCGATGAGGACAACCTAGGCGGTCTAGGCGGGGACACCTTGACTTGGGCGGAGATTTCCGGTGACACGACTAGTTTTGCCCTCGATCAAAACGGCACCCTTCGCTTCAATCAGGAATCCGATTACGAGACCACAAGCAGCTTTCTGATCGGAGTCAAGGTGGATGACGGAAGGGGCGGGTCCGCCGATGCCAATTTTACGGTCGAAGTGAACGCCGTGGACGAAGCCCCTGAATTTTTCGAGAGCACGACTTCGAACACAAGGATTTATTACTTAGACTTTACGCTTGCGGAGGATACTAGCCTAGCAGGCGATCTCTCGAATTATGCCCGCGATCCCGAAACCGGTACCGCCGGTCTTGTTTTTCAAGAGAATTTCATCGATTACAACGGTACGAACGATGCCAATGGAACCCTTGTTCTCAATCCTTTCACCGGAGTTTTCACGTTCACACCCAAACCCAACTACTCCGGAATGACCTTCGCGGACTTTCTTGTTTCCGATGGTTTGACGACCGGTATTCTTCCCGTCGTCTTTACGGTGACGGAAGTTCCCGACCCATCGGTCGTTCGCGAATCCAACAATTCAACCCCGATCAGCGGTCTAACCACCTACGCAATCGCTGAGGGCAATTCGACCTTCAAAATCGACCTGAACGCAAGCGATCCTCACGATACGCCTTCTTCCACCATTTTCATATGGAGTCTTCTGGGAGACGATGCATCCCATTTTAAAATCGAGCCTAATCCCGGACCTTACGTCAGTCTTTCTTTCCGGCAAACTCCGGATTTCGAAACCCCGCACGATTCCACCCCCGACAACCGTTACGACTTTAACTTCACGGTGACCGATGGTGGCAATTCCGCGGTCAGTTATCCCATTCAAATTACAATTCTGGACGATGATGAACCGCCCTATTTCAATTATGGGGACGGAAACAAGTCCGTTACTTTCAAGGTTGCCTCGAATTTCGAGGAGAATACCACGGGAATCGTTTTCGACGCCAATGCATCCGATTGGGAGAATAATCCCATTGTTTTCAGTTTGACCGACCCGAATTTAGGCAATGGTCCTGACAACGACTTGTTCGATATCAATCCTTCCACCGGTCTAATTACCTTCAAAAACAAGCCGGATTACGAAACTCCCCTCGGAGGTGCCGGCGACAACAACAACACCTATGTCTTGGAAGTTGAAGCCAGTGACGCATCAAGTTCGCCAATGCCCACTCATTTGATTTACGTCACGGTGACAAACGTGGTTGAGCCTCCCATCTTTACGCCCCATGGTTCCACCCGTAGCGTGGATTGGCACGAGACAAGTACACCGGGTCTGAATGGGTTTGACGCTAACTTAACCTACACCGACGACGACAATCAGGATTTGGTTTTGGAAATTTCCGGTGGAGTTGACGGAGCCCTTTTCACCCTCAACGTCGCGACCGGGTTTCTCACCTTTGATAATCCGCCCGATTATGAGAACCCCGGCAGTGCCGATTCGGACAACGTCTACGAGGTGCAAATCATGATCGTCGGAACTACAATCGTCCAAGACCTGAACGTGACGGTTCGCGATGAGAACGATGCCCCCGTGATTACCAATACGGGGCTTACCCAACTTACGATTCCCGAAAACCAAGCCTTCGTGGTCGATTTGGCGGTTAGCGATCAGGATTCGGGTCCCGAATACAAAGACATCCTTTATTCACTGAATAATTCCACCCGTTACGTCGCGCACACCGGGGTGGATACGGCCGTGTCATCTTTTTACCCTTCCGCTGGATCCAACTTGGTCGACAACAACCTGCCGAATTCCACCTTTTCGGTTTCGGGAGATTTCGACAAGGATGGCGACATGGACGTCCTGTCTTTCGAGAAATCAACCCACTTCATTCATTATAATGAGAACAACGATTCCGGCCCGGGTGTCTTTAAAAGAAAAACGGGTACGAGTTTCGATAGTATCGGGAGCGGTGAACCCGATCATGCGGTGGTCACCGACTTGGATCAGGATGGCGATTTGGACGTCGTCGTTTCCTTTATCGCAAGCGGCAAAATCCTTTGGTTCGAGAACAACAAAACTGGCGATGATCTTGGGACATTGACCCTTGTCACCGATCCTGTCTCTCCATTTCCACCCGATCCGTTGGTCGATCTGAATTCCACTTCGGAATTGGACTTTTTCGAGTTGGGGGATATCGACGGTGATTCCTACCCCGATATCGTGGTCGCTGACCGGGGTAATAATCGAGTCGATTGGTACAAGAACGACGGTTCGGTCGAGCCCGCTTTCACGCTTCAATCCTCGATCATGGATGCCACGCATGGCTTGGACTCTCCACGGTTTGTCGAATTAGTCGATCTGGATGGTTCCGGTACTTTGGACGTTTTGATTTCGGCCAACAACAGCCTCTACTTGGCTTCCAACCAAGGGAAGGGTGTTTACGGCGTGAATACTTTTTCACACAGTGTTTTGGCAAGTGTCGGTGGCGCCGATTCCTTCGCGCTCACCCGCTCGACCGACTTGACCGACGACGACTTGATCGACGTGGCGTACCTCACGAACTCCGGTGCGCCCGCCGTCTTGGTACAGACCGTGAGTGGGTTCGAAAATCCCAAGTCGCTTCCGGCCGATCCAGTTCACCCGATCGTAACGCCTTCAGATTTGGCGATCATTCCGGCAACCGACAAAACGCGGGTGACCTTGGTCGTCTCCGATGCCTCGATCCCTTACGTCAGTTTGTTCGAAGCGAAAGACATCATGGACGGACAGTTCGAGCAACCTGTCCTGATCGACGTCGGAACCGGGGTGAATTGCATTTCTTTGGTTGATCTCAACCGCCAACCGGATTCCTTTACCTATTCTTTCATCGGAGGAGAGGATCAGAAAGATTTCAACGATACTCGATTCAAAAACGAGGGTCGCCTGTTTCTCAAATATCCACCTGATTCCGAGAAGCCGGTGGATGCTTCCAAGATCAGTCGTTACGACGTCAGGGTCAAAGTCGACGATGGCAACGGTGGCTCGACCGTACAGGATATCACCGTTTCGGTGATCGAATACAACGAAGCCCCGGTCATCACTTCTTTGGACGGTAATTATTCATCTTTTTACGAACACAATGAAACCAACTTGACCTCCTTGTTCGACGTCAACGTCACCCATGACGAATACAAAACGCAGACCATTGTTTACTCGGTTTGGGGAGGTGCGGATCGAGAGAAATTTCAAATTGACCCGACAAGCGGTCGCTTGACTTTCGCCACTGCTCCCGATTTCGAAGCCAACGCGTCGGCTGCCGGTAACAACGCCTACAACGTCATCGTTCGGGTCACCGACAACGGGCAACCGAGCGCCTACGACGAGCAAAACATAACCATCAACGTGGTCGACGGCTACGAGCCGGCGGATTTCGACACGGATGACTTTGAATCAAACCCAGTCATGGATGAGGATGGTGTTTTCAATCCCATTCTCCTATCGGCGACTGATTCTCCAAACAACAAGGGTACGATTGCCGGCTACGGAATACATCGTCAAGGCAACAATGGTACTGCTTCGGCAACTGGGGCAATTGGTAGCCAATTCATTTACGTTCCGGACGGTAACTTTACGGGGACCGACGTCGTGGTGGTCGAAGTCAACAACAGCGTTGGCTTGACCACTACTCACGAGATTACCATTACGGTCAACTCCATAAATGACCTGCCGGTGTTCAAAACACCTTTTGTCATTGATCATCCGGAAAACAAACAGGATATCATAACTCTTCAGGCGGATGACGACAGCAATACGGTGTTCTGGTCATGGACGGACCCGAAAGTTACGGAAGATACGCATTTGCAACTCGACAAATTGACCGGTGATCTGAGGTTTCGCATTTCTCCAATCTTCGGGCCCGACTTCGACGTTGACTCCAGTGACCAGGCAAACTTCCAAAAAACATACACCAGGGAAATTCGGGTCACTGATTTGGATGGCAACTTCACGGATGCCAACTTTACGATCAACGTGGAAAACCTAAACGACAACCCGCCGCTTTCTCCTCACCTGTTTGCCAATGCCAGTTCCACTTTCACCCTCCAGGAAAACAGCAATTTTATCATTGATTTGAACGCCAGCGACCAAGACAACCTGTTTGATCCCGGATTCAACAACGTCCTTTATTCCATTGCGGGGGGAGCGGACCAAGCTCGCTTCACCGTTTCCGGTCCGGGGATTTTGTCCATGTTGCCCGCTGCGGATTACGAGTATTGGGATTCCGCCGATTACGATAATATTTACCAATTTACACTCACCCTTTCCGACGGTCTCGTGGGAGGTTACTCAAGGGACTATCCTATGGTCGTGACGATTACCGACGCCGATGAAAATGCTCCGTCCATTACCAGCAACGGAGGCGGATTCGACGCGAACTTTTCGCACCCGGAAAATGAGTTGCTCGTAACTCAAGTCAAAGCCACCGACGTGGAGACGGATGTTTTCACTTACTCCATTTGGGGTGGAGCCGACATGAGCTTGTTCGAAATCAACGGCACGACTGGTAACTTGTATTTCAAGACAGGAGCCAATTTCGAAAAACCAACTGATTCCGACTTGAACAACCTGTATGAAGTTTGGGTCCATGTTTCAGACGGATATTCTACTGTCTTCGACAAATATTTCACAGACGAGCAAAAATTAAACATCCGGATAAGAGACGTGGACGAAATACCAACCGTCAGTCCCGCCATGTTCTCCACTAACGAGGACGAAGAGATTATTGTTACCTTCACGATATCCGATCCGGAAGGAAAGAATTCCGATGCATCGCTTTTGACGCCTACCACTAATGGTTATTTTAGTTGGTCCGCTTATCCTTTGACCTCCGAGAGCGACGTAAAGTTCACTTACACTCCGAATCCCGATTTTCATGGTACCGATTATATCGTTCTCCGCGTCACTGATGGGACCGAACAAGGGGACGTGACCATTCCGATCGAGATCAATGCCACCGCCGACCCACCGACTGCCAACCCCGACGTATTTATTTACGATGATCCCACGGTGGATTCCATCCTATTGGACGTATTGGCGAACGACAGCAGTCTGCCTGATTCGAATACTTCGGACACACTTACCTTCACCAAGGATGCTTGGACGCAACCGAAGTATGGAACTACTGCACCCTCGGTTACCGGGGGGATTGTACCGTATTACATTCCGGCAAAGGATTTTATCGGGGTCGATACCTTCCAGTACACGATATTCGACTCGAACGACTGGGAGGAAGCGACCGCAACGGTCACCGTCATCATAAAGAGGGCAGCGAAATATCCAAACTGGCGTTTTTCCGACAAAGTGGGGTACTATAATTTGACCACGACCAATTGGGTATATCACACCGACTTGGGTTGGCTCTATCTGGAAAAACCAGGCGGACTGGAAACGACTACCTGGGTTTGGAGTGACAAGGTCGGCTGGTTTTGGACGGGCGAGGAGTATGCTCCCAACGTCTATCTGAACGATTTGTCGGGATGGTTTGCCTTTACCGTGCAGGAAGCGGTCGGGGATGGCCCGAAGAAATACATGACTTGGCCCATTTACGATCAGACCAAGAAGAAATGGATGACTGAAGCCGATTTGAAAACCGTCAGGGTGAATACGGTGCTGTCTCAGTTTGATTCCTTGGACAAGGTGATCAGTTTTGTCTTGGACTCCGTTCTCTTCACTCCTGCTGAAAAAAATGCCATCAAAACCGAACTATTGTCCGCGGGTCGCTCGAAAACGCTGGAATCAATGGGCTTTACCTTGGGAGAGTAAAGCCATATGAATAACTCCAGATGAGAAAACAATCCAATCGTATGATCACCTCCATGAGTGTAATTCATAAGTTGTTTTTGGTTTGCCTTTCTATCTTTGGTCCCTTGACCGCTTGGTCTCAAACCGGGAACACCTATGTCTCTCGGGATGCTTTTTACGATAGCTTGGAGGCCCGGGCCCGGGCCCTCTCTCAAAGGTTGGCTGATATTTCCGGCACTGACCCCATTCCTTTCGAGAGACCCCCTCCGACCATTTTGTCTACCCGCCGCCCCCCTGCCAATCAGGCCCAAAGTGCGTTTGACGCCTTGCCCGAAACTCCCCGCCGCGTGGCGAACCCAACGGTTTCAACGGCTCCGGAACCTGATGACGGCACCCTCTACCGGGCGGACGGAACTCCCGTGAAGATAAAGGAGGAGGTTCCCGAAGCACCCGTGAAAAAAGGTCCGCCGCGCAAGGAGATGGAAAGGGACCGTGGTCAGTATTTCATCCAGCCTTTCGTTGGTTTGTCTTTCATGTCCTCCGATGCGTCGTTTTCGCGAATTGCTGGTTTTGACAAAAAGGGTAATCCTGAGTACGCGAATTATGATCTTGAGACCGAGGTTGGTCATACGATTGGCGTGGGCTTGGGACGGAGGTGGAAAAACTTCGAAGGAGAGCTTCATTTCTCTTATGCTAGCGTAGGGTACGAATCAGCCGACCTTACCAACACCGGTGCATCTTTTAGCGCACTCGATTTGGCTTCATCCGGCGAAGTCGAGCTTTTTCAAATTGGGGCCAGAGTGGGCTATGGCTTGCCTGTCGGCGATTCAGGTTGGGTCCGTGCTGCGGGAGGCTTTGGATACGGCAAAAGACGAGACTTCCTTTCAATCCAGCACACTGTCTCCACTAATGAAAGCTTTTCAAGCAGCGATAGCGTATTTACCTACGACCTTCTTTTCAGCTTGGGTTATGAAATCGAATGGGGTTTGGACGCTTTTTTGGCCTATCGGCTTCTTGGTTCTTCCGGCAACGGCGATTTCGACAAGGTTGCCATGCATCTGTTTGAGCTTGGACTGGGAGCGAATTTCTAGCTCTTTGAATTTTCCTCTCTCATTGGCTTGACGAATACCCGGCGTGGGGATTCCCTAGCTCACTGTTCATGAGCAAAAAAGGAGAGGAGACCCCGATGATGAAGCAATACCGCGAGGCCCGTGAGAGCCTCGAGGAAGACACCCTGTTGCTCTTTCGCCTTGGAGACTTCTACGAGATGTTCGAAAAGGATGCCGAGCGCGGAGCAGCTCTCTTGGGGATTACTCTGACCAAGCGTCATGACATGCCGATGGCCGGTATTCCTTCCCATGCCGCGGAAGGTTATTTGACCAAGCTTTTGAATCTGGGGCACAAGGTGGCCATTTGCGATCAGCTTGAGCCCCCGACGCTGGGGAAATTGGTCAAGCGCGGCATTACGAGGATCCTTACTCCCGGAACCGTCTTGGAGGATGGGCAACTGGATGGGTCGAGCAATCATTTCCTACTCTCTTTCGAATTGGATCGGAAGGGTGTCCGGGCATCGTGGCTTGACCTTTCGACCGGTAAGTTCGTTCTTGGCGCTTGGGAGAATCCGCATGATTTTCTTTCCCTTTTGAATTCTCTTTCGCCCAAGGAAATTCTTGTCCCCGAAGGCTTTGAGGGGCAGCTTGAATCCGTTGACCTGCCCCTTTCCTTCAAGGACGAACTGGAGAGGGTTCTGGGAGAAGTCACGCGGACCGAAAGGCCGGGTTTCGATTTCGATCGGCGTTCCGGGGCAAGGGAGGTCATGGAGAGCTTGGGGGTGATGAATTTGGAAGGGTTCGGTCTCGATTCGGAACACCCCGCCCTTGGCCCTGCCGGTGCGGTTCTCGTCTACGCTCAAGACGTCTTGCGGGGAAAGCCCGGGAACCTCAGGCGAATCGAGGAGTACCGGGATGGCGAGGCTCTCCTTCTTGACCCTGCGACTCAGAGAAACCTCGAAGTTTTTCGAACCACCTCGCAAACCCGAAAAGGATCCTTGCTCGATGCCATGGATCAAACGGTGACCTCGGGCGGTGCCCGTTTGCTGGAAAGGTGCCTGGCAAGTCCCGAGAGAAACCTTTCCGAAATTCGAAGAAGGCAGGGCTGTGTTGCGGAATTTTCCAAGGCCATCTCGGCAGTGGAGGAAATCGGTTTGATTTTGCGGACGGGGAGCGATTTGGAGCGCATCCTTGGACGCTTGCGCAACCGGTTGGTGCGTCCCCGGGAATTGGGTGGGCTCAGGGCGACCGTCCGGGGGCTCCCCGGTATCAAGGATGCCCTGCTCCGTCTGGGCGACCGCTACCCATCGATCCAATCCTTGGCCGAGAGTCTGGACACCTTCGACGAGTTGCGCGAACTTCTCGATCGGGCTTTGGAGGAGGAATTGCCTCCCGAGATCAAGGTCGACGTCAAGGGGGAGAGCGGAAAAGTCATCAAAGCCGGGTTTGACGAGGAATTCGATTCCTTGCGTGAACTAGGAAGCGGGGGCAAAAAGTGGATCGTGGATTTGGAAGCCCAAGAACGGGAACAGACCGGAATTGCCAACCTCAAGGTCAAGTACAACGGGGCGTTCGGATACTTTATCGAGATCACCAAGGCAAACCTTCATCTCGCGCCGGAACACTATGTCCGCAAACAAACGATGACCAATGCGGAACGTTTTTATACCGAGGAGCTTAGGCAAAAGGAGAAGGAGATCGTCAATGCCGAGGAGCGAACCGTAGCCAAGGAACAGGAACTGTTTCTTCAAGTTGTCGAGACTACCCTCGAATATGCCGATCCCCTTGCCAAAACGGCCGAAGTTTTGGCCGAGATCGATCTTTTCTCATCCTGGGGATCGATCATGCGGGATCGGGATTATTGTCTTCCCGATTTTATTGACGAAGAGAATTTCATTGAAATCGAACAGGGGCGTCATCCCGTTGTCGAGTCAGTCCTCAAGAGCGAAAGCCTGGGACTGGCTGGCACCCATGCTTTTGTTCCCAATGATTGCAACCTCTCTTCGGATACCAACCAAATCTGTCTGATTACGGGGCCGAACATGGCTGGAAAATCGACTTTCATCCGTCAGGTAGCCTTGATCGCCCTGATGGCCCAAGTCGGATCGGCCGTCCCGGCCAAGAGCTGCAAGATGGGTTTGGTCGACCGGATTTTCTCACGGGTCGGGGCAGGGGATGAACTGGCCCGTGGAAACTCGACTTTCATGGTCGAAATGAACGAAACCGCCAACATTCTCAATAATTGCACGCCCTCCAGTTTGATCGTGCTTGACGAGATCGGCCGGGGTACCAGTACCTATGACGGGCTTAGCATTGCCTGGGCAGTGATCGAACATCTTCATGGCTCGGGAAAAGCCGGTCCCAAGACCCTTTTCGCGACTCACTATCACGAACTGACCCAGTTGTCCCGTTCTCTTCCCCGTCTCCGAAACTTTTGCGTTGCGGTCAAGGAGTGGAACGACGAGATCATCTTCATGCGACAGGTGACCCCCGGGGCTTCCGAGCGGTCCTTCGGCATTCAGGTTGCCCGTCTCGCGGGTTTGCCTGACGAAGTGGTCGGCCGGGCCAAGGCAATCTTGTCAGGTCTGGAGCAAGGCGAACGAGAAACCTCCGGGCAGAAGACCCAAGTCGAGGAAGTCGAACCGATTCCTTCATCGAAGGCCGAGCCCGAGTCCGAACCCATCATCGAACCCGAAGACGATAAAATCCCCCCGAAAACTCCCAAGCGCAAACCCCGCGACCGGACCGATCCTTCGCAACTCGAGTTGTTCTGATGCCATCCCCCGAGATCTTTTGCGAAGAGACGGGAAATCCGGCCTTGCCCAAGATCGTGTTCCTGCATGGATTGCTCGGTTCCTCGAGGAATTGGCGGTCCGTCTGCAAATCCCTGAGCGAGGAAAGGCATGCCTTCGCTCTCGATTTGCGCAACCATGGAAAATCCTTCCACTCGGAGGATATGTCGATCCGAGACATGGCCGATGATTTGCTCCGGTGGCTTGACGAGATGAGCCTGCAATCCGTTGTCTTGTGCGGCCATAGCCTCGGGGGCAAGGTAGCGATGCGATTTGCCTCCGATCATCCCGAACGCATGGACAAGCTTGCGGTGGTCGATATTGCGCCCCGCGATTATCCGCCCGAGCATCACGTGCCTACCCTGGAAGCCATGCTCGGTCTTGATTTGGCAAAGCTTTCCTCGAGAAAGGAAGCCGACGAAGCGCTTTCCAAGACCATTCCGAACTGGGCCTTCCGCCAATTTCTTCTCACCAACCTAGGGTTGGAGAACTCGCAACTCGTATGGAAACCCAATTTGCGTTCGTTACGAAATTCCGTCAATGAGCTTTCGGCCAATCCGCTAGGAGAATCCGATCGATACGACGGGCCGACTTTGTTTGTGCGGGGAGGCAAGTCCGGGTACGTCAGAAGCGAACATTTTCCCTTGATCAAGAAGCATTTTCCGAAATCGCAAATCACGGTTCTTGCCGAGGCAGGGCACGACGCGCACGTCGAGGATCGGGAAGGTTTCGTCCGGGCAATCCGATCTTTTCTGGCGGGTTAGCCCTAGGCTTGTCCCCGTTCCTCGATGCTTGCTCCCTTGGAAGGAGAAAAGCAATGAGTCTGCGGACAATGCCCGAACCGTTTTTCGTAGGATCTCGCAATCCCATCCGCATCGGTCTGCTTGAATTCAGTCGTGGTCCATGCCAAGACTGCTCCACCGAAACCTCCGCCCGTCAACCGGGCTCCAAGAACTTCATCGCGCTCGGCAAGGGATTGCGCGAGGGCGTCCAGTTCCGGGCAGCTGTTCTCGAAGAGTTCGGAGGAACTGTTGTGGGAATCAGTAAGGAGACGACCCAGTTCGCGAGGGTTTGCTTTTTTTTCCAACCCTTCGTGAAAGAGGCGTACCCTTTCTTGCTCGCGAACGACGTGGAGGGCTCGTTTTCTTATCCGGTTGGGCATCTTTGCTTTTTCAAGTACGTTTTCATCGGCTTGGGCCAAGCAGGAAAAGCTAGGCTTCAGTTCCCGGATCAAGCGAAGGGCTTCTTTGCATTCCTGGTTTCTGGTTGCGTATTGAGAATCGACCAAGTCATGCTTGATCCCCGAATCGAAGACCCAAATCATGGTTCGGGGGGGGAGGGGGAGGGTCGTGAAATCTTCCTTTTCACAGTCAATCGATACGAGATGATCCTTCCGGCCGTAGGCAGAGGTGGCTTGATCAAGAATTCCGCAAGGCAAGCCGACAAATTCGTTTTCAGCCTTTCTGCACACCCTGACCAAATCCTTGCGGCTGAGTTCTTGCCCTGCCAACTGCGAGAAAACGAGGGCTGTGGCGAGCTCAAGGGCGGCACTCGAGCTTAACCCTGCGGAAACAGGCAAGTCGGTCGTGAAGGTCAAGGAGAAGCCGGTTTGGGGCGCCATCCCCTCGTCCTGCATCACCTTGAGTACGCCGAGGCAATAGTTCGCCCAGGAGGTCTTTCCGTCTTGCCGGGAAAAATCATCGAGTCCCGTTTCCACAACCGCATCCTCGAAGCTTTCGCTGAACAACCGGAACCCATCGCCTTTGCGTGGGGTAGCCAAGGCGTAGATCCCGGCATCAATGGCGGCTCCGAGTACCAACCCTCCGTTGTAGTCGAGATGGTTTCCGAGAAACTCGATTCTTCCCGGGGCAAAAGATGCAACCGAGCCCTCCGTTTCACGCAGGTAGGCTTTTCTTGCTTCTTGCTCGTCTTTCTTCATGGAAACATAAAAAAAAGCCCGTGGTTTCCCACGGGCTTTTTAAAAGGGGTAGGTTTAGTCAAGCAATCAAGAGATCGCAGCCTTGAGCTTTGCTCCGGCCTTGAACTTCACGTTCTTGGAAGCCTTGATCTTGATCTTTTCGCGAGTTTGGGGGTTGATGCCCGTACGCGCTCCGCGCTTGACCACGGAAAAGGTACCGAAACCGATTATCTGAACGCTTTCCTTTTTGACGGCCTTGGTGACGGCGTCGAGGACTGCGTTAAGCGCAGCGTCGGCGGCTGCCTTGGTGGTGTCACCACCTAAGTTTTTCTGCACGGCTTCGATGAGTTGTCCTTTATTCATGTATGTTTCCTTTTTGTTTGGAAGTATGGTTATGTGAGTTAAACAACTGATTAGCTCTGCATTTTAGGGCTCTCGGTCAAACGTTTTTTCACAAAAAGCCCATTTTTTCTAGGTTTTGGGGCTATTTTTCGTCAAAATCGCCTTTTTCGTCGGGTTTGAGCAGTCCTTGGGCACCGTAAACGGAAAGTTCCAACAACCGCTGCAATTCGATGATTTTCGTAGTTTTGTTCTCAAGCGCCTTTTGTTCGGCGCGCTTGACCAATTGACTTGCCATTCTCCGGGCAACGTCTTTTTCGGCTCCCATGTTTTGAAAAACCTTCGTCACTTGTTTGATTGATTCTTCTTCTTTCACAGTCTCTTGATTCTTCCCTTTTTCGATTCGGGCACAAGCAATCCATTTCCATCAAGTTCGGGAATGCCATTTTCATGAACGATTGCAATTCCAACTCCCCCCTCCTTTCCCATGAGCATGCTCTTTAACGTCGCCACCTTTTTTTCTCCGGCCAGGAGATCGGTTGGGACCGGAGGAGGTTTCTTCTCCGTCCACTGAACCGCAACCGCCTTCCTTCTTGCCTTTCCCATGGCGTGCAGGCGAGCCATGACTTCCTGACCGAGGTAGCACCCCTTGTCGAAGTCGACGAAGTTTTCTTCCAAGCCACCTTCCTGAGGCAAATCGGTTGGTCCAATCTCCTGGGGGATGGCGACCAATCCAGCCCGGATTCTCATGTGCTCAAGTTCCGCTTGATCATCATTGCGCAATCCCTCCGGCAAACCAAGAGGTCGTGAAGCCTCGCGTTGTGGCGAAAGTATGGAGACGACACCTTCGGGAAGCCGTGAATCAAGGAAGACGTAGCTATCGTCCACTTTTTTCAGTTCTTGGGTTTCGGGCAAGGGGAACCCAAGATTTTCCGTCAATCCCTCTCCCCACACCGCTTGCAATTTCCAGTCCGCAGACTCGTCACTGAAGTCAACTTCATCGGCAATTACGTTCTCCTCAAGTAATTCGATCAACGCTCTTGGCTCCGTCCCTCGGCTTAGGAGAACGAAATCCTCCGAGCCGAACCTCATGACGTAGGCACCGGCCAACACTTTTCCTTTCAAGCTCAGGCGCATGCCATACCTGATCTCTCCGGGATCGAGGTTTTTCAGGTTTATGGTGAGCTGGCTTTGGAGGTAGTCTTCGGCGTCTTCTCCGATGGCCCGAACGACTGTGACGTTTTTTTGTATGTGCAAAACAATGTCCATATTCATACATTCGTAAAAGTTTAGCTTGTTCATGCAAGCTTCCCTTCTATGGTGCTTCTCGTGGATACTGTTACCAACCTAAGAATTACCGATTCCAAAGCGCTGCCTTCCCCGGCGGATTTGTGCGGCGATATTGCCCGCACTTCCGAACAGAAGATGCTCGTTGCGAAGTCCCGAAATGAAATGCACTCCCTTATTCAGGGGGAAGACAAGCGCCTTCTTGCCGTAGTGGGCCCTTGCTCCATCCACGACTTGGATGCCTGTCGCGAATATGCCGGACGGTTTGCCAAGTTGACGGAGGAACTCAGGGATCGGCTTCTTTTGGTGATGCGCGTTTATTTTGAGAAACCGCGTACCACGGTTGGCTGGAAGGGATTGATCATGGATCCGAAGCTCAACGGGACCTGTGACATTCCCGAAGGGTTGCGCATCGCACGGTCGTTCCTGGGGGAAGTGCTCGACTTGGGAATACCTACGGCGACCGAATTGCTCGATCCCATCACACCTCAATACCTGGCCGACTCCCTGTGCTGGGCCGCGATCGGGGCGCGAACTTCCGAATCCCAAACCCATCGCCAAATGGCCTCCGGCCTCTCCATGCCGGTTGGCTTCAAGAATGCCACGGGAGGAGATATCAAGGCGGCGGTCAACGGGATCACCGCAGCCACCCAGAGCCAGACCTTTCTGGGAATCACCGAGGACGGGAGGGCATCCGCCGTCACGACCGGAGGAAACCCGGACTGCCAGCTTATCTTGCGCGGGGGCTCTGCCGGTCCGAATTACGGTTCCGAACACGTTTCATCCGCTCGGGATGCGCTGGAGAAAGCCAACGCCCCGGTATCCGTCATGATCGACTGCAGTCATGCCAACAGCGGGAAGGACCCGTCCTGCCAACCCGCAGTCCTCGATGACGTGCTTTCTCAAGTCGAGCAGGGTACCGATTGCATCCATGCCGTGATGATCGAGAGCCACCTGAATGCGGGAAGCCAATCTTTCCCCCGATCCCTTGATCAACTTGAATATGGAGTATCGATCACCGATGGCTGTATCGATTGGGAATCGACCGAGGCTTGCCTTCGTCGGGCAGCCGACGTAGTGGATAAGGCTCGTTTTTCCTAATGCCCGCCCGTTTGGGCAAACCTTAATCAACCTCTGCTCTAGACAAAACTTTTCGAATTATGAATGACAAAGCCCCCATTCGCGTGGCCGTAACCGGCGCCGCCGGCCAAATCGGCTATTCTCTTCTTTTCCGTATCGCGTCCGGCGCCGTCTTTGGCCCCGATCAGCCTGTAGCTCTCAACTTGATTGAGATCGAGCCCGGAATGAAGGCCCTCGAAGGGGTCGTCATGGAACTGGAAGACGGGGCTTTCCCTTTGCTCAATGACATCCGGCCGACTTGCGATATCGACGAAGGGTTTTCCGGGGCCAATTGGTCATTGCTGGTCGGTAGCGTGCCCCGCAAAGCCGGTATGGAACGGGGTGATCTTCTTGGCATCAACGGAAAGATCTTTACCGGACAGGGGCAAGCCATCCAAAGCAATGCCGCTGCCGACGCTCGCGTCCTGGTGGTCGGCAACCCATGCAACACGAATTGCCTGATTGCCATGAACAACGCCCCCGACATCCCTCGGGACCGCTGGTTTGCAATGACCCGCCTGGACGAAAACCGCGCCGCCGCCCAGCTTGCCGCCAAGGCCGGCGTCCAAGTTTCCGAGGTCTCGAACGTCACGATTTGGGGCAATCATTCGGCCACTCAGTATCCTGATTACTACAATGCGAAGATCGGCGGGCAATCCGCCCCGGACGTCATTTCCGACGATACTTGGGCCCACGTCGATTTCATTCCCACCGTCCAACAGCGCGGTGCTGCCATCATCCAAGCCCGCGGAGCCTCCTCGGCCGCCTCGGCCGCCAATGCGGCCATCGATACGGTCCGTTCCCTCGTCAACCCGACTCCGGAGGGTGACTGGAACAGCGTTTGCGTGGCTTCCGACGGTAGCTATGATACCAAGGAAGGGCTCATTACCTCCTTCCCGGTGCGTTCGGACGGAGAAAATTGGGAAATTGTCCAAGGGGTTCCGATCAACGACTTCGCAAGGGAAAAGATCGACGCCTCCGTCAGTGAATTGGCCGAGGAACGCACCCTGGTGAGCGATCTGCTCCCGGGCTGAATCAAAGTCATCTCGCTCCAAGTTCAAGAATGGTTTTGTGACTGCAGATAGTATATCTAAATAGATAGATATAAATTGCTTTTATTGGTTTGACAAGGGATGTTAAGGTATGAGTGAAAACCAAAATACCTTCGAACTGTCCGACACCATGCTTCGCCTGCTTGGATTGATCGGTTTTTTTGTGGCCGTGATTGCGGGCTTTCTACTGACCGGTGGTCAAATTCATTGGTTGGTGCATCCTCCGGAAATGATCATCGTCTTGGGCACGGTCTTCTTCGGTTTGCTTTGCACCCATCGGGGTCGCTTCCTTCGATACCTTCCTCAAGCTCTCAAAGCTCTTTTCGTAAAGCCTGCCCCCAACTTCGATTTCTGTCAAATTTCCGACAACGGGCGAAAATTCGCCGCAGTGGGCGGTGGTATGGCAGTAGTTCTGAGCCTCATTAGCACCATGAGCACCCTGGACAACCCGGAACAAGTAGGACGTCTGGTGGCAGCGGCGATGTCGGGGGTTTTTTTGGCCATGCTCCTTTCTCAGGGAATTTTTGTTTTTCTACGCGCCAGTTTTTCGGAGAATGAATCCAGATCGGAGACCTTGAAGTGAATGTCATCGCCCTCGTTCTTTTTTTGCTTTTTTGCCCGATCTTGGTCGTTTTTTTGCTAAGGTTGGGGGGGGGCTTCGATGATGAATCCTGTCCATTCTGCAATCATGAAAGAAAAGAGGATGACTCGGAGTGCGGGGAATGCGGTTTTCAGTTCATGAGCAATCCGAAGCATGGAAAGATTTGGCTTTGGGGTATGGGGGCTCTCGGGTGCGTGGCTTCGTTTGTTCTATGGATTGAGAGTCAGGCTTACCTCTGAGGGAATCGAATTTATTTGCCCAACCTGTGCTCGTAAATCCGGACGTCGTGGTATTCCCCGAACTTGTGTCCGCCCTGATGAAGGAGTCCCGCAACTTGGAAACCGAGCTTGTCGTGTAGTTTTTCCGAACCCGGGTTGGGCAGGACGACCAAACCGTATGCCCGGTGGACGTCGTCGACTTTCTTCAATTCATCAAGCAATTCCTCGTAGATTCTTCCCCCGATACCTTGTCCCAGGTGGTCGGGCCTTAGGTAAATGCTCGTCATGACGGAAGGAGCGTAGGCGGGGCGCTGGTGAAAGCGCAGGCTGGCGGCGTAGCCCACGACCTCGTCTTCCTTTTCGGCAACGAAAAGCTGGTAGCGACCCTTGTCCGTAAATTGCGTGAACCACGTTTTGCGGTTTTCGAGGGACATTTCCACCATCTCGAAGGTAACCACGGAATTTACGATGTAGTGGTTGATGATGTCCCGCAAGGCGGGCATGTCGGACTCGCGTCCTCTGCGAATCAATGCTTCCATGAAAAAGGATGGTTTGGAGTGGTACCCGGAGAGGGGGTCGAACCCTCACTCCCTCGCGGGAACTGGATTTTGAATCCAGCGCGTCTACCAATTCCGCCATCCGGGCAACGAAGAATTCATGAAAATGAGGAAGAAGCCCAAAATTGGCAAGTCTTGAGTTGGCCAAAGCCTCGGTCTTTCGCAAAACCATGGAAAAGAATAAAATAATTGTAACAAAGGGGTGCATTGCGCTAATACCTAGAAACAACAGGTTAACACTATACACGCGCGCCCGAAAATGATCACTTGCCCGAAGTCTTTGATTCGTACTGTATTTATTGCAGCTCTTTTTGTTCTCGTGGTTCCGTTCTCGGCTTGGGCTGAGGGAAAAGGCCCTGGTGAAACCGACGAGACGGGTGACACCGGAACGAAATCGGACGGAACCGCAGACACGGGTTCGAAATCGGACGGAACCGCAGACACGGGTTCGAAATCGGACGGAACCGCAGAC
>JABGWD010000108.1 GCA_018645725.1 Opitutia bacterium
GACCGAATTGCCCGGGGATCATTACTCCGGGGGAATGCAAGATCGGGATCATGCCCGGTTACATTCACAAACCGGGCAAGGTCGGGATCGTTTCCCGCTCGGGAACGTTGACCTACGAAGCGGTCTGGCAGATCACCTGTGCCGGTCATGGCCAATCGACCTGCATCGGAATCGGGGGAGACCCGATCAACGGAACCAACCATTTGGACTGCGTGAAACTCTTCAACGAGGATCCCGAGACCGAGGCCATCATCATGATCGGCGAAATCGGGGGAACCGCCGAGGAAGAGGCCGCCGCCTACGTCAAGGAACACGTCGACAAACCGGTGGCCGCATTCATTGCGGGCATGACCGCCCCTCCGGGCAGACGCATGGGCCATGCCGGCGCCATCGTGTCGGGAGGCAAGGGTACGGCTGCGGCCAAGGTGGAAGCCATGGAGGACGCCGGTATTGCGGTGGCGGAGACGCCTTCCCACATTGCGGAAGCTCTCTTCCGGGTCTGGAACCCCTAGATCCTAAAATGGATCAAGTACTTCTCTCCGAGCTCGGCCTCGGGGAGTAACTCGTCCAAGTTCCAAATCTTCGCGGGGGTGGGTCCCGTTCCCGCAAGTTCCTCGGTGTAATCTCCGCCCTTGAGGTAGAGAATGCCATTGGCCGGGGAATGCTTGGCCCCCTTGGCGATCTTTTTGTGAACCCATTTGAAAAAAGTGGGGAGGCCCGTGACGGCCCGTCCGATCACGAAGTCGTAGCTTCGCTTTTTGGGCATTTCCTCGACTCTTCCGCGTCGGACCTCGACGTTTTCCAAGTTCAGCTTGCTTGCCATGTCTTCCACCACCATTACTTTTTTCCCGATCGAGTCGAGCAGCGTGAAGCGGGCCTGCGGGTAACAGATGGCCAAGGGTATTCCGGGCAAGCCGCCGCCCGTGCCAACGTCGAGCAAGCGGGCCTTGGGCATGAGCCGAAGGAACTTGGTGATGGTCAGGCAATGAGCCAGGTGCTTGAGTTCCAAGCGGTCGGTGTCCTTGCGCGAGACGAGGTTGATCTTGGAATTCCAATCGCGCAGAAGTTCGCAATATTCCTTGAGGGCAGCCCAGGTTTCATCCGTTAAGTCAGGAAACCAACGGGCAAGGGTTTCCCAGGTCTCTTTCCTGGGTTCAGGCATCTTGAAGACCCATTAGTCGATGGTTACCGGGGGGAGGTTCTTGACCAGGTCATCCATCGCCTTGGCTTGGGAAAGAAAGTCTTCGAGCTTGTCGAGGGGGAGGGCGCATGGACCGTCGCACTTGGCTTGGGCTGGATCGGGGTGGGATTCGAGGAAGAGACCGCCTATGCCTTGGCTCATGCCGGCAAGCATGAGTTCGAATACGGCCTGTCTGCGGCCACCGGCCGAATCGCTCCGTCCTCCCGGAATCTGGAGGGAATGGGTGACGTCGAAAACAACCGGGCAACCGGTCCGTTTCATGATTCCGAAATTGAGGGGGTCGACTACCAGGTTGTTATACCCGAAGGAGGATCCGCGTTCGCAAAGAAGGACTTTGTCATTTCCCGCTTCCGCGAACTTTTTGATGACGTGTCCCATTTCATGGGCGGCGAGAAATTGGGCTTTCTTGACGTTGACCGGGCGTCCGGTCTGGGCAAGGGCCACCACGAGATCGGTCTGGCGGCAAAGGAAGGCGGGGAGTTGGAGCACGTCGATGACTTCGGCGGCGGGTTTGGCCTGGTGGGGTTCGTGAACGTCGGAGATTACGGGTACTCCATGGGTTTCCTTGATCTCGGCGAGGATTTCCAAGCCCTTTTCCAATCCGGGTCCCCGGAAGGAGGAAATGGAAGACCGGTTGGCCTTGTCGAAGGATGCCTTGAAGACGTAGGGAATGCCGAGTTTGGAGGTAACTTCCTTATAGGCGGCCGCGACCTCAAGGGCAAGTTCCCGGGATTCCAGAACGTTCATTCCCCCGAACAGGGTGAACGGTCCGTCGTTCGAGACGGTAAGATCGGCCACTTGAATCTTGTTTTGTCGAGTCATGCCTTAAAGTGAATTGGGCGGATTTCCATGTTCGGCCAGGACTTTGATTCCGATCCCGCCCCGGGCGTTGAAGTCGACTTCGACCCGGCACCATTTGGGGGACAGGGCATCGACCAGGTCGTTGAGCAGCAAGTTGGCGAAATGTTCGTGGAAGACCCCCTCGTCCCGGTAGGTCCAGAGGTAGAGCTTGAGGGATTTCGATTCGACGATCTTTTGATCGGGGACGTAGCGGATGAAGATTTCGGCGAAGTCCGGTTGTCCGGTTTTGGGGCAAAGACAGGTGAATTCATTGGTGCGCAACTCGACCACGTAAGCGCGTTCGGGATCTCGGTTGGGGAAGGTTTCGAGTTCTCTTTCCGGTCGAGTGGCTCCTTCTCCAAGCTTGGTCAGATCTTCGTGTTCGGGATTGTTTTCTGTCATCAAAGGTTCATTTTCTCATTTTCGGGCAACGGGAGCAATTACGAAGATCAGGTTTCCTTTTTCCAGTCAACCGGTTGCCTGTCCACGGCCAATCCCGCTTTCAACCTGTCGAGAAAGCGGGCTCGCTCGACTTCTCTGGCTCCCATGCTTTCCAAATGAGGATTGTGCACTTGGCAGTCGATAAAATCGAATCCGTGCCGTTTTGCAATTTCGACCAGTTTGGCCGTGCACGTTTTGGACGCCTCGGGAACGAGGTGGAACATGGACTCTCCAAAAAAGAGACTTCCCATCGAGAGCCCATAGAGCCCGCCTTTCAATTCTCCGTCTTGGTAGGCCTCGATCGAATGGGCGATCCCCCGTTCGTGAAGTCGGACGTAGTCCTCGATCATGTCCGATTCGATCCAACTGCTTTCTTCGTGCGTCCGCTTGACTGAGGAGCAATACTCGATAGTGGATCGAAAGTCGTGATCGACCTTGATCTCGAAGCGGTTTTCCCGAATGGCCTTGTTCAGGCTTCGTGAGACTTTGAATTCCTCCGGAAAGAGCAACATCCGGGGATCGGGGGAAAACCAACACCAGAAGTGGGGATCGAAATCCATCTTCATCCAGGGGAAAATACCGTTTCGGTAGGCTTGGATGAGCCGTTCGGTTCCCAATGTCTTGCTTACCGCCAGGAAACCTTGGGCATCGCTTTCCCTCGGATCGGGAAAGGACAAGGGGTTGTTTTCATCGAGTAGTCGAATTCTTTGGTTCCTCAGGTTGAGACCAATTCGAGCAGGCTGATTTCGGGCCGGCAGTTCAGGCGAATTCCATAGAGGTTGCCCACTCCACGCGTTACGTGGATCTTTCTGCCTTCCCAATCATGCAAGCCTTCGGTCATCGAGCGGTCCATGACGGGAGCGAAGGGAGCATAGTCGAGGAATGGGATCTTGAACTGCCCGCCGTGGGTATGACCGCTTAGCATGAGATCCCACTGATAATCCTTGAGGATTTCCTTGGCATCCGGGTTGTGACAAAGAAGAATGGTCGTTTCCCCCGAGGGCCTGGAGCGAGCCGAAAGGGGACGGAGCAAACCCTTCGGTCGACAGGCTTCCGACCAATAGTCCCCGACACCGCTCAGGACGAGAGTTTGCCCTGGGAGAGGAATTCGCTGGGAGCTGTTTTCGAGAAGTTTGACGTTTGCGGACTGGAGCATGGCTCTTACCCGCTCGGGGCTTTCGTAGCCTCCTCTGTTTTTCGACCATGTTCCCCCATCGTGGTTGCCCAGGCAGGCAAAGGTTCTGACTTGGCGGGTATGTGTCCGGAGGCAGTCAGCGAGTTTGCGGGAGTTCTCCGGAGTCAGTTCATCCGTGATGAAATCACCCGTTATCATCATCAGATTCGGTTTTTTCTCCATGCCCTTTTGCAGAGCAAGGTCGATGTCCTCGATGGAAACGGTCTTGGACAGGTGAAGGTCCGACAGGTGAAGGATTCGAATCTTTTGGTTTTTTGGGAAATGGGGCAGGGCAACGGTTTTTTTCGTCGTTTCGAGCCAATTGGACTCGAATCTGAGGTAGGCCGCTCCACCAATCAGGGCAAGGACGCCACCGATTGTCTTTTTAAGCCAAGCTCTTCGGGGCGTGGATTCCTTTTTCCTTCTCCGTTTTGATTTCTTTGCCTGTTCCTCATTGAAGTCTGGGCTATCGCGTTCCATGCCTTCAGCTATTCGGTTGTGGATATTCCACCGTCCTCGTCCAATCCTTCGAGTTGGGCGAGCAGGTCTGACTGCTTGATTCTTTTTTCCCCGCCGCTTCGCAGATCCTTGACCGTGACCATTCCGCCGGAAGATTCGTCTTCCCCGAGGATCAAGGCGTATCGGGCGCCGCTTTTTCCCGCTTCCTTGAATTGTTTGCCAAAGCCTGCTTGTTTGAGGGAATAGGAGGTCGCGAATCCGCCTTTGCGGGTCCGGCTTGCCAAAGCAAGAGCCTCGGTTTGCAAATCTTCTCCGGCAATGACAAACACGTCCGGCGCCGTGACGTAGGAGGGGAGCAAACCATTGCTTTCCAAGCAGTCGGCAAGGGTCATGTCTCCGATGGCAAACCCCGCGGCCGGCATATCAACGTTTCCCGAGAGCTTCTTGACCAGGTGATCGTATCTTCCCCCCCCGGCGAGGGCACGGCCTTCACCGGTCTTTTCAAAAACCTCATAGACGAATCCCGTGTAGTAGGCCAGTCCGCGGACGATCGAAAGGTCGATCTTGATGCAGGGCGTGACCCCATGGGCATCCAACAGGGCCATCAGTCGTCGCCATTCTCCGGCCCGGGCTTTGCCGTTTTCACCACATTGTTCCAATTGCCCGGTCAAGGACTCGATCGAATCAATCGACTTGATCTCGCGTATCCGTTCAAAAAGTCCACTCCCTTTTCCGGGAACCGCTTTTTCCAAAGCCTCTTGTGTTTGCTCGGGTTTTCTGCGCTCGCTTTTGTCTATGGCATCGAGCGCTCCCGGTCTTTGTTCTTCGGAAACCCCCAGGGCGTCCAAAAAATGAACCCAGGTCGTCCGGTCGCTCAAGCGGACGGCAAACAGGTCGGCATTGAGCCCGAGCGTTTCGAGGATCGCGACGAGCAAGGCGATGAGTTCGGCATCGGCCAGGATTCCCGGTTCCCCAAGCAAGTCCGCGTTGAATTGATAAAAGGATCGGCCTCTTCCCTTTTGTGGCCGTTCGTAGCGGAAATGTTCGCCTACGTTGAACCACTTGATCGGTTTGGGGAGCGAGTTCGCGCAGAAGGCGACCATTCTGGCAAGGGAGGGCGTAAGTTCGGGGCGGAGAGCGACTTTCCGTCCGCCTTTGTCCTCGAAGTTGAAAAGTTGCCCGACGATTTCCTCGCCCGATTTCTCGACATAGAGCTCCAAGGGTTCGAGAACCGGGGCGTCGTACTCCTTGAAGTCGAAGGCCCGGGCGACCGTACGAAATACTCGAAACAAATGGTTTCTGCGGGAGCAAGCCTCGGGAGGGAAGTCCCGAAAGCCAGGCAACGTTTCGAACATCCTGCGACTTGGGAGAGGCTAGGAGGATTCGATCTTGTCCAAGTCCAAATTCTTCAAGCCGTTCTTCATTTCCTTGCCTGCCTTGAACTTGACCACGACCCGACGCGGAATGATTACGTCGGTCTCGGGTTTGTTGGGGTTCCTGCCCACCCTTGACTTTCTGACCTGCAGCTCGAAAACACCAAAGTTTCTAAGTTCGACGTTCATCCCCTTGGAGAGTGCCTCGGTTATGCATTCCAGGGTTTCCTGAACAATTTTGCTCACCTCCCTGTGGGATGAATCGGCGTTTTCGTAAATTTTTTGGACGATGTGTCTTTTGGTCAGATTGTTTGACATGTTTAAAACGGATTGAAAAGACTGGGGTTTTAGGGTTATGTTAAAAGCAGGTTTCATAAATTCCCGACCCGAAACTACCTGTCAAACCCAATCTTAATTTAAATGTCCAAGAAAAACGACGACGAAACCATTGACGAGATGCACAAGCAGCTCCGTGATCTGCTTAATAACAAGAACGTTCAGGTCGCGTTTGCCCCCTTCATGGAGTCAATGAAGGCCAATTCCGAAGACCCTGTCGATGACGGGGAGGAAACCCAGAGCTCCGGTCCGGAATCGCCTGTCGAACCGACCCGCGACGAAAGACTCGATGCCATCCGCTGCTTTGATCGTAAACCCAAGGAAATCCGTGACTATCTCGATCGTTTTGTGATCAAGCAGGAACAAGCCAAACGGGTTCTCTCGGTGGCGGTTTGCGATCACTACAATCACGTTCGCCGTTGCTTGGAGGATGAAAAGCAGGCCAAGGCCGAATACGTCAAACCGAACGTTCTTTTGCTCGGTCCGACGGGGGTGGGGAAGACTTTTCTGATGCGCAACGTCGCGAAGTTAATTGGGGTTCCTTTCGTGAAGGCGGATGCGACCAAGTTTTCGGAGACCGGATACGTCGGCTATGACGTGGACGATCTTGTCCGTGACTTGGTCAAGTCTGCGGGCGGCGACGTCGAGTTGGCCGAGTTCGGAATCATTTACGTCGATGAGATCGACAAGATCGCTTCCGAAGCTTCGCGGGCCGGTCGCGACGTGTCGGGGCGTGGAGTCCAGATCAATCTTCTCAAACTCATGGAGGAAACCGAGGTCAACCTTCACTCTCCGCAAGACATGATGGGCCAGATGAAGGCGTTCATGGATATGCAAAAGGGAAGCAAGCCGAACAAATCCACGATTTCGACCAAGAACATTCTCTTTATAGTGAGCGGTGCATTCGACCAATTGGCGGAGAACGTCCGCAAGCGTCTTGACGTCAACCGGATTGGTTTCGGCTCATCGGATGAAGAGGGTTCGGACGATGAATCGGCCAACCGTTTCCTGTCCAAGGCGGAGACCCGGGACTTCATCAAGTACGGATTCGAACCGGAGTTTGTCGGAAGGCTCCCCGTGCGGGTTGCCTGTGAGGAACTGAACAAGGACGACCTGGGTCAAATTCTCCGCTCGTCCGAGGGTAACGTTCTGGAACAGTACAGGAACGATTTTGCGGGATACGCGATCGATTTCAAGATCGATGACGGCGCCATTGACCGGATTGCCGAGCAGGCGGCGGACGAAAAGACCGGAGCCCGGGGGTTGGTGACCGTTCTCGAGAGAACCTTTCGGGACTTCAAGTTCGAGCTCCCTTCCAGCGGAATCCGGAATTTCGAAGTAAGCGCCGAGACAGTGGATCAACCCAAGGATACCCTTACCGAGCTTCTTGAGCAAAATCGCGACCAAATGGACGAGTCCATGCTCGCGGACGTCGATCGTTTCACGGACGACTTCAAGCGGGAGCATGGTTTTCTGCTCCGCATGAGAAAACCGGCCAAGGTGGCCTTGGTCAAGATTGCCCTCAAGGAAAACCGTTCGGTCCGAGCGGTCTGCGAGAGAAAATTCAGCGATTACGAGCACGGTCTTGGCATTATTTCCCAGCGGACCGGAAAAAAAGAGTTTGTGATCGAAAAGAAAACGATCGACGATCCGGACAAGGAACTGTCCCGCTGGGTAGTCGATAGCTTCGGTTCGAAAAATTCCCCGGAGTGACTGGCCCCGATCCTTCGGCGGTCAAAGCTACCTTTTCCAACGTCGCTTTACGATACGACTTGGCCAATCGCGTCCTCTCCTGTGGAATCGATTTCATTTGGAGAAAAAAGCTCGTTTCGCTTGCCGGCAAAGAGACCTGCGAAAGGGTTTTGGATTTGGCCACGGGGAGTGGAGACGTTGCCTTTGCCTTGAGAGAGGGGTTGCCCGGAGACCCCGAGATCGTGGGGGTGGATTTTTGTCCACCCATGCTCGAGCAAGCTAGAGAAAAGCGGGAGCGCATGGGCCTTGCAAAAGAGTCGAACGAATTTATCGAAGGGGATTGCATGGAGCTTGCTTTTGAAGACGAGTCCTTTGATCTCGTTACGATTGCCTTTGGCTTGCGGAATTTGTCCGACCGGGCCAAGGGTCTCCGGGAAATGAGAAGAGTGCTCAAGCCCGGGGGGAGATTGATCGTGCTTGAGTTCAGCCAGCCCTACCTTTGGTTCCGCCCTTTTTATTATTTTTATCTGCGGGGGATCCTGCCTTGGTTGGCTCGCTTGATCACGGGCGACCGGAAAGCTTACCTTTATCTGGGGTCGAGCATATCGACTTTTCCGGACCGCAAGGAACTGTGCTCCGAACTAGTGGAATCGGGCTTTGCATCGCCCCGGGTCCATCCTATGACCTTTTCCGTGGTGGCCTTGCACGAGGCGAGAAAGGAGACTTAGGGGGCCACGCTTTTGTCGAGTCGTTCGGCCAATGCCTTGACGCTGTTTTCGGGCCGATCGCAAGTTTGGTTGCGGCAAATGAAGACGGTGGGCATTCCATTTGCCATTTCCTGATGCTTCAGAAAAGGGGCAATCTTCAAGAGTTCCTCGCTTGGGGTCTTGGGTTCGCGAAACAAGAGGACGGAAGAGGGGAGGAAGCGTCGATTGATTTCCTTGATCAAGGCTTGGGTTCTTTCATCGTCCCTCTCCCCGCAAATCACGATTTCCGCCGGGGAGGAAAGCGTGAAAAAGAGGGCATGAAGCAGGACTTCGGACGCTTGCGGATTGTTTTCCAAAAATCCCGAAAAGGCGGAAAACAGAGCCTTTGCCGAATCCAGGTATTTCTTGTCCCCCGTAACTTTGCCCAACCGGAGAAGGTTAAGCGCCATGACGGAATTGCCTGACGGGATGGCGCCATCATAAATTTCCTTGGCCCGGACGAGGAGTTTTTCCCCATCATCGGCAGTCAGATAGAATCCCCCGTTTTCCTTGTCCTCAAAATGAACGAGGGTCAGGTCGGTGAGTTCCTTGGCCGCCTTCAGGTATCCCGAATCAAAAGTTGCCTCGTACAAGTCGAGCAGGCCTTGGGTGAAAAAGGCGTAGTCTTCCAAATGGGCGGGCAAGCCTGCTTTCCCCATTCGCCATCTCTTGAGCAACCGGCCGTCCTTGTTCCGCAGTTCCTTGAGGCAAAAGTCAGCTGCCTTTCTTGCCGTCTCGACGTATTCCTGTTCGTCCAAGGCCCGCCCGCTGCGGGCAAAGGCCGAGATCATCAACCCATTCCAATCGGTGAGGACCTTGTCGTCCTTTTGGGGGTGAATTCTGCCTTTCCTCAACGCGAACAATTTCTTTCGCAGCCTTTCCAGTTTGGCGAGGAATTCTTCGCCCGACGCTTCATGGGTCTTCGCGAGTTCGGCCAGGGGCACTCGCAGGTGGGGGATGTTGCCGCCATTTCTTTCATGAGTCGCCTCGTCCAGGTAATTGCCGGTCTTTTCAAAATTATAGGCATCGGCAAAAAAGTCCCCGTCTTCCTTTCCAAGCGCTTCCCTCACTTCCTCCTCACTCCACAGGTAGAACTTGCCTTCCTCTCCTTCGCTATCCGCATCCTCGGCCGAGTAAAAGCCACCCTCCGGAGAGGTCAGGTCTCTGCGGACGTACTCGAGGGTGTCCTTGCACGAGCCCAAAAAGAACGGATCGCCGGTAACCTGATGACATTCCAGGTTGGCCAAGGCAAAGAGGGCTTGGTCGTAGAGCATTTTTTCGAAATGGGGAACAAGCCATTTTTCATCAGTCGAATATCGATGGAGTCCAAGGCCAACCTGATCGTAGACTCCGCCTAGCCGTATTTTCCTCAAGGTGGTACGAACCATTTCCAGGGCATGTTTTTCGCCCGTCAACCGATGGTATCTCAACAGAAGGCCAAGGGTGTGCGGGGTGGGGAATTTCGGACGGCGGCCGAATCCGCCGTTGGCTTGGTCGAAACTCATTCTCAACGACTGGTAGCAGTCGTCCAAGTGAGTTGCGTTGAGGTCGCCTCCGTCCTGTCCGTCCTGAAGTTCCCGGAGGCTTTTCATGATGGCCTGGCCAACCTCCTGCGCCTTCGCTCTTTCCTTTTGCCATACGTTCGAGAAATGAGGCAGAAGCTGCATCATCGATGGCTTGGGGAAATAAGTTCCGGCGAAGAAGGGAACTTTTTCCGGGGACATGATGATGGTCATGGGCCAGCCTCCACGGCCAGTCATCATTTGGGTGACCGACATGTATACGTTGTCAACGTCCGGGCGTTCCTCGCGGTCGACCTTGATGCAGACGTAGTGCTTGTTCATGAGAGCCGCCACTTCTTCGTCCTCGAAGGATTCGTGCTCCATGACGTGACACCAGTGGCAGGTGGTGTACCCAACCGAGAGAAAGATCGGCTTGTCCAGCTTGGCCGCTTCGGCGAAGGCTTCTTTTCCCCAAGGGCGCCAGTCGATCGGGTTGCGGGCATGTTGCAGGAGGTAGGGACTGCTTTCGAAGACCAAGCGATTGAATTCCTTCCCTCCGTCCTTGGGCAGCCGGTCAATCTCATCCTGAGACGGCAGGGGGGGGCGCGTGCCATGGGAGGATTCACCGGTCATTTCGGGAGGTAAGCCGGAGGAGGCAGAACCGGTTGAGTTCGCCTCGTCCGCAGGTCGCGTCGATGAACCGTTTTCATTTGGGCGGGCATCGCATGCCCCCAACAGGCAGGCAAGGGTGAATACGATCGAGCTTGTTCCGGCAAGAAAGGTTTTTTTTACAGTCACGAAACGAGCATGACGACCAATTCGGCATTTCGGCAAGACCGGATTGCTTACCTGGGGGTGATCATTTTCAGGAGTTTTTCCGCTCGCTCGGCAATGGCCGATACGCCGGCAGATTCCAGTCGGTCGCAACCAAATTCCTCGACCGTCAGGCTGGCCGTGCAGGTCGCATGGATCATGGCTTCCCTGATGGATGAGAAATCGGACTTTCTCCGTGAAGCCAAGCGACCGATCAATGCCCCGGCAAAGGAATCGCCTGCTCCGGTCGGGTCGCGCAGTTCGGTTACCGGGTAGGCGGGCAGAGAAAACATACCTTCTTCATGAAAGAGGATTGCTCCGTGCTCGCCTTTTTTGACGATCACGCTTTCGGGTCCCATTTCACGGAGCTTCTTTCCGGCCAGAATGACGTTGGACTCGCCGGTCAACTCCTCGGCTTCCGAATCATTGATCACGAACAGGCTGACTTTCTTGATCAGGGCCAACAAGGCTTCGCGCTCGATATCGATCCACAGGTCGATGGTGTCCGCCAAGACGAAGGGATCGGTCTGCAGTTGGTCGAGTACGTGCATTTGCAGGGCCGGGTGAATGTTGCCGAGCAACACGTACTCGGAGTCAAGGTAGGACTCGGGGAGATCGGGTCGGAAGTTCTCGAATACGTTGAGCTGGATGTCCAGGGTGTCCCTTCGGTTGAAGTTTTCGTGGTACTTTCCTTTCCAGAAAAAAGTCGGTCCGGAATCGTCCCGCTGGACGCCTTCCAAGTCAATTCCACGCGAGCGCAAGCGTTCGAGATGTTCTTCCCCGAAATCGTTCCCGATTACCCCGACCATGCGGACTTGGGCATAGTAGCTCGCCGCGAACGAACAATAGGATGCTGCTCCGCCGAGGATATGTTCCCTCTCCCCGAAGGGAGTGATGACGTTGTCAAAGGCGACCGACCCTACCACCAAAAGAGGGGCGGGGTTCGTCGCGTCGGATGGAATGCGATCTGCCATAAGTTTTTCGACCCTATCGGAAGGGTCGGGACGATTCAAGTGGCAACGGTTGCTTACTTTTTTCCGCCCCGTCTTTTCCACGCATCGAGGACGAAGGATACGATGGGTTTGGGATTCTTGAGGCTATGGGGGTGGTGCCCGACGCCTTCCTTGCGGATGACCTTGATCGAAGCGCCGAGGGACTTGTAGGATTTCTCAAGCAAGTCGGTGTTTTCCTCGACCGGCACGACGGTATCCGCCTGACCAACGACATGGAGCAAGGGAACTTTCTCCTTGGCCAATCCTTCCAGCCCATAGAGGGGCAGTCCGCGAAAGGTTTTGGCCTGGTTTTCCGTCAGGCCGTAGACTTGGAGGCATTTTTCCCAAGTGCCTTTGGATCCTTTGCCTTTGCCTTTGCCGCCGGGCCAGCTCTCGAAGTGGAGCACCGGGGCGTCGGCATATATGCAAAGCGTTTCTTCGGGGTTTTTCTTGGCCCAGTTGTAGATGATCAACCCACCCCTGCTCATTCCTTCCAGGGCGACTTTTTCAGCCAGGCCATGCTCGTTGGTCATTTTTCCGTAAAAATTGTCCCACAGGGCAACGGCTTGGGGGGCGCCGAAGAGGTTCCCCACGTCCGAGTAGGTTAGGTGCCAACCTTTCTCAAGAAGAGCCAAATCCGTTTGGGGTTCATGCCCCCAAAAGCGGGCCCGCCAGATCCATGGTCGCCCGGGAGCCGCTTTTTTGGGCTGAACGACCCGGCAGTTGCGGTTTCCGAGTTTGAATTCGTTCATCGCAAACCCTTTCCACGAGGATTGTTTGCCGGGGAAGGGCTTGGGGGACTTCTTCAACGGGTTTTCATACCAAACGAGGTTGGCGTTGTGATGCCCGGCAATCAGAACGTCGAGGTCTTTGTCGCCATCCATGTCCGCAGTTCTCAGGTCGTAGCTCCCTTGGTTCTTGCCGAGAAGGTGGCGGGTGAACTTGCCCTTGCCGTTATTCTCGTACCAGACCGCTTCCCCGTTGACCAAGCTTCCGCAAGTGGTCGCGTCCAGGTCGCCATCTTTATCCATGTCGGCCAAGGCAAGAGAGTGGGGGCGCTCGATGGCGGGATCGATCTCAATCGGTTTGAAGTCCGGGCTGAACTTTCCTCCCTTGATGGAATTGGCTTCGGCCTTGAACCAGAGTACTCCCTTGCCATGGCCCCGGGATGCGAGGTAATCGACGAGGCCGTCCCCGTCCAAGTCGCCGGGAAGGATGTTGGAGGCACCGGGTTGCTTGTCCGATAGAATGCGTTTTTTCCAAGAACTCTTGGCGTCCTTGCCTTGTTTCCAAAAGGCGAACCATTCGCCCTCGGGGAACTTTTCCCCGCCCTTGGCTCCGCAGGCGACGTCGGGGAGGCCGTCCTGGTTGACGTCCCCGATGCCCATGTAGTGAGAGCCACCCGGGGCATCCTTGTCGGCAAAGACGTGGCGCGTCCAGGGATTCCCTGATTTTGGATCTGCGGGAGCCTGGAGCCAAACGATGGAGTTGGGGAAGGGGGTATTCTCGGTTCGTCCCGAGTTGGCGATCAAGTCGAGCTTGCCGTCGAGGTCGACGTCCCCGGTGATCAGGCAATGGGTCCCGAGGATCTCGTCGTCGATTACCCGGAAGGTCCAGTCCTGTTCGAATGGCTTCTGCGGACATTCCAGCCAGAAGACCATTTGGTTTGAGCCCACGAAGTCCTGATCGCCATCTCCGTCAACGTCGAGCAGGCAACCGTGGATACATCCGGGCCTGACCGTTCTTTTGCCCTTGTAGGCCTCTTTGAACTCGGTCACCTGACGGGACTGTTTCCAATCCGGTCCACGGAATACGGTCACTCCCCCGCCGAATGAGGTCATTGCGTCGATATGCCCGTCTTTGTCGAAATCGCTCGCCACCGCGACGTTCATGCTTTCCTTGCCTTGAACGATGACGTGTTTTTCCCATTCCCCCAAACCGGTCAGTTGGGAAAGCAAGAGGGAGGCAAAAAGAAACAAAGTCGCGTTCTTGGTCATCAGATTTTGCCCCAGATTTTGGCCATGAGGGCAAAGGTCTCGGGATCATGTTCCTTGAGTTCCCCGCGGACGAATGGATAAAAGTCATTCACGCCAAGGTAGGACTCGGTCATCTCGGCGAAAAATTCCTTGTGGTTGGTTCGCGCATAGTGGCGGGTCTTGCCCCCCCTGAAGAGGAGGACCCTTTCATAGAGTCCCTCTTTTTCCGAACGGTTGTAAGCCTTGAGGACTTCCGGGTGGTCGAAGCCGAGAACTTGGTCGTGATAGGCATGAGCAAGCTCGTGCAGGATGACGTAGGGGTGTTTGGCCCAAGTGCCTCGGGCGAGGAGGCTACGGGCCCTCGGGACGTGAACGCGTTTTTCGAGAGACGGGTCATGTCCGTTGGCAATCAACCATTGCCTGGCCGGGTGGTATTGCATGCTGGTCAGTTTGTGCTCGAGGTCGATCCGGATGGGCAGCTTGCGCAAAGCCTTGGTTTTTTCAGGGGGCAGAATGTAGACGATCCGTTGGAGGTGATTGGCCATCGCCTTCTTGACGTCCTGGAGAAACTTGCGCTGGTCGGGTGCCTTGAGGGCAGGGTCGAGCTCGATCGTCCACCCCTCGATTTTCTCGACGATTGGCTTGGGAAACTTGGGGGTAGCGTCGGTGGATTCGGTCTTTGCATGAGCAAAGGAGCTCAAGGCCAGGAGCAAAATGAACGGGGTCGGCAAACTTTTCATTTGGAGGTCAATTGATTTGGGTTATGGGGAAGGTACTGGCGAGAACGACTTGATCGTCAATCTCGATGAGAATGGAATAGTTGCCCGGATCGTCGAACTTCAGCCGGTGGATGTCGTTGATCAAATTGATCCGGTGATGGGGGCCGGGGGATTCGAAGGTTCGGTCGATGATGACCCGCGGGTCTTCCTCGGACATGGGCAAACCGATTGAGATCTTGAGCTGATGGTTCCCTTGGGTCAGGTCGGAAAAGGAAAGAAACCAGATCATCCGGGGGTGAGTGACGGGAAACTCGTTGGCCCGAAGGTTGGAGAAGATTCCAAGCAGGGTATGTTTTCCGGTTGCCGGGTCGACGTATACCGAGTCACAGGTTATCCAGGCAAGAACTTGGGGGGTGGTCGACATTGCGGCGGTCCTTGTTCCTAGGCGAGGCCGGAGCGCGCGAGCAATGCCTGAGGATCCGGGTCCCTGCCCATGAAATCACGGAAGAGTTCCTCGGCGGGCTTGGAATTTCCTTTGCTCAGGATGCATTCCCGGAAGGAAAGACCGGTTTCCGGATTCATGATTCCTTCTTTCTGAAAACGGGTGAAGGCATCCGCATCCAATACTTCCGACCACTTGTAGGAGTAGTAGGCGCAGGCGTACCCGACCGGGTCACTGAAGAGATGTCCGAATTGCCGGGCAATGGTGGGTGGTGTCGTCTTTAATTTCGGCCGGTACTCCTTGATGAGCGGTTCGAGAGCCTCCTCGAGATCCCCGTAGCCCTCGATGATCAGCTTGCGGTGGAGAAGCAGGTCCATTTTGGCCAGGAACAATTGTCGCATCTGGATAAAGCCGGCATGGTAGTTGCGGGCCCGGATGAGTTTGTCGAAGAGTTCCCCGGGGATCGGTTCATTGGTCTCGTGGTGGCGGGCAAACAAGTCCAGGCTTTCCCTTTCCCAAAGCCAGTTTTCCATGATTTGGGAGGGAAGCTCGACGTAATCCCAAGGGACCGTCCCCATGCTCAATCTCTTGAACTTGACCTCCGCGCACAGGTGATGGAGGAGATGTCCGAACTCGTGGAAGACGGTATTGGCTTCGTAGTGGGTAAGGAGGGCGGGCTTGCCATCGACGGGGGCGGTCATGTTTCCGCACATCAACCCGAGGTGGGGGCCTCTGGGCGAGCCATCGTCTCCGGGGATTCCCATCTTGAAATAGTTCATCCATGCTCCGGAGCGCTTGTCCGGGCGGGGGTGCCAGTCGGCATAGAATGAGCCCAAGTGCCGATGGTCCTTCGAATCAAAGACCTCGTAGAACTTTACTTCCGGATGCCAAACGTCGATGGGCTCGCGGTCGTCCCCCTCCACGGGGTTCGCGGGTTGTCCCTCGTAGGAGGTCGAGCGCTCTTCGATCCGAAGGCGGAAGATTTCGGTCACCAGCGAAAACATGCCCGAGAGGACGGAATCGATCGGCAGGTAAGGTCGCATGTCCTCCTCGTCGAAGTCATACTTTTCCTTCATTTGCTTTTCCGACCAGTAACTGTGCTCCCAAGGCTCGAGCAGTTCGGCTTGACGCCCGGTTTTCCCGGCCTTGAAGGCGATCAACTGGTCGTTCTCGCGTGCGAACGCATCGGCGGTCTTGTCCCTGAGGTCGGAGACAAACTCGTCTGCCCGGGCTCCGGAGCCAGTCATTCTGCGTTCGAGCACGACGTCCGCGTAATCCTTTTTTCCCAGAATTTCGGCCTTTTCCTGCCTTAGCTTGAGGATTCTGCGAATCAAATCCGTGTTGTCCCGTTCTCCTTCCCAGCCTACCTTGCAAGAAGCTTCCCAGAATTCCTTGCGGATGGCGCCGTCATCAAGGTATTTCATGATGGGCATGATGGAGGGCGCGTGGAGGGTGAAGACCCATCCGTCCATCTCCTTTTGCTTGGCCGTTTCCCGGGCCGCAATCTTGGCGCTTTCGGGCAAGCCCTCGAGGAGGGATTCGTCCAGTACGTTCTTTTGCCAGGCATTCGTGGAGTCGAGGACGTTCTCGGAAAATTTCTGGGTTGCTTGGGCAAGCTCGGTGGAAAGCTCCTCGAGTCGGGTCCGATTGTCTTGCGGGAGATCGGCTCCCGCCTCCACGAAATCGGCCACCAGTTCGTCGAGCAACCTCTTTTCCTGACCATCGAGAGATTGGGCTTCTTTTGTCCCGGCAAATTCCTTGACTTGCTTCCAAAGTTTTTGGTCGAGCAACGCCTTGGTTCCAAAGGCGGTCACTTTGGGGAGCATTTCGTTGTAGGCTTCGCGCAGTTCCTCGGAGTTGCGCACCTGATCGATGTGGGAAACGACGTTCCAAGCCTCGCCCAAATCCTCCTGAGCCTTGCAAAACTGCAAGGGCACGTTCCTGAAGTCAACTTCCTCCGGAGGCATGTTGCGGATGGTTTCCATTTCGGACTCCGCCCGTTCCAAGGCAATCGTCATGTCCGGGACGACGTTTTCGGGTTTCAGTCCGGACCAGGGGATATGAAAGGATTCGTCAAGTAATGGATTCATGGGCGCTTGGGTTTGATGCAAAGGGTGATCAATTGATGCAGAATTCGAGTATGCGGACGGCTGAACGTTTGCCTGCCTTGATGGAAAGTTCGATCTCGTGAGCCCCGGGTTCCAAGTCGTGGGCAAACATGACGGAACGGGGATAATGGAGCCCCCTGCTGTAATGGTGATAAAGATCGACGCTTCCTTTTTGTTTCCCATCGATGACGAATTCCAGGATTCCGGCGTCGGGACCGGCGCTGACGAAGGCACCGATCGCTTTGCCTTCGAACTTGATTCGGATGGGTTTGCCCGGGCTTTCGCTATGGAGCAAAGGCCGGTCCAGGTATCTTTTCCGTTTTCCGCCCGGGAGGCTTTTCCAATCGGGTTCGGAAAATTTCCACCCGTCGGCGAGGGTGGCTTTTGCGGGGGAAAGGAATCGGCCGTTGAAGTAACTGTTCCCGTCAATGGGCTTGGCGGGAAACTTTTTCTTTTTGAGGTCTGCGTTGTTTTTCCCGGTCCATGCCTTTTCGAGCATTTCGATATGCATGTCGGCGCAAAGCCGGTTCCCCGGTTCCTTGGGATGAGTGCCTCCGAATTTTTGCCAGGAAAAGGAGCCTTTCTTGATTTGATGAGCGAGTTCGCGGGCCAGGTGAACCCGGGAAACCCCGTATTTTTCCAATACCCGCTCATGGGCGGCCATGGGCAGGGGAGCCTTTCCTTCCTGGAGCTGCTTGAGCATGCCCGGGTTGACGAAGTAGGTGACTGCCAGATCGGTCTTTGGACTCTTCATGCGCATTTGCCGGATGATTCCCTCCATGCCGCGAATGCACGCTTCCTTGGAATGCCCGGCATCCTGGTCGTCGTTGACCGCGAACTCGATGAAGAACAAATCGATCGGTCCGTGATCGAGGACGTCCCTGTGCAGACGGAAGGCTCCCGTGGTCGAGCAGGTGGAGGATATGCCCGCATTGATGAACTCGAACTTGGTCTTGGGGAATCTTTCTTCCAGCCATTTTGCAAGCATCGGACGGTATCCGTTCATTTCGGTAATGGAACCTCCCATGAAGGCGACCCTTCCGGCCTTTTTTTTCTCGAAAGCCAAGCGGGCGTTTGAGAAAGATCCGCGGGGGGTTAGGTTCTCGGTTTCGACGCCAAGGAGCCCATGCGCGAGCAAAGTGGAGGCGGCAAGACTGAGGAGGGTTTTGACCTTCATGAATTCCGATTACCTAGGGAAAGGGATGCAATGGCAAGCTCAGTAATTTCCGCGAACCCTTTCTTTTCGATCAAGTCCCGGGGAGTTAACCACGAACCCCCGACAGTCAGGACTGCCTCGTCTTCGAGGTACGGGGCTACCTTGTCCCGCCCGATTCCACCAGTGGGGAGATACTTGACGTTCATGGAACGAAAGGGCGCGATGAGCGATTTCAAGTAGGCGATTCCACCCGCAGGCTCGACCGGAAAGACTTTGAGCGCCCGGCAACCGGATTTGTAGGCATGGGTCAGTTCGGTTGGTGACAGAATGCCCGGGAACAGAGGGAAATCAAGCTCTTGGGAATGAACCCAAAGTTCGTCGTCCCAACCGGGGCAAACCCCGAAGTCAACCCCCAGATCCTTGACTTGACTGACTTGTTCTTTTTCCAAAATCGTCCCGGCCCCGAGGGCAAGGTCGGGAAATTCTTTGCGCACCGCCTGCAAAGAGCCAAGAGCGGTTGCGCTTCGCAGGGTGATTTCGAAGGTGCCTATGCCTCCCTTCGTCAGAGCCTCGGCGACCCGGAGAGCCGTTTCTTGGTCAGCCAAGTTCAGAATGGGCAGGACGGGTTGCCTGCCGAGTTGATCAGGAATCGTCACTCTTGTGTCTTTCCAAGTTGCGCTTGTGACGCATTTGCAGGAACTGAATGGCCATGGCAAAACCCATGGGGACGTAGATCAGTTCCTTGTCCACTTTCTTGCCCATTCCTTCCATGAAAATCGTTATCCCGATGACAATGAGAAAGGCGAGGGCGAGGATTTTCAAGGCCACGTTCTTGAGGATGAAGTCGCCGATCGGCTTGGCGAAAAACAGGATCACTACGAAGGAGCAAAGGACTGCGGTGATGATGATCCACTTTTCGGTCGTGAGTCCGACCGCGGTAATGACCGAATCCAGGGAAAAAACGACGTCCAAAACCAGAATCTGCGAAACGACCCCGAAAAAGCTATCCTTCGCCTTCCTGTTTTCATCGTGATCTTCCAGTTCGACGGTGGAATGGATCTCCTTGACCGCTTTCCAAATCAGAAACAAGCCTCCTGACATCAAAGCGATTGCTTTCCACGAGTATTTGAACCATTCGGGGCCATCGGGCCAAGCGGGTTCGGTCAATTCCAAAAGCTTGAGTCCGGCGATGACCATGACGATGCGGGCGACCATGGCAAGGATCAGCCCGAAGTTTCTGGTCACGTTTCTCTTTTCCTCGGGTAAGCGAGAAACCAGAATTGCGATGACAAGGATGTTGTCGACCCCGAGTATTAGTTCGAGTCCGACCAACAAGGCGAATAAACCGATAAGATCTCCTTCCATCCACCCATCATTGATACCTTTGAGCGATTGAAAAGGAAAAAGAGCTTCGAATGGAGTTTGACCCATCATGTTTTTTATTTCACTTGTTCGCCATGCCATCATCAGATTTTGACGTCCGCATTCTTTCCTCCGACTTGAAGTTCGTTCCGGTCGAAACAAGGATGCCTTTGAAATTCGGAACCGAAGTGCTTACCTCGGTAAGTTGCGCCAGGGTTAGCCTGCGCGTTCGAGATCGAAAGGGAAACGAATCCGTTGGTTGGGGCGAGACTCCGCTGAGCGTTCAGTGGGTTTGGCCTTCGGCAGTTCCCTATGGAGAGCGTCTGGACGCCTTGCTTGATTTTTGCGCAAAGCTCTCCGGCGAATGGTCGGACAATGGCGCCTGTGGACATGCCCTTGAGATTGGGCACTC
>JABGWD010000109.1 GCA_018645725.1 Opitutia bacterium
CCCCCCCCTTTTTTTTTGTTCACTGATTGAGGATATTTAATCAGTGCACAAACTGCTTGCGTTTGGGGCTCTAATTGCTTTGGATGGGGAAATATGAATAAAATATTACTACCTTTGTTTCTTTCCCTGTTTTCCTTGGGCTTTTTGTCCTGCATCGATGAGTCGGCTCCGGTTGCGGTGGCGACCGTTGATTCGACCTCGGCCGCTGATATATTCGGCGGTTATACCATGGAGCTGAATCCGACGATTGAGTTTGCCCCCGATGGAAAGTCTGGAACCTACGACAACTCAGCCAAGAACTCGAGTTTTCCCGCTGGTGAGGGTATCCAGGTTGTTATTACTTACCAAGACGGAGGAGTTGGCTTGGACATTATCTTCACAGCCGATGCGTTCACGGACGGGGCTCTTGGCGTGACCGTTCAAGATTTCAAGGACTCGGGGAATGACGGTGCCATTGACGAGTTCACCGTTTCCGCGGCCAAAGTCGGAGATACTCCGATCCCGGGATTCCAGCCCGTTGTCCAAAGGCCCACTCCCGGAGAAATGAAACGAAGTGAGGCCGACTTGGCCGCCAACCCTGTCGCCGGGTCAGCGGATGCCGCAGCCGCTCAACAGGACGTTGATATCTCGGGTGCTCCTACCGTGGCCGAATGGAATAGCAACGTAGTTGGCAAAGGTATCTTGATTGTTGGTCAAGGTGGTGACACCGACTTGTTGAGTTTTACTTCCTCTACTGCCGGTGTACTTTATGAAATCTCCGACGGTTTTCAAAGCAATTTCACTTATACCTACGAAAAGCGAGACGAAGGGAGGGACGACGAAGGAATCATTAAAGTAACGATTGAAGAGATAGAAAATGGTGTAAAGATGGTTGATTACACGTCGGTCGACGTGGATTTTACGGACTGGTACAACGGTACCTACGAGGAGGCTGTCAGCACCGAGACGAACACTGCTACAGATGTGGTGACTAACGATGACTCCCTTGACAAGGGAACTTTCAAGATCGAGTCAGATACATCGGGTTATGTTCAGAAGAACTTTACTGCGAGCACGTCCTCGTCGTCAGACTCAGATGCTGCGTCAAGTACTTCGTCAAATGGAGAGACAACAGGCTATCCGGAAGGTTACACAGACCAAATATTGAACTCGCTCTCTCAGCAGTAGTCTCCTAAAAAAACTGCTGGTGGTTTTTCAGCATACTTTTTGCAATCGCTTGTGATTGGTAATTGATTTATATATTGGACCCGTTCGTGGATCGGACGGGTCCTTTTTTTTTGGTGAAAATTGTTTTTCCAGTTAGTCGACTGCTCATCGTGCCCTTACTCTTCTGTTCTTGCCGGAGCGTGCGGGAAAACCTGAACGTACAGGTCGAGAAGGTGGATTCCGTTTACGAGAAATCCTTGGCTGAATACGGAAACAAGAAGAGCAAGAAATTGAATTGGGACATGGCGCTCGACTTGATGTTGAAAAACAACCTCGAGCTCAAGAGAGCCCGGGACTCCTTGGACAGAGCCATTGAGAACAGGGCGCAGATTTATTGGGATTTGGTGCCAAGCTTGGGTTTGTCGGCGAATTTGTCCAAATCACTGACGGACTTGGGGGACCTGTCTTCCCGGGATATCCGGTTCAACGTTTTTTCCGCCATCAATTTCCCCGGACTGATTAGCCTTTATTCGCGTCGCTATGCTTCTTTGCTCGGAGTGATCGTGGCGGAGTGGAATTTAAAGCTCAAGGGCAGAGAGTTGATCATCCGGTTGAGGGAATTGTTTTTGGAGTATGCGGATTTTGAAATGAGAAAGGGAATTGTGGCCAAAGGTCAACTTTGGAGCTCTTCCAAGACCAGAAAACTATCTGAGTTGATCGACAGCACACCCGAAGAGATTTTGTTGGAACAACAGGCTTTCAATCTTCGCATAAGCGAGAATCAACTGTCCCTTTCCTTGGCCAAAATGCTGGGCAATTTCGATTATCGGTGGGAGTTGGTTCAGGAGGGCCTGCCAGAGCTTTCTTATGCCGAGAAACCGTTGGATTTGACCCGCAAGGACAAGGTGGGAGTCTTGCTCAGGCAAAAGCAAGCGGCCAACTTGGAGGCTCTCAGGTTAAGGGAGGTAACCGCCAAGCTCAGTTATTTTCCTGACCTCAATCTTGGGTTGAGCTCTCCGTCCTTGTATCGGGTCAGCAATAAAACCGCCACTGGTTTCTCCGTGGACGATATGATTGTCCGGCTAGGCAGTAGCGTCTCCTTTGATACGAATTTGCGACGGAGCAGGCAGTTGAAGGACATACGGAGGGAGATCGAATTTCAGAATCGTTTTATGAAAGACGAAATCCGGGCCCAGATTCAAAAGGCCTTTCTCGCTCAGCAGGAGCTTTCCTTGGTTGTAAGTGAGCTTGATTTGGCAAACTTGCGGTTGACCTCATTGGATGCCCAGCCAAGAAGCTCCGATTTGAATGAAATGAGGGTTTATTTGGAGAAAAGATTCGTGCTGCTTGAACGTCTTTCCAGCTTGCAATTGAAAAAAGCGAGAATTGAAGGTGGCTTTTGGCTCCTTGATGATGATAAATGGCGGAAGTGAATGCTTTTGAATCAGGAGGTGGAATGCACTTGTGGCGAATGCCGTTCACGGCTTTTCTCGCTGGGGCTTGTCTGTTGTTTGTTTGGGGTTCGTCTTTGGCCTGGGCGGACGGGAATCCTGCCCCTTCGGAAAACGTACCCAAGGTCAACCTGAACAGTTTTCGGGAAACTGGGAGAATTCTTGTTGGGAAGTTGCCTGCCATGGTAACCCCGTTCAGGGAATATACGCTGAAGGCAGGCGCGTCCGGTGAAATTGAGATGTACGTCCCCGTCAAAACCGAAAACTACGAGGCCGGCCACCGTTTGGCAGGCATTGATGCGGAACGGTTGAAGCTTGATCAGGAATTGATGGACATCAGCGAAGTTTTGCTCGACGAAAAAGAAATTCCCCAGTGGCATTTGCAGCGCAAATCCCAAATCGAGCAACTCGAAGGTCAATTGACGAAATTAAAGTCCGAAAGAATGATGGCCGAGCAAATGGTTCGGGAGCCCGATAAATTCAAAGGCTTGTTCGAAGGGAGTTTTGATGCCGAAAAAATGAAGGGTGAAAACCTGCTGCTTTATATTCTCAAGCGGGAAAAAGACGAAATGCGCCTGAAGGAAATCTTGTCATTCATGAATTCCGACCGCAAAGAGAGTCTCGAGTTGGGAGAATTGAGGAAGAAATTCGAACTGCGAAAACTCCAGTTCGAGATGAGAATGAAGGAGGCCTACCTGACCATGCCTTTTGGTGGTCAAGTGGAGTTTCTTTTCCCCTACGTCGAGGGCGAAAGAAACTATATTCAAAGAGGAATGGAAGTTGCCTTGGTTCGTGACATGCAACAAATCCATGGTCAGGTGGCCATTCTTGATTCCCGCCTTCGGTTGCTCGATAAAAATCGGGTCGAGTTGGAGGTGGAAACTGCCAAAGGCAGTGCCGTCGGGAAGTATTCGAAGAGTTTCAAAAAGGAGGGTCCGGCGGGAGAGCGCGTAATCTATTCGTTCCAGTTCGCTCCTTCGCATGTCAATTCTTTGCGGAACCTGCTTGGCGGGCAGGTGGACGGCAAGCTTTACTACTCGATGAAAAACCCTGCCCGGATCGTGCCGAAGTTTCTTCTTGTTTCCTTGTCGCCAGAGGTCTTCCGGGCGGAAGGATGGGGTGGGGTGGTCAAACGTTTTTTTCCCGGTCACGAGTTGGTTCACGTCGGTTTGAATTCGTTGGCGGTCGGCAAATCCGTCCAATAAATTCGGAGCTCAAAATGGTTCGGGACAAGACGGTTACTCAACCCGATGCGGAATCGAAAACCGTTTCTTGCAATAACCTGAGGTTTTCCTACGGCAAGGAACTTGTCTTTGATTCGTTCTCTTGTGACTTCGGTGCCGGGATTACTTTGATCAAGGGATATTCGGGGTGTGGCAAATCCACCTTGCTCAAGTTGATCGCGGGTTACCTCAGTCCAAAACGAGGAAGCGTGAAGTTGCCTCTTCCATGGAAAAAGCCGACCAAGAAGTTTCAACGGGAAGGACTGGGCTTTGTTTTTCAGCAGTTGAATTTGTTGCCGCTGGCCAACCTGTCGAGCAACCTGAACTTGGTTGCTTCCTTGGCCGGGATGTCCGGGAGGGCAACCCGGGAAAGGCGTGATTTTCTTTTCGATCGCCTCGGTCTGTCCGAGTTGAAGAGAAAAAAACCCTCCAACCTTTCGGGCGGACAGCAACAACGGGCGGCGGTGGCCCGGGCTCTGATGAAGAACCCACCCATTTTGCTTCTCGATGAACCGACCTCCGGTTTGGATGATACGAATACCGAGGTGATCAAGAACATACTGTCCGATGAATTGTCCGAGGAATGCACCTGCATAGTTTCAAGTCATGACCACAGGCTTGAGGAGATAGCTAATGAGATCGTTGATTTTAATCGCCGTTTACCTGTCGAAAGACATTTCGAAGAGATGGCTTGAAACGCCCGGGGCGGTTTTGGCCCGGGTGTCGATTGCCATCTCCTTGTGTCTTTTGTTTCTTTTGATGCAGGCAGGCTTCATTCTTGCCGAGCATGCGATCGAAAGGAAGATCGAGAGTTTTGGAATCAATTCGATGATTTTGCGGACTTCCCCTCCCGGCAGTGGCGCATTGAGGCCCGAATTAAGTACCTTGTTCGAGCCTTTGGCCGAAGAAGGTCTTTATTTTCCTTTTTCGTCCTTGTTTTCCTTGGCCGAGCTTTCGAACGGAGAAAAAGTGAGGGTCGTCGTTTACGGTGAAGACGCGTTACCCGCCTTGTCGGAAATGATCGATGGATTCGATCAATTGCAAGCGGACGCTTTCCTTCTGGCTTACGGTTATCCCGAGTCTTTGATCGAACGAGTCAGGTTGGGGGATAACTTTTTTGACTCGGTCGTGGTTTATCCTCCTCCTGTTTTGAGGTTCGTTACTTTGAGCAAACCCGTGCTTTTCATTCCAGCGTCCAAGTTCCATGCCATTGGCCAGAAAGGGATGCAGGAATCCCTTTTTTACGTGTCCGACGAACCGGGGAAGCTTGAGCAAGTGATCGAATCAATGGAGGCGGTTCTTGAGGAGGAAGGATTCCAACGATACAATTTGACGAGTCCGGTCCAATGGGTAGGAGAACTCAAGGAATTGAAGCAAACTAGAATAAAGGCCCAAGCTTTGGGAGGGGCCTTCGTTGGGTTGCTTGTCATATTGATCTTCGGTTCAATTGCGGTTTTCGAGTATAGGCAAAATATTTTTGCCACCGCTTTGTTCAAGAGCTTTGGGTTGAGCTCCTTTCATCTGGCAGTCCGTTATCTTATGGAAAGCCTGTTGTTGCTTGGGCTTGCTTTTTATTGCGCAATCGAGTTAGCCGAATTAATCCATGAATTTGTCTTTGCTCTGGCTGGCTTCGATTCCGAATTGGTTACTTTGGCTTTCGTCAATCCTTACCTGCTTTCGGATCAACGGGTTTTGCTTGGTATTCTCGGAGTTGCGGGATTCGTCTCGGTGTTGCCCGTATTTCTCGGGTTGTGCAAGCCGGTGGGCAAGTCCTTGGGCTGATTGGTCGGGATGAACGTCGGGAAAAGAAAAAAGTAATGATGTTGCCGTTTTGCCCGCAAAGAATTTTATAGCACGTCATGATTTTCATTAAGGAGGTAAACTTGGCCTACGGGCACAAGAAGATATTCGAGGAGATTTCGGAAACGATTGGTCCGCGGGATCGGATTGCTTTGGTCGGATCGAACGGCTCGGGCAAGACGACCTTGCTCAAGATGCTGATGGGAGACGAGACCCCCGATAGCGGAATGATCGAGAAGCCCGATTACGCGACGGTGGGCTATTTGCCGCAGGATGGGATTTCGGCCTCCGGGCATTCCTTGCGCGAAGAAGCGGGCAAGGCATTTGCGGACGTCCGGTCCTTGCGGGAAAAGCTGGACGAAGCCGAGGTCAAGCTTGGCGAGATGGAACCGGACACGGAGGAGTTTTACGACTTGATCGATCTCATGGGTTCCTGGGAGGAGCAACTCGCTTCCTTCGAGCCCGAAAAAATGAATGCCCGGATCGAGAAGATCATGATGGGTATGGGCTTCTCGATTGCCGACATGGATCGTCAACTGGACGAGTTCTCCGGTGGCTGGCAAATGCGGGTCGCCCTGGGCAAGCTACTCTTGCAAACCCCATCCCTCCTGATTCTTGACGAACCGACCAACCACCTGGACGTCGTGTCCCAACATTGGTTGGAACATTACCTGAAGCGTTATCAGGGGTCGATTCTGGTCATTTCTCACGACCGCGCTTTTCTGGAGGCGGTAACCGAGCGCACCTTGGAGCTGAAGATGGGAGCCTTGAACAGTTACAAGGGAAACTATGGTTTTTACCTGAAGGAAAGCGCGGCGAGAATAGAGAGACAGCGAAAAGCCTCCGTGAACCAGAAAAAGGAGATCCAGAAAGAAAAAGAATTCATCAACCGCTTCCGTTCCAACGTCAAGAAAGCAGCCATGGTGCAAAGCCGGATCAAAGCTTTGGAAAAGATGGAGATCGTGAAGGTCGAGGCGGAGGAAAAAAAGATTTATTTCCGTTTCCCTCCTTCCCCTCCGGCCAGCCAGAAGGTCGTTGAGATCGAGAACCTGAAGAAATCATATGACGAGCTTGAGGTCTTCAGTGGTCTTGACTTGAGAATTGAAAAAGGAGACCGCATCGCCGTGGTCGGGGTAAACGGGGCCGGAAAATCAACCCTGGTGCGAATCTTGGCCGGAGTCGAACCCTTCCAGGAGGGAATCCGGGACGTCGGGGTGAACACCGTGATCGGTTACTTTGCTCAGCATCAGGCCGAGGAGTTGAACCCGGCGAATGACGTGCTTACGGAGGTGGAGGAAGTTTTGCATGATAACCCGGACGCCAACCCAAGGGCTGCCCTTGGAGCCTTGCTTTTCAGCGGAAACGACGTGTTCAAGAAGACTTCCGTTCTCTCGGGTGGGGAAAGAAACCGCGTGGCGTTGGCCAAGCTCCTGATGACGCCTTGTAACTTTCTCATTATGGACGAGCCCACCAATCACTTGGATATTCGAAGCAAGGAGGTTTTGCAGGAGGCCCTGAACTTGTTCGAGGGAACGGCCATAATCGTGAGCCATGACCGTTTCTTTCTCGATGGCGTGGTGACCAAGGTCTTGGAAGTTTCCCCTGACAAGACCCGGATGCTTACCTGTAACGTCACCGAATACATGGAACGTCTCGATACCGAAGAGGCTTGAAATCTCACCCAATCGGGTGAATGTTCGGACATTCGCCATGGCCAAGTTATATTTTCACTATTCCTCGATGAACGCGGGCAAGTCCACCGCCTTGCTCCAGGCAAATCACAATTATGGCGAGCGAGGAATGTCCACCATGCTCTTTACGGCCAAGCTTGATGACCGGGATGGGGTAGGGGTGATACGCTCGAGAATAGGGATTGAACACGATGCTCTGGTCTTTGGCTC
>JABGWD010000110.1 GCA_018645725.1 Opitutia bacterium
AGTCCACATGCCGGCGTTGGCTGTAATTTGGGCACTTGCATCGACATAGTCAGTTTTTGTTCACTACCTCGTCAAGGTTCAAGAGGAGGTTTGCCACGAGGGGCCAAGTGGCTAGTTCTCGGGGAAGAATTGTTTTGTCCGGGGAGCTTTCCCCGTAGGCAATTAGTTTTTGGGCGGACTCAAGGTCATCGCGGAAGCGAGCTTCATTCAAATGCAGCAAGTCGAATACAAGCTTCGTTTCCGATGGGTCGGGCCGACGGGTGGTAACAGTCCGCCAAGCCCAATCTATGCGTTCCTCGTCCTTCGCGCCCCCTTCCTTGATTATTCTTTGGGCTAGGTTGCGGGCGGCTTCGACGTACTGCACGTCGTTCATCAACTGGAGGGCTTGCATGGGAGTATTGCTTCGACCTCGGGCCGTACAGCTCTGCTCACGGTTCGGAGCGTCAAAGCTCGCCATAAAAGGAGCGGGAGCCGTTCGCTTGAGAAAAGTGTAAAGGCTTCGCCGATAAAGATCATCGCCCTTGCCTTGCTTGTAGTAGCGAGTGTTGCTGCTGCCAAAACCTACGGGTTCCCAAATATTGGGGGGCTGATAAGGCATGACTCCTCTGCCGCCAAGGGTTGGGACGAGCAAGCCGCTTACGCGCAAAGCCTGATCCCGAATCACTTCCGCATCCAAACGATGTCGTGGTCCACGGGCCAGGAGCCGGTTTTCGGGATCCTTCTTAAGCAAAGCAGGGGAAATTTTCGAACTTTGCCGATAGGCATGGCTCGTCAGGATACGCTTGACGAATCGTTGGACGTTCCAATCGTCCTCAATAAAGCGCAGGGCAAGCCAATCAAGAAGTTCGGGATGACTGGGCAATTCTCCCTGCGTACCAAAATCAGCGCTTGTGCGAACCAAGCCAATTCCGAAAAACTGTTGCCAAATGCGGTTGACTGCAACCCGTGCGGTCAAGGGATGATCCGCACGCACCAACCAGTTGGCGAGATCGAGACGGTTGTAGTCCCTGTCCTTCGGCTTTGAAGGAAGCGACGGGAGAAAAGCGGGCACCCCGCGGAAGACTTTTTCGCCCGGGTTGTCGTACTGGCCACGGATCATGACGTAACTTTGTCTGGCCTTCGGCAAGTCGGCCATGACGAGGGTGATGGCCGTGTTCTTGCTGACCTCGGCCTTCTTTTTCTCCAGAGCCTTCTTTTCGCGCGCGAAGGATCCAAGGGTCTCCCGGGCTCCCGTAAAAACGTTTGCCAACCAATGGCGTTGCAATGACTTCTCCTGGGCCTCGGTCCATTTCGAGGGCGCTTTCCCCTTGAAGCGCTTGCGCAAGTCGTCGGTGAGGTCCTTGTTGCGAATGCCTTCTCCCTGCCCTTTCCAAGCCTCCCAGGAGAGGGTTGGATCCTTGGCTGGGTCGGTGGTCGACTCGATACCAAAGTGGTCCCATCCCATCTTGCCGGAAAACTGAGTGAAGGCATAACCCGTCACCTTGTGTCCAGGCTTGAGACCCACTTTGGCCGCAGGAAACTCCAAGCGCACCCATTTGCCCTTCTCGGGCAACGGACCCAGGTCGACACGCTCGTGGGTATTCACCTTGCCCCAACCGATCTTTTCGTGGGCACCCCATACGGCACGGTGTCTCCAGCCCCCGACGTAGAATTGAACCATGACGGCTTCCGGTGGGTTCTCCGGATCGAGATAGCAATGAACGAAGAACTTTCCGCCTCGAGGTATAGCCAAGGGGGTACCTTCGGAGAACACGTCCTGACCGGTTGCGTTCTTGGCGGTTCGGGTGATGGCCCGCTTGCCGCTGAAGACCGGACCGTCCTCCTTTGTGACGAAAGCAAGTGGCGGACCATTGACCTGTAGCTTGCCCTTGGGAAAATCATCCTCGAACCACAAGGTTTCCTTGCGTTGCGGCTTGGGCAAAGGATTGAGCGAAGCGGGATCAAGGTACTTGATCTTGGACACTTCGATTGACGTCCGCTTGTTCACCCCGGCGATCTTGGCATCCAGATCCGCAAGAAGCTTTTCGTCCCCCGGCCGAGGAACGCGGAGAATGGGCGGGGTGTCTTTCTTGTTTCCATCCATCGCAGGATCAGCGGCGCTATGAAAGAACGAGTAGAGCGAATAGTATTCCTTGGTCGAGAGAGGATCGAATTTATGATCGTGGCAAACGGCGCAACCGGCCGTCAAACCCATCCAAACCTCCACCGCTGTGGAAGTCCGGTCGACGGCATAGCGATAAATCCACTCTTCCTTGATGCTCCCTCCTTCCCCGGTCGTGACGTTGCACCGGTTGAACCCGGAGGCGATGCGCTGGTCGACGGTCGGTTCGGCCAGAAGATCGCCTGCCAATTGCCAGCGGGTAAAGTCATCGAAGGGCAAGTTTTGGTTGAAAGCCCGCACGACCCAGTCACGGTAGGGCCACATGGAGCGTTCGTTGTCCAGGTGAAGGCCATGAGTGTCAGCGTAGCGGGCCAGATCCAACCAGTAACGGGCCATGTGCTCGCCATAGGTTTCGCGATTCATTAGCTCGTCAATCAGCTTGGCCCATGCATTAGGCGATTTGTCCGAAAGGAAAGCATCGACCTCGGCAAGGGTCGGCGGTAACCCGGTCAGGTCAAGATACACCCTCCTCAACAAAGTTTCCGGTTTGGCTGCTTTTGCCGTCTTTAGCCCTTCCCTATTGAGGCGGTTCTGCAAAAAAGCATCGATAGGATTCTTGGCTCCGTCGACTTTGGGAACTTCCTGTTTTTGCGGAGCTTGGAAGGACCAATGGCCTTCATACTGGGCGCCTGATTCAATCCATTTCCGAAGAATGGATTTTTCCTCACCGGATAAAGATTTGTGGGATTCGGGCGGAGGCATGACCTCGTCTTTGTCCTTCGAAATGATGCGGGTCCAACTTTCGCTCTTTGCCAAATCACCAGGGACAATGGCTTGAACCCCATCCCGGTCGGCAATGGCCTTTTCTCTGACGTCCAGTCGAAGATCCGCTTCCCGATGCTTTTCATCGAGTCCGTGGCAGGCAAAACAATTCTCGGACAGAATGGGTCTGACGTCTCTGTTGTAATTAACCTCTCCCGATGCAAGTACCGCTAACAAGAACGAACAGGAAGAGAAGGTTACTTTGAAGAAATACATTGAATGGGAGAGGTGGAGTAACAAAGAAGCATCATAATGCTGACGGCATCTCAGCCATGGCAATGCAAAAGAGCAAGCAAAGGGCTTATGCTTGCTCGACCTTGGCCCGGAAAACATCGGGGATCATGATGGGAGTCATCGTGCCGGTAGATTGTTCAAAGCTGACGCATGCCGCAACAGCTTCTCCCACGGCTGCTTTGACGCGCTCACCTTTCTCCTCCTTCCAAAACTGGAAGGCGTACGAAATCGAACGGTCTCGCATTTCGGTGACGATTAGTTTGATTTCGACCTCATCCTCAAAACGGAGGGGCCTCTTGAACCGACAACTCGCCTTTACCCGTGGCCAGCCAAACCTCCCATTCTCATCTTCCATGTCGACGGAAAGCCCCACGCTGCGGAGGAATTCGTGCTCGCAAATTTCCATCCAACGGTAGAAGTGCGTGAAATGCATGATGCCGGCAAGGTCAGTTTCACTGAATTCGACTCGGCGGGTGATGGAAAATTCGGATGCCATTAGCGGTATGGTTAGGTATGTCTTTTGAGAGGCGAAAGAACGTTGTCTACCAGACGTTTTGCCAATTGCTCATTGGAAAAATCCCGGGAAACGGAATCGTGTCCGGCAAGGCCCATTGCCTTTGTCTGTTCGGGGTTTTCCAAGAGTGGCTCAAGGGCTTCGGCAAGAGCCTCAGGTTCATTTGGTTGATAAATGCACCCGCCCTGCGTTTGTTCGACCAGTTCGGGGAAAGCGCCGCTCCCGGGAAGAACGACTGGGACGCCTCCTGCCAAAGCTTCTATGACGTACAAGCCAAAAGCCTCGGGATAACGAGCGGGCACGCTGAAGACACTGAGCTTATGAAGAAAATCCAACTTTTCTTTGCGAGAAACGTTCGGGGTGATCGAAAAATATTCTTGGAGGCCTGCCTGAGTAAGCTTACGTCTTTGTTCATCGACAAAAGGTTCGTCTTCAGCCGTCATTCCGCCGGCGACCTCCAAGCGCAAATCGGGAAATTTGTCCGTACCCTTCAGAAGAAGGAAGGCATCCACAAGTATGTCCAGTCCCTTCAATGGACACAGCCGGGCAAGGTAGCCTATGGCGGGAATTGCCGGAGGCGCTTTCTCGGGTTCGAATCCTTCCAAGGTGATGCCATTCGGGTGATGACGAACAATCTGCTTGTCCAGCCCCAGTCGGTCAGCCATAAAATCCCCGAAATAACGACTGGGAGCAATGCATCCGTCCAGTTGCGCAACGTCATCCGAAAGCAATTTCCAAGCCTCCTTGCGATATTCCGGGAGAAGGGAATCGAGAAACGAATCCTCTCCTTGCAGAAAGCCGAAAACGGGAATGCCAAGCTCCCGCTTGAGAACTTTTCCGATTCCGGCCAACATCACGGTCGACAGAAAAAGAACGTCGGGTGAACCATGATTCTTAAACCAATCCAAAACCTTGCGAACTTCCTTTGCCAGGGGTCCATCCTCTCCGCGAAAGGTGGAAAGAGTGATTTCGCCAAGATCCTTGCTTGAAGTCATTCCACTTCTTGCGGCTGCCTTGCGAAGAAGCCACTTGCTGTCAAAGGCCTTGTCGAGCCATTCCGGCGTGTGACGAAAGAGTGCAAACTTGTGCTGAAGATAAACGTTTATTCCACCAAAAAAAATCGGCTGATCTCCGGATGCGGATTGCTCGTCAAGAAAGTGAGGCAAGTAGGTCGGCAACATGGTGACCTCGTGACCATCCTCCATCAAATAACGCGCAAGCGAGTTGTCCCGCATGCAAACGCCGCAATAGTAGTTGCCTGTTCCAGGCGTTAGAAAAGCAAGCTTCACGTGGTGGTTCGAGCCAAGCCGCACTCGACTGGTTGCGGAAGATCAACAAGATCGGACATCGCTTCAAAGAGTTCATGAAAATCTTGTTCGTCGACATTGCCTATCAGGCAGTCCGTCAAGGATGCTCGGATGCTTTTTCCCTGATTGACCAAATCTCGAAAACTAAAGTTCTCGTCATAGAACGCGTAGACTATCTTGCGCATGGTTTCGATAGAGGCATGCATTCGTTTGCCATAACCGTCAAAGGAAGCGGCAGTGAAGGCTTCTCCGGCTCTTATGATTCCGTCGATTTCATCAGCCAACATTACCCCGCTTTTCAGAGCGAGAAAAACCCCCGATGAAAAAACCGGGTCAAGAAAACCGAGCGCATCCCCCGCCAAGACCAACCCGTCGGTCGAACAATACCGGTTGCGGTAAGAAAACTCCCCGGTGATGCGGTATTCACCTGTTTGTTGAGCTCCGGACAAGTGATCCTTGATCCACTCGTTGTTCCCGATCTCCCGCTGAAAAATCTCGGCGTGATCCTTCGTCGATCCGTCGAAAAGATAATCGTGTTCCGCCACAATCCCGACACTGACCGTGTCGTCGCTCAAAGGTATGTACCAAAACCAGCCCTTGTTCGGCAAATAGGCTACCGTAGTCGCTCCTTCGTCCAAACCCGGATCACGCTTCGCTCCTTTGAAGTATGTCCACAAGGCGACCTTTTTGAGCTTGGGGTCCCGGACCATCCATTTTTCCTTAATGGCGGCAAAGCAGTCTCTCCCTGATGCGTCGACCACGATCGGAGCAAATAGTTCCTGAGACCCAAATTCCGCGGATTCAACCCTTATCCCTGTAACGCGTTCGTCCGATTTGAGCAACGCCTTGGCTTTGGTTTCCTCCCAAACGGTGGCACCGTTTTGGCGGGCCTTGTCGAGAATCATCTTGTCGAAATCCGAACGCCAAACCTGCCAGGTTGTAGATGACGGATGATCGAAGTGCTGGAAAAAATAGAAGGGTTGGGAAAGAAACCCATCCTGACGGACAAATTGCACGCAATATTTGCGGGGGTTTCCGGATTCCATGAGATTGTCTATCAATCCGAGTCGTTCGAGAGGAAAATAACAAAATGGCATCAAGGACTCGCCCACGTGGTAGCGCGGGAACTTCTCCTTCTCCACAATTAAGACGTCATGCCCTTTTTCGGCTAGCAAAGCCCCAGTCGTCGAGCCGGCAGGGCCACCCCCCACGACAATCGCGTCATAATTGGTTTTGAGAGAAATCATAGAATTTCATTCAAATTGATTTTTTACCAATCGCAAGCCATAGGAAAGGTTAAAGAGGAGGTAAGATTTCAACGATTTGGGCAATGACATCCCCATTGTAACCTGAAATAACGTTGCTTCTTCCATAAAGGTAATCCGCTTCCACCGTTCCGAATGCTTCTACGATCGGACCATCCGGAACTACTTTGAGAAAAGCCCGCGGAGCACTGGAATAGGGTATCCGGTGATCGTTAAGAATACCCCCCAAGGGCTGCTGGGCCTGTAAAACCAAGGCTCGCACTTCCTCAGGAAGAGCGTTGAGATTGACCTCGATGGCGCCATATTCCGTCGGCTTGTCATCAACTTCAGCTTGAAGCATGACTTCGCGAAAATACAATTTTCCGTTATTTGAGGAACGAAGCCGGCTTACTTTGATCAGGCATTCATGATGAGCTTCAAGCCTTGAAGTCATGTCGCCCTCGTGCACCAAAAGCGAACGGTAGGGTTCGGGCATATCCATCGGCTCAATCTTTTCGTAAGTCAGGGCCGGCAAGTTCCGAGCCGCCCTCATGAAGCTCAATGGGTAGAGTGCGTCCGGTGAAATATTCTTTGGGTCAGGCATTTTCGGAGAAGAGGCTCAGTCCATATCCTGATGTTGAGGAAGAAAAAACTTGTAAAGCATGGAGTCAACCCGGAGAAGAGCGGCACGACTTAACCGGAGCTCGTCTTCGCCTTCGATCAAATCGCCAGACGCTCTCCATTCCTCGAACACTTCGGAAAAGCGGGCAAGAACGTCGATTCCAAATTTTTCCCGAAAGTAGCTTGGACGGACGAGTCCCAGTTTCCATTGCAAAATAAGCTCCCGGACGAAACGTTCTTCATCCGTGGTAAGAAGCGCTCGCCTGACGACGGAACCTCCGCTCTCGGTGGTTTCGCAATACTGATCGATGTGCGTGAGGTTTTGGTAGTGGATCCCGCCCAAGTGCCCGAACGACGCGACCCCCAGAGCGACCATGTCGGCACCCGACCAAAGACGATCCCGATAAATGAATTTGGTTTTGTCCGGATCTTTCACTGCCGTGTAGGCAGAGGTAATCGTATACCCTGCGGATTCGAGGCGGGCGTAAGCCTCCTCGACCCATCGCCTCTTGGTCTGCCAATCGGCAACCGGGGCCGCAAGCTTGCCCTGTTCTTTCATCGACTTGAAGATCGTGGTATTGAAAGGCACTTCCATTTGGTAGATGGTCACGCAATCCGGGGAAAGGTCTATGACTTGGTCGACGCAGTTCGACCAATTGTCATCCGTTTCCTCAAGCATGCCGGATATAA
>JABGWD010000111.1 GCA_018645725.1 Opitutia bacterium
AGGCGGCTTCCCTTCGGACCTGACTGTCTTTGTCCTCGAGCAGCCTTATGATTCCATTTGCCAGTTCCGGATCTTGACTCAGGGATTGCGCTCCAACCCTAAGCGCATTGCGCCTGACCCCTTGGTGTTGATCTTTGAAGCCGGACAAAACGTCTTTTTTGATGAGTAAGCCAAGATCAGCCAGGGCGCTCAACGCCTGGACCCTGGCAGCGGCGCTTCCTCCGCGGGAGACGGTTCGTCTGAGCGGAGCTTCCGCGCTCTTGCGCTCCTTTTCGCTTAACCAGGTGAGCATCATGTGCGCGGTGTCGCGTTGCCATGCGTTTGGAGAGTCGACCGCCTCGGCCAGTTGCTCGGCGTTCATTCCGGAAAGTTTCCTGACCGGGTGCAGCGTGCGCTCTTCGGGCCAAACCCTGTAAATTCTCCCCTGATCATGCCCCGCTCTTAGTCTGCCATCCTCGATCATTTCTTTCGTGAGCTGCTTGTCTATCCATTGAGGGTGCTCAATGACGAGCCGGTACATGTCCGCAACGTAGAGCGCTCCGTCGGGCCCGTTCCTGATCGCCGTTGGGCGGAACCACGAGTCCTTGCTTCGCAGGAATTCGATCCTTGATTCGTCTTTGGCTCTGGATGTTTTCATCCGGACGCCATTCCATTCAATGACTTCGCGGTGGATGCAGTTGTGCACGGGGCAGGAGAAGTAAACCGAAGGCTTTACGATCCCCTCGAACAATGAACCTCTGTAAAAAGTATAGCCACAACCGGAGGTCAGCTTGCCCGGTGAACCGGCCGGGGGAGGCCTGTATCCACTCCAGTGACTCAGGACCTGGCTGGCCGGATAAAGATCGATCACGCCTGTGATGGGGTTTCTGGAATTCGGTTGAGAGACCAAGGTATTCTTGCGGATATAGTGGTCTTCCAAAATGATCTGCCAGGCATTGGAATTGTTTCCGGCGACCCAGTTCCCCCAGTCATCCCGATTCCTGCCATGCTGGGTCCTGCCGGTGGCTCTTTCAAGTTCCCCGGTATCGGGCCGAATTCTGAGATCGGATCCACCAAGGGCCAATTGTTTGCCGGTGATCTTGGATCTGATCGTTCCTCCGCTGTCTCCGTTGCCAACGTAGATCCAACCGTCCAGTCCCCAGACAAGCCCGTTCACCCGGTGCTGTTCGTTCCCCCGACCGAACCCCTCGTAGAGAATTCTTTTTTCGTCCGCAATGCCGTCACCGCTCTGGTCACGCATGAACCAAATGATCGGAGGAGCGACAACCAAGGCGCCGTCCCGCCAGGGGAGGACCGTGTTGGCCGTTTCGAGACCTTCGGCAAACACCACCCTCTTGTCATACTCCCCATCCCCATCGGTATCCGAGACGGTGGCGACGCGTCCTCCGGGTTTTCCTTTGTTGTCGATGCCAAGCGGATAGTCCGCCATCTCGGCAACCCACATTTTCCCGTCCGGTCCCCATGCAACGTCGACGGGGTCCATGACGAGTGGCTCGGAGGCAACCAAATCGACCCTGAAGCCAGGCCTTGTTTCAATCGATTGCAATGAAGCTTTGGGCTTTTTCGGGCGTTGAGCATGATCTCCCAAGATATCGGAAAAGGATCTTTGGTCGATGTGATGAGGAAGGGTTTGTCCGGTGTCTTCATTCTGCCAATAGAGATTCCCCCGCTTGATCCAGGCACCGTTATTCGTTCCGTCGCTCCTGACGATCGGGGGGAGAACTTGTCTCTCTCTGGGGTGGTTCTCGCCGGTTGCGGAATTCTTCCGCTTGCCTCCGATGCCTTGTAGGCTCCATCCTTCCTTGAAAGACTTGAAAATCCAGGTTCCGTAGCTTTCGGAATTCGAAAAGATAACGTCCTCAAAGCCGTCCTGGTCGATGTCCGCGAAACGAAGACCTGCATCTTTCCCTTCCAAGGTGACGATTGAGGTGCCCTTGGGGAGAGAGAAGGGCAACAACTCCCAGCCGTTTTTCTTGAGCTGGTAAACTTCCGACCGGGTCGGACTGCCCACGATCAGTTCACAGGTTCCGTCCCGGTCAATGTCTCTGAACCTGACTCCCGCATCCTTGCCATCCGTATGGGATGCAACCTTTTCAAGCCCTTTGGTGAGGGCAGCTTCTTTAATCCATGAATTTTTTTGGAAGGACCAGGCATGGTTTTGCCCCTTTTCATCGGTGCTGAATACAAAGGTTTTGAACGTTTTGTCATCAACGCCGAACCTCAGTCCGGAATGCATCTTTTCGGGGAATGAAATTTCTTTCCAGGAAGAATTTTCCGGGTTCCAAATCCGGCACATCCTGGTATCGGAATTCGCGATCAGAACGTCCATATACCCGTCGGCATTGATATCGAATATCCTGACGCCGTTGTCCTTCCCTTCCTTGTCCCTCAGGCTATGGCCAGCGAGCATGTTTGTCCTCATCAGGTCATGCATCTCCAGCATGGTGAGAAATTTGATTTTTCCACCATGGGTCTTGTCGGCATAGTCAACGACCTCAACCATCTGTTCGCTCCGCATCCAAGATCCCGCATGGAAGCACAAAGAGACGGCTCCTTTCTTGGCGACCGTCGCGTCGAGTGCCGCCTTGAAGTCATCAATGGTGATCTGGTTTCCCCTCCCGTGCAGGACTTGCCCGGTATAATCGTTAGGATAAACGAAGGGCAGTTCCCAAATCTTGTTGCCCACCACGAAAGGGTAGGGGTAATTTTCGACGTAATTGACGAACCCGTTCATCAGGTATTTCGAAAACCTTTTCGGGCCTCCGAATTCCTTTGGGAAAAGTGATTTCTCAAGTTCTTTGTCCTCGGGGGTAAAGACAACGCCCACGCTTGTGCTCATTGAGACGAAGTTCCCCTCGGGACTTTTTGCGTTCATGATTTCAGCATAGGCTCTCGGGCTCGGGGTGTTTTGCCCGTCCATGCAGGGGAACCGAAACCCGATCGTCCGGCTGTTCGGGATTTTGGCAAGAAGATCGACGCACCGGTGAAAATCACTCACCGCCCGCTCAAACGCTCCCTTTTGCAACAAAGGGCATGGGTGAGTCGTGGTGTGCGCCTCCAGCGAGACTCCCTGCTTGAGGAACCATTGCATGTTGGGGTGTTCGGGGTCCGGCCGGTTGCAGGTAATGCTCACCGGGCCACGGCCATCGATTTCTTGAAGCCTGGAAAGGATCGGGCTCAGGTAGCTGCGAAAGCGTTGACCGTCTCCGGACATATCGTCTATGGCCAATACCGCAACGGCCAGTACCTCCTTTTCCCCGATCCATTGCGGAGTGATCAATCTGGAGGATTGCCGGCTGAATTGCCAAGGGTTGTTCGGCTCGTCGAGATGAACGATTCGATTTCCATCTCCTGCATAGGAGGTAGTAATCGCCAACCATACGCTTAGCGTCAGGATTTTCATGGACAAATGCATCGTGTCTTCGAATTCATTATCATATTCGTGGGCTCGAAGACTCAAGAAGCTAATCGCAGTGCCTCGAACTTTTTTTTGCGGTTTGAAAGAAAAGTCTTTCTTGCACATGATGCTTTCTTGAGTTCTTCTGTAGAGAGGTTTTGCCTTAAAATCATCCCAACCCATCCAAACTTATGAAACTACTGTTCATAGCTCTCGCTTTTGTCTTCCAACTTGCGGCCTTTGCCGATCATCATGGTAAGAAGCCTCTCAAGGCCCTGATGATAACCGGAGGGTGTTGCCATGATTACAAGAACCAAAAAAACATCATAAGCGAGGGGATAAGCGAACGCGTCAAGACAAAGTGGGATATCTTTTTCGAGATGGATCAGGCCAAGAGCAAGGCCCACTTGAGCAAGAAAGGTTGGTCAGACGGTTTTGACTACATCGTGTACAATCATTGCTTTGCCCACGAGAAGGATGCTTCCTTTGTAAAATCCATCACCGACATACACAAGGCTGGCAAGCCTGCCCTCGCTTTGCATTGCGCCATGCATTCCTATCATTGGAGCATTCCTGCCGTGGGCGATAAAAAGAAGGCTTGGCCCGAAATGCTCGGAGCCAGCTCGAAGGGACATGGCCCGAAAGCCGCCATTACGGTTAAAAAGGTCAAGAAGCATGCTGACCACCCGATCGTGAAGGATCTGCCTGATGGTTGGTTGACGCCCGAGGGCGAGCTTTACAATGTCCAGAAAGTTTATGAGGGAACAACCGTTCTTGCCCACGGGGAAAATGGAAAGGCAAAGGAACCCCAAGCATGCGTATGGATCAACACCCATGGCAAGGGCCGTATTTTCTCTACCACGCTTGGCCACCATAATTCCACCATGTCGACCAAGGAATACCTTGATATGTTAGGTAATGCGGTCAAGTGGATTACAGCAAAGAAATAACCTGCAACTTGTTTCGACCTGAATAGGATTAGACCCCCGGCCCGGGAATGAAGAGAGGGTCTTTTCGTCCAGCCTGTTGCTGTTTCATTCTTTGGCTTGCTCTGGTCTGCAAGCTTGATGCGGCACCCAAAGTCCATGGGATTGAGGGCACTCCTTCGCTCAGTCTGAAAGAGGCGGGTGAAGTCCTTGTCGGCGAGTTGCAGTGTTCGAATTGTCATGAAGGAGAGCGCGACGATCCTTTGGCAAGGAAGCGCGGTCCGAATTTGAGGGAGGTAGGACGCAGGCTCGATCCCGGTTACCTGCTCGAATTTCTTACCAACCCGCACGATGCGCACGGGGAGACCAAGATGCCCGACTTGATGGGTTCGATGAGTGCCGGGCAGCGCAAGGATTCGGCTTCGGCATTAAGTGCCTTCTTGCGCAGTCTGGGTAAGGAGAAGAGTTTTCCTCAATGGGAAGAGCAGGGGAACTCAAAGAGGGGAAAGGTTCTTTTTGAGGAAGTGGGGTGCATGGCATGCCACGCGGCGCCATCCGAGGGTCCTGCCCGTGAAAGTGAGGCGGGCTTGGGTTCGCTTGTCCATGTAGCCGGAAAATACGACCGCCCGTCCTTGGCGGGTTTTCTCCATGAGCCTTTGCGTGTAAGGAAATCCGGTCGTATGCCTGACTTTCATCTGACGCGTTCGGAAGCCAACGACTTGGCCGAGTACCTCGTTCGGGGAAGGCAGGCAAAAATCGATCCACCCAAGATTGTGGCCGAAAAGATAGAGAAGGGCAGGGTGTTGTTTGGGCAACTGAACTGCGTGGCTTGCCATTCGCTTGAGGGTATGCCCGCGAGTAAGCCCGCTTTGCCGATGAAGAACCTCCGTAAGGATCGTGGTTGCTTGTCCGAAAAACCGCAGGGCGTTCCGGACTACGGGCTTTCTGGATTTCAGAGGAAAGCGATTGGGCAGGCCTTGGCGGAGGGCCCAGAAAGCTATCCGCCCGAGAGGATGATCAAGCGAGCCTTGACCGCTTTCAATTGCATTGCTTGCCATGAGCGTGATGATTATGGCGGTCCGTCGGTCAAGTTGAAGTCGTCCATGAAAAGTTCCCAGGAAGGATTGGGAGATCATGGCAGGTTTCCTCCCTCGCTAAGCTTGGTAGGGGCGAAGCTGAAGCCCGGCTGGATTAACAAGGTGATGTTCGACGGAGATTCCGCCCGTCCTTACGTGCATACCCGAATGCCAAGTTTCGGGGAGCAAAACTTGGGCTTTCTACCTGCCTTGTTCAGCCAAGTTGATCAACTTCCCGAGGTGAAATTTCCAGAGATCCCGCGCAAGAAAAGAGGGGAAATGAGGAGTGCCGGACACAAGCTGGTCGGGGACAAGGGATTGAATTGCGTGGCTTGTCACGTCTTTAACGGGAAGGTCGCAGGTGGATTCAAGGGGCTCGACCTGCTTGCTTCCTATGATAGGCTGAACCCGGATTGGTTTGTTCCCTTCATGCTCAACCCGGCAAAGTTTCGACCCGGTATTGTCATGCCGATTTACTGGTCTAATGGGAAAGGGGCTCATGAAGATATCCTTGATGGTAATGCCTCCGCTCAGCTTCATGCCATTTGGCATTATTTGTCCTATGGACAGGGAGCCCCGACTCCGTCCGGTATTGGAAACCCGGGGACGAACCTTGAGGTTGCGGACCGGGCCCGTGTTTATCGTGGGCGTAGCCGGGTAGCCGGTTACCGCGGGATCTCCGTCGGTTTCCCCGAAGGGATCCACTATGCCTTCAATGCCGAGACGGGAGCTCTCTCGGCTCTTTGGAAAGGCGAATTTGTCAGTGTCGGGTGGGGAGGGCAAGGAGCGGGAAACTTCAACCCCCGATCCCGATCCGTCCAGCTTTCCCAAGACTTTGCTTTTCAGCCCGTGAACCAAAGGGGGAAGCCTTGGCCAATCCTGCCGAAGATGACCAAGGAGAACCCGGTCAATCCTGACCCGCTCTACCCGAAAAACTTGGGATATAGGTTCCGTGGATATTCGCTCGATGATCACGGAGTCCCGACTTTTTCCTATGAGTTCGGGGAGCTTGCGGTTGAGGATTTCTCGCGACCCCAAACCCGTGCCGAAGTTCATCTGCTCAGAAGAACTCTCCGGATAACGAGCCCTGCCCAGGACAGTGTTCTTTTTCGAGCCTTGGTCGGGAAAATAGAAAGAGAGAAGGAGGGCATCTTCGCGACTCCTGAACTTCGCTTGAAAATTCTCGATGGACAACCCCGTTTGAGGGAAGGACGGGAAGGGAACGTGGAACTAATCATCGAGCTTTCCCTGAAGAAAGGAAAATCCGAATTCGTCTTTGACTATGAAGCCCTGCGCTAAAATTCTCTTGTGCCTCTTCCCTTTCCTTTCTCCGGTCTGGGGCGAAGAGGTTGGGGAGTGGTGGGGGACCGCCGAGCGGGAGCGAGCTTACTACCGTATAACCGAAATCCCTATCCCCAAGGACTTGGTTATAGAGTCGGGTGCCTTCGTGACCTTGCCCGACGGCAGGATCGCTATAGGCACCCGGAGGGGTGACGTTTTTCTTTCATCGGGAATCGACCGGAGAAAACCAAGGCCGACATTCGAGCTTTTTGCATCGGGCCTGGATGAGATCTTCGGGCTGGCTTACAAAGATGACGCTTTTTACGTTACTCATAGTTGCGAGCTTACCCGGGTGACGGACCGGAACGGGGATGGGCGGGCGGACAAGTTCGAGACCATTTCCGATGGTTGGGGGTACGGAAATTACCATGAGTATGCCTTCGGTTCGAAATTCGACCCCAAGGGTAACCTTTACGTCGCCCTCGGTCTTTCCAATTCCTATCACTCCCGAGCCCTGTTCCGGGGCTGGGCGATGAAGATTACGCCGGACGGAAAAACCATTCCGATTGCCAGCGGATTGAGAAGTCCGGGAGGGATCGGGCCAAACGAGCACGGGGCTCTTTTTTACATCGAGAGCCAAGGTCCGTGGAACTCCTCCTGCAGCCTTAAATTCTTGAAGGAGGGAGGATTCATGGGGCATCCGGTTAGCTTTAACTGGTACGAGTACGCCAAGAATCTCAAGGGCCCGCCAAAGAATCCCGAGTCTGGAGGACGCATCGTTACGGAGAAGAAGAAAGTCAAGGAACTGGTTCCTTATGCGGTGATCTTCCCTTATATCCGGATGGGACGCTCGATCAGTGGGTTCGTGGTCAACCGGACGAAGGGAAAGTTCGGCCCGTTCGAGAATCAGATCTTCATCGGCGACTATACCCAGTCGATCGTTATGCGAGCCACGACCGAAAAAATCAACGGCGTCTGGCAGGGTGCTTGTTATCCTTTCCGCGAAGGGTTTTCCACGGGCATTCTCAACCTCCAGTTTACCCCGGAAGGCAATCTTCTCTCGGGCGGGACCAACCGTGGTTGGCCGGTCCGCGGAAGGAAATCCTTTGCTCTTGAGAGGATCGATTGGACGGGGAAGATGCCTTTTGAAATCAAGCAAGTTTCGATTACCCCGGAAGGATTCTCCATAGCCTTCACCAAACCCGTAAATCGCAGCTCGGGAAAGGATCCGAAAAATTACCGGTTGTCGACCTTCACGCATATTTACCACGGTGGGTACGGCGGGCCGGAGGTCGATCAGACTGCCCCGGTCATCAAGAGCGTGACTTTGTCCAAGGATGGTAAGCTGGCGAATTTAAAGGTTTCCGATGTTGTAGCCGGACACGTTTATGAGTTTGACCTCAACGCATTGAGAGACCTTGAGGAAGATTCTCTTTTGCATCGTCATGCTTACTACACCGTGAACGAAATACCCGGTGGCAAGTAACTGACCCGGGTGGGATTCGAAAGGATTTCTTGGCCTGTCTAGGTGCGGAATTTGTCGGGGTTATAACCTTTTTTCCCGCCTTTGTGGCCCTTCCCGCCTTTGCCGAACTTTTTCCCTTTGTCGAAGGCTCTGCCTTTGGAGAACTTGCCGCCCTTGTTGCCATCCGGGCGGGGACGTCCCTTGTCGACTGAAATATTCAGTTGGTGGCCTTGTACCCAAACCGTTTTGAGGGCATCCATGATTTCTCGGGGCATGTCTTTGGGCAGATCGATGAAGGTGTGATCCTTGAACATGCGAATCTTTCCCATGTTTTTCGGGTCGAGTCCGACTTCATTTGCAATGGCGCCGACAATGTCTCCTTTTTGAGCTCCATGGTATTCCCCGACTTCAAGACGATAGCTCCGCAAGTGGTCGTCCTTGGAAAAATGGCGATCTTCCCGGTCGCCCCGATCCCGGCGGTCTCCCCGGTCGTTATGCCTGGATGATCGGTCGGACCTGTCATCACGATCCCGCTTTTGCTTGCGGGGAGGTGCTGGCATATCCTCATAGCGCAAACCTTTCTTGCCAGCTTCGAGAAAAGCCAATGATGCCGCAATTTCGAGGGTGTCGTGACCCGATTCCTCGATCATTCGCTGAAGAGCTTTGCGGTAGTCCCCCAAGTCTCCTTTGAGTCCTTCCTCTATCTTTGCAAAAAATTCTTCTTCCCGGCGGGCGTTCATTTCTTCCAAGGTAGGAAAAATATACTGATCGCAGGGAACCTTGAGGGTGCGCTCAATGGCATTGAGCATTCTCATTTCCTTGTTGGTGACGAAAATGATCGCATCGCCTTCACGCCCGGCTCGTCCCGTTCTTCCTATCCGGTGGGTGTAGGACTCCAAGTCAAATGGGGCGTCGTAATTGAGAACATGGGAGATGCGGTCAACATCGAGTCCCCGGGCCGCCACGTCGGTCGCGACGAGTACGTTGATCTTTCCACGTTTGAGACGGTCAACGGTTTTTTCGCGCAGGTTTTGGGGCATGTCCCCATTGAGCGGTTCCGCTGCATATCCCCTGCCTTGCAACCCTTCGGCGATTTCCATAGTCGCGTTTTTGGTCCGGGAAAAAATAAGCATGGCATCGAAACTTTCTATCTCGAGTAGTCTGATAAGCATATTTCTTTTGTCGTGCTGCCTGACCTTGATGAACCGCTGCCTGATACTGGGTGAGTTTTCCGCCTTTACCTTGATCGTGATTTCCACGGGGTCACGCATGTGCTTTTCCGCTAGCTTGCGGATTGGCTTGGGCATGGTGGCGGAAAAGAGCGCAGTCTGCCGTTCTTCGGGAGTGTGCTCCAAAATCCAGTTGATGTCGTCTATAAAGCCCATGCTGAGCATTTCGTCCGCTTCATCGAGAACGAGTGCCTGCAAGTTGCCGAGTTTAAGGTATCCCTTTTCGATATGGTCCATGATTCGCCCGGGCGTACCCACGACCACTTGAGCGCCACGCTTGAATTCTCGTATTTGTTCACCGTAGCCTGTCCCGCCGTATACGGGAACCACTCTGAGTTTAGGGAGGTTTTCGGCATAACCCTCGATTGCCTCGGCCACTTGCAGAGCGAGTTCACGGGTTGGGGCAAGGCAAAGGATTTGGGCGCCTTTTACCGATTCATCGATCCGGGAAAGCAGGGGAAGGGCGAATGCCGCTGTCTTGCCGGTTCCCGTTTGAGCCACCCCAAGCAAATCCGAACCTTCGAGAAGGGGAGGTATCGCTTGGGCTTGAATCGGTGAGGGGGTCTCGTAACCCGCCCGTTCAACGGCCTTTAGGATAGGCGGGGCGAGGGGTAGGTCGGAAAAGCGCATACGGGTATCCGCTTGCTCATCAATGGCATCTTCTTCGTTCATGGGACTGTGTTTCGTTCGACTTGTTTGTTTGTTACGCCTTGTCTTCGAACACTCGCTCACTTTATCTCAATACCCATCCGTTTCCACACGTGAGGCCTCGTCCTTATACATGGCTAATCGATTGAACATACAGTATTTCCAAAAAAAGACGAGCAGTAAAACGCCTGCTGCTTTGGGTGAAAATCAGCATGTCGTTCCTTCGTCTTTCCCCTCTTCTCCAAACAATATCGGACGTTCCAAAGTCTTATCCTTGATTTAGCCCGTACCTGTCCTATGGTAATTTACTCATTCCCCTCAACCCAACTACGTTTCATGATTCATTCCCCATTTGCCAGATTCCTCGTTCTCACGCTGTCTCTTTTGCCACTTGTAGTTCCAGCCTTTGCTCAAAAGAAGAAAAGGGTGGATCCGCTTGCCATTCCGGAAATCACCCGTGATCAAGTCATTTGCTTCGCTCTGTACACGGTTCACGCCAAGACCCTGAAATTGACGGCCCAGCTTTATCCGCTCAAGGAAGGCGAACCACGCAAGGCAACCCTTGAAGTCAAGCAGGGTGGAAACTGGAAAAAGGTAGCCGAAGCCAAGGTGATCGAGAGGGGTTGGACCGTTCCCTTTCGGGTAGAGAAGTGGGATGATTCTCAAGAGATTTCCTACCGGGTCAGGCACGGGGAGAAAGCGACCTATGAAGGGATCATACGCAAGAACCCAATTGACAAGCAGGAATTCGTGGCCGTCGGATTCACCGGGAATTCCATAAACCCCGGTCACGGGGGGGATATCCCCAAGAAGGATTTGGTGGAGAACATCAAGAGGCTTCAACCCGATCTGCTTTTCTTTTCCGGTGACCAAGTTTACGACCATCGTCGCCATTATGCCGCCTGGTTGAGATTTGGCAGGGATTTCGGAGAGGTGATCAGGAACTTCCCGACCGTGACCATTCCCGACGACCATGACGTGGGACAACCCAATATTTGGGGCCACAACGGGAAGAAGTCCACTTTGGGAGGGGCTTCCGACGGTGGATATTCCATGCCCGTCGAATACGTCAAGGAGGTGGAGCGGGCTCAGACCAGTCATTTGCCTGACCCTTACGACCCGACGCCCATCGAGCGGGGAATCGGAACTTATTACACGCATCTTAATTGGGGGCGTATTAGCTTTGCCATTATCGAGGACCGCAAGTTCAAGACCGGTCCGGCCGGCATGATACCCAAACAGGGCCCCCGTCCCGATCACATTCGCAATCCTGATTACGATCCCAAGTCGGTGGATGTTCCCCAAGCTCGTCTTCTCGGCGAGCGTCAACTCAAGTTTCTTGACGATTGGGGCCGGGACTGGACCGATGCGGACATGAAAGTCGCGCTCTCCCAGACCATTTTTTGCGGAGGGGCTCATATTCATGGGAGGATCGGCGGACGCTTGCATGCCGACCTTGATTCCAACGGTTGGCCTCAGACCGGGCGCAACAAGGCAATCGCAGCCCTTCGCAAAGCCTACGCTTTCCACTTTGCCGGTGATCAGCACCTGGCCACCGTGTTTCATCATGGAGTCGACGAGTGGAGGGACTCGATCTATTCCTTCTGCGTTCCCTCGATTGCGAACCTCTACCTGAGATGGTGGAAGCCACTTGAGCCAGGCAAGAACCGCAAGCCTGGACAGGACCCCATCCTTGGCGATCACGTCGATGGATTCGACAACAAGCTCACCGCCATCGCGGTGGCCAACCCGACTCCCGAGAAGGGTGGGGACAGGCTGAGCACCCGGGCTGCCGGATTTGGTGTCGTGCGCATCGACAAGAAGACACGGGACGTGACCTTCGTATGCTGGCCCCGGAATGTCGACGTTTCGGACAAGGAGGCCAAGCCCTATCCTGGTTGGCCTTTCACCTTCAATCAAATTGACAACTACGGGCGCAAGGCTGTCGCTCACTTGCCCGTTTTGGAAATTAATAAGCCTGATCAAGTGGTCCAAGTAGTGGAAGAGAAAAACGGGGAGGTTGTCTACACGTTGAGGGTCAAGGGCAAGAGCTTTCACCCGAAGGTATTTGCCAAGGGAGCCTACACCGTGAAGGTGGGCGAGGGGTCGAACCTCAAGACCTTCAAAGGCGTCAAGTCGGGAAGCAAGGGCAAGAAAATCAAAGTCGACCTGTAAGAGCGCGGACTCCCTTGCCCGATTCCCGTCCCGTGAAGAGATCGTTCGCGTATTTCCTGTTTTTGCTGGTCTTTGCCACTTGGTCCGTCCGGGCCAAGACGAATGCCTTGCTGATCGCTATCGACGATCTTAATGACTGGGTGGGATGCATGAATGGTCATCCGCAAGCTCGCACGCCCAACATCGACCGCTTGGCCAAGCGGGGCATGCTCTTTACCAACGCTCATTGCCAGGGCCCCATTTGCGGGCCTTCCCGCGCTTCCTTGCTCTCGGGCTTTTACCCGCACCGAACCGGTATCTACCAACAACCCGGGGGCAAGGCCATGGAGAAGGATGCCAAGTTCTTCCATGGTCGCATGATGCCTCAGTTTTTCTCAGCTCATGGCTATGCCACCTGGGGGGTGGGCAAGATTGCTCATGGATATTCCGACAAAAAGCTCTTCGACGACTACGGGAGCAAGTTTTCGGGGTCCGGTCCTAAGCCGCCCAATGGCAAGCGGTTCAATTATTATCCCCCCGAGGTTCCGTGGACCGGAACGCAAACGGATTGGGGGGCGTTTCCCGATCGGGACGAGGACATGACTGATCACAAAGTGGCGGACTGGGCGGTCGATCGCTTGTCTCGCAAATCGGACAAACCCTTCTTTTTGGGAGTTGGCTTTGTGCGTCCGCATGTGCCCTTTTACGCCCCGCAAAAATGGCTCGATTTGTTTCCTCTCGAAAAAATCAAGCTGCCACCCGTCCTCATGGACGATCTCTCGGACGTTCCCGAGACGAGTCGTCGGATGCATGAATTGCCCAAGTATCCCAAGCTCGAGTTTCTGCGCGCGAACGATGACGATCAATTCCGCAAGTGCGTGCGGGCCTACCTGGCCTGCATTGCATTCGTCGATCATCAGGTAGGTCGTGTCCTGGATGCCTTGGATCAAGGTCCTCATGCCGGGGACACCACGGTCATTCTTTTTAGTGACCACGGGTACCACATCGGGGAAAAGGACCGAGTGAGCAAACACAGCCTGTGGGAGGAATCAACCCGCGTGCCTTTGGTCGTCGTCCCGGCCAAATCGCAGGCTGCTGATTTCGGTAAAAAGGGGACGACTTGCTCCAAGCCGGTCGGTTTGATCGATCTTTATCCAACGCTCCTCGAGATGTGCGGATTGCCAGCAAACAAGAAGAATGAAGGAATGAGCCTGGTGCCGCTTTTGCGCAACCCGTCGCAAGAATGGAGGTTTGCCGTCCTCACCACCTATGCCAGGGAAAACCATGCCCTGCGGTCGGAACGCTACCGGTACCTGCGTATGGAGGACGGGACGGAGGAATTTTACGATCACCAAACCGATCCCAACGAGTGGACCAACCTCGCCGGCAAAAAGAAGCATGCCAAGGAAATCAAGAAGTTCCGTTCCGCCTTGCCCAAGAACGAGGCTCCTTATCACCCATCCGTTCGTTCCGCTCCGACCAATGCCTGGTTCAAGGAACACTTGTCGCGCAACGGCCTGAAGTAGTCTTGGCGCTCCTTTTATACGGAAGGGGATTGGAATTTGGTGGTCATCTTGCGACTTTTTCTGAAGATTCCCATATAAGCACATTCGATCATGCCTTCTCCACTCATTTCTAAACCATTGGCCATTGGGCTGCTTTGCGTTTTCTCTTTGGGTGGTGTGCTTGGAAAAGTCGATTTTAATTCAGAGGTCAGGCCGATCCTCTCGAACAACTGCTTCTTTTGTCACGGACCGGATGCTCATGAGCGAAAAGCCGACCTGCGTCTCGATACCGAGGAAGGGGCAACCCGCGACTTCGGAGGTTATGCCGCCCTCGTTCCCGGCAGCTTGGAGAAAAGCGAGATGTGGACCCGCATTACGAGTTCGGATCGAGACGAAATCATGCCCCCGCCCGAAGCTCACAAGGTGATGAAGCCCAAGGACCGCGAAATCATCAAACAGTGGATTCTCGAAGGGGCGAAATACGACAAATACTGGGCTTACGAGCAACCGGAAAAAAGCCCGGTTCCCCATGAGGGCATGGAATGGTCGAATCATTGGATTGACCGGTTCGTTTATGCAAAGCTCTCGGAAAAGAATTTGAAGCCCTCGCCGGACGCCGACCGAATTACCTTGGCCCGTCGGCTTCATTTCGATCTGACCGGTTTGCCTCCTCGCCCCGATGATGTTGACTCCTTCACCCAAGACAAGAGACCGCTTGATCAAGTGGTGGCCGACCGGGTCGATGTCTTGCTGGCCAAGCCTGCGTTTGGCGAACGGATGGCCACTTATTGGCTTGATCTAGTCCGTTTTGCCAGCACCGTTGGGTATCATGGTGATCAGGATCACCCCGCTGCACCTTACCGCAATTACGTGATCGATTCCTTCAACCGCGACCTTCCGCTCGATCAATTTACACGAGAACAGTTGGCGGGTGACCTTATCGAAAAGCCGACCAATGAACAACTGGTGGCCACCGGTTACAACCGCTTGCTGCAAACCTCCCACGAGGGGGGAATTCAGCGCAAGGAATACCTTGCCATCTACGCCGCCGACCGGGTGCGCAACGTTTCGGCGGTATGGATGGGCGCAACCGTCGGATGCGCCCAGTGTCACGATCACAAGTACGACCCTTATACCATTGGTGACTTTTACAAGTTGTCCGCGTTTTTTGCGGATATTCACGACGACGGGTTTGGCGGAAACAGCTTGCCCACCGCTCGCCCTCCCTACGTCAAGGCATACCCCAAAAAGACCCGGGAGGAGATGAGTCTCCTGGAAAAAGAGATTGCGGATTTGCACCAAGCCTCCGGACACGGGGATGCCCTCAAGTCCTGGTCTTCGAAGTTAGAAGGTTTGCGCGGAAAGATTGCCCGTGAACGAAACAAGCAAAAGAAGGCGGCTTTGCAAAAGGAACTTCAGGGGATCGATAAAACGGGGGTCGAGGGAGTAACCAAAGATGCGCTTGCCCGGTATCTTGAAAAACTCAAACGACTGGAGGCTCTGAGCAAGTCCGGTCAAAACTCCATGATCACCAAGGCCAAGGCCCCTCGGGAGATCCGCATTTTGCCGCGTGGGAACTGGCTTGATGACAGCGGGAAAGTCGTGCATCCCGCCATTCCTGAATTCATGGGGGTTCGCAAACCGAGGAAAGCCGACCGACTGGACCGGCTCGATCTGGCTGACTGGTTGACCGACCCAAGCAACGGGACAGGGGGGTTGACCGCCCGCGTATTTGCCAACCGGTTGTGGTACCTCTTCATCGGGGAAGGCTTGTCGCCTTCCCTGGATGACTTTGGCGGACAAGGGCAACCTCCGACCAATCGTCCTTTGCTCGACAACCTGTCCATGGCCCTCATCGAAAACGGCTGGAGCGTCAAGAAGACGATCCGTCTCATCGTGACAAGTCGAGCCTACCGGCAAAGCTCGCTCGTCTCTGCGGAACATGCCCGCCTCGATCCCGAGAACAAATGGTTTGGCCGGCAAGCCCGCTACCGCCTGCCTGCCGAGATGATTCGAGACAACGCGCTTTTTGTCAGTGGCTTGCTTCAGGAAGGGGACACCTTCAACTTTTCCAAGCCCTATCAACCGGCGGGGTATTACCGCCACTTGAATTTCCCAAAGCGTTCCTACCGTCACGATTCGAATGCGAACCAGTGGAGGCGCGGGGTCTACATGCATTGGCAAAGACAATTCCTCCACCCCATGATGAAGGCCATGGACGCTCCGTCCCGGGAGGAGTGCACCGCCAAGCGTCCCCGTTCCAACACCCCGAACGCGGCCCTTGCTCTTCTGAATGATCCTACCTTCGTTGAAGCGGCCCGGGCTTTCGCCGCCCGTATAATCAAGGAAAAGAAGGGCACCCCTGAGGAACGCGTTCAGTTTGCATGGAAGACCGTTTTGTCCCGGGAGGCCAAGGCTGATGAAGTTGCCCTGTTAGTCGGACTGTTCAAGGAAAGCGCGAAAGAATATGCGGCCCATCCTGAGGAGGCAAAGAAGCTCCTCCAAGTGGGCTTGGCTCCCGGAGCTCCCGAAGTCGATCCATTGCAACTGGCTTCCTGGACGATTGTGTCGCGAGCCATCTTGAACTTGGGCGAAACCACCATACGAAACTGAAATGAATCAACCGGACAACCCGACTGCCTTAAAGAGAAGGACCTTTCTTAATCAGGCCGGACTGGGCTTGGGGATGACGGCTTTTCATTCCCTCTTGTCCCGCGATCTGTCAGGAGCTTCTTTGGACCAAAACCTTTCTCCCATGCTGGCGAAGGCAAAGCGCGTGATCTTTCTTTGCATGTCCGGTGGGCCGTCTCACCTCGAGACGTTTGACTACAAGCCCAAGCTCGACCAGATGGACGGCAAGCCCATGCCCGAGTCTTTCACCAAGGGTCAACCCATCGCTCAGCTGCAGGGTCAGGCTCTCCGCGTCCTTGGGCATCAAACCAAGTTCCGGAAGTACGGACTTTGCGGCCAATACGTGAGCGACTTTCTCCCCCACACGGCAAAGATGGTGGACGACATTGCGGTCATCCGTTCGATGGTGACCGAACAAATCAACCACGACCCGGCCCATACTTTCATGAATACCGGGACGGTCATAAGCGGGCGTCCGTCCATGGGTTCCTGGGTCAATTATGGGTTGGGTTCGGAATCTCAGGATCTGCCCGGGTTCGTTGTCCTGACCAGCGTGGGTGGACGGAATCCCCAGCCCATCGCCTCCCGTCAATGGTCGTCCGGTTTTCTGCCCAGCCGTTTTCAAGGCGTTGAGTTCAATGCGGCAGGGGATCCGGTTCACTACGTAAGCAATCCGTCCGGGGTTTCATCAAAAACCCAATCTTCACTTGTTCGTACCATTACCGCCCTCGACCGAAAGAAAAACGCCATCTGGAGGAACCCCGAGGTGGACACCAAAATCTCCGCCTACGAGATGGCCTTCCGCATGCAGTCGAGTGTTCCCGGGTTGATGGACGTTTCCGATGAACCCGCCTCCGCCCTCGAGCTCTATGGAGCCAAACCCGGTGATGGTAGCTACGCTTCCAATTGTCTCTTGGCCCGCCGTCTCGTTGAGCGTGGCGTGCGCTTCGTTCACTTGTATCACCGCGGATGGGATCACCATGGCGGATTGGCCAACTACATGAAAATTTGTTGCGGACTGACCGACCGTCCCACTTGGGCTCTCCTGACCGACCTCAAGCAACGCGGCCTGCTCGAAGACACTTTGGTCATCTGGGGAGGCGAATTCGGTCGCACCCCCATGTTCCAAGGCAAGGGCGGAGCCGGAAGGGACCATCACATCAAGGGCTTTTCCATGTGGATGGCGGGAGGTGGGATCAAGGGGGGAGTCAGTCACGGAGCGACCGATGAGCTCGGGTATCATGCCGAGAAGGACGTCGTCCACGTGCGCGATCTTCATGCCACCATGCTTCATCAGTTAGGAATCAAGCATGATAATTTCAGTTACCAGTATCAGGGTCTGGACATGCGCCTGACCGGGGTCGAGAAGGCCAAAGTGGTACGTCCAGTACTTGCCTAGCTTCGAAGAACACCTCAATCTTATCTGCTTAAGGATTTGACATAAGCGGCAAGGGCTTTTCTCTCCTCGAGAGTTGTGGGAAGGGGGGCCATGCCGGGGATTGATCCTTTGACGATTTTATCCATTGGTTTCTCAACCGATTCCATAAAGTAAGCTTCGTCCAATTTGACTTTTTTGACCGGACCGCCAATACCGACGTTAACTTCTCTTTCCGTCCCCCAGAACTTTCCGACGAACTTTGGCGCATTGAGGGCCAAACCTGCAGGAGAGGGAATTTTTTGATCGACTTGATGGCAGGTAAAGCATGCTTTTGCCTGGAACAAGACTTTGCCTTTTTCCACTTCATCCGCATGTGTTTGAATCCACATGCTTGGAAGGAGGAGGAATGGGAGAATTCGTGTTATTGTCGATTTCATTGGTTAGGTAGGGGTTCGGGTTTTTGACCCAATTTCTTGATCTTGTTCAAATGAGAGTAAAAATGCTTTTGCCCACCACGCGAATAGTCCGAGTATGGCCAAAGGAAAGAAGCTTAGAAAAACCGTGGTCAAGTAATAAGCCAAGCGAGCGCTTTCGTTGGCATCAAAGCAGACTGGGCATCCCCAGGCTTGAGGACAAAACAATAGAATGCCGATGAAGAATACTGCTTTCAACTTGTTGGATTTGGATAAACCAAGAGGTAAAGAACGGGCCAAAGGGCCACGACGAAGTACCAAAGCATGCATCCGGAGATGAAAACCTCTTTTCCGTTTGTCGCGATATTGCTGTTGCTGTCCTTGAGATAAATGAAAACGAGATAAACGAGCGCTCCCAGAAGGTGAATTCCGTGAATGCCAATGATCATGTAAAAAAAGGAGGAGAAAGTATTGGAATCGTAGTAAATGCCGTTATCAATCATTCTGATCCATTCGGTTCCCTGAATTAGCAAAAACAATACACCCATGATCAAGGCGAGACTGAACAGGTCGAAGTATCGTTCTTTTTTTCCCGCCTTTCTGGCTTTGGCGGAAAACCAAATCAAGATCGCCGAAGCCAAAAGTATGCCGGCATTGAGTGCTGATAGCACGAAGGGGAGAGAGGGCATGTCGGTCGGAGGCCATGCCGTGGATTGAGAACTTGTGACTAGGTATGCACTTACGATCGCGGAAAAAAACATCGCCTCCGCGATGATGAAAAGAGCCATTCCTACTATGGGAGCCGCCGCTTTGCGCCTTTGGTACGGTTGCTCCAAGCTACTCTCTGCGGAAATCATAACTCCGGAATTCATTGTTCGGGCGTCGACGGATTATCGATTTTCGGGTATTCGTAGTCGGGGTCCATCTCTCTGTTTTGTCCTTCGGGGAGAAGTACGTCCGGCGCGACGCCGGCAAACAGCAGGATGAGAAAGAAGATGCAAATGACCAAAAGACGCTTGATCATCCTCAGTTCGATGTCCAAGTGCATGAACCACGCTGCCACCATTCCTGCCTTGATTGCGCCGATTCCGAAAGCTGTCAGCAGAACGGCGCTTACGAGCAGGAAGCGATTGTCCAGCTGCAAGGCAAAGATCGGGCCCCATATGCTGATGGCAAGAAGTATCAGGAGCCTGACGTATATTTTCTTATAATCGGGGTGAGAAAGGTGCTTGTCGTTGTTCATGGCGGGCAAAGATTCAAAGACCGGATGCGATGTAAAAAAGCGGAAAGAGGAAAATCCATACGATGTCAACGAAGTGCCAGTAGATCCCTATGCATTCGACTCGATGGAGATTCTTGCCTTTGGCGGCGTCCTTGGCTACGAAGCCCAGGATGATCATTCCCACCAGGACGTGGAACCCGTGCAACCCGGTCGCCGTATAGTAAAATGACCAGAACAAATCCGCAAGGGGCCCGTATCCGGCAAGGATTTCCGAGGTGTACTCGTATGCCTTTACGCAAAGGAACACGCCCCCCAAAAGAATCGTTCGAACAAGTAGTTTGGCTGCTTTCTTGCCGTCACCCGCTTCAGCCGCTTTGTGGGCGCAGACGGCGAAATAGCTGGAAGTCAAAAGAACGAAAGTATTTAGGGCTCCGGCGTATAGCTTGGTGTGCTCCGCTTGTTCTGCCCAAACCTCACCATGCCTCATGCGGTACATGATGAACGCTACGATGAGTCCTCCGAAAATGACAATTTCGGAAGCAACGACCCACCAAGTTCCTAGGCGCGAGGTTGGCAGACCGGCGGTTGTCCTGCTTGTTGCAATAGGTGGTTGGAATGTATCGCTCATGAATATGCCGTTTAGGTGTTGGGTTCTATGTGCTGTGGGAGGTAGTCTTCCTCGGAGTCCGGGGATCCGTATTCATAGGGCCCTCGGTACACCGTGGGTAAGGTTTTCCAATTGCCATGTGGGGGAGGGGATGCAGCAGACCATTCCAGGGTGGTTGCTTTCCATGGGTTTTGCTCAGCCTTCTTCCCTTTCCATATGCTATGGAAGAAATTGATGACAAAGGGAATTTGGAAGGCAATGAGAACGCATGTGGCAATCGTTGCGATGACCCGCATGTCTTGAAAGCCTTCTCCTGCTAAATCGGGGAAGTGACGATAATCGAAGATTCTTCTGTGTTGCCCGCCAAGCCCGAGAAAAAACATGGGAATGAAGACGAAGTTGAAGGAAACAATGGTTCCCCAGAAATGAATTTTACCCCATGTTTCGTTAAGGTGTCTGCCGACCGCCTTTGGGAACCAATGATAAATTCCTGCAAACAATCCGATGATTGCAATCGGGAAAAAGGTATAGTGGAAGTGGGCCACCACGAAATAAGTATCGTGAAAGTTGATGTCGGTCGCGGAAGCCCCCAGATAAATGCCGGTTACTCCGCCGAGAAGGAACTCGACCAGAAACGCTATGGCCCAAAGCATGGGTGTTCTGAATTCTATGCTCCCCCCAAAGAGGGTGGCAATGTATAGGAAGCACAATTCCGCAATCGGGATAGAGATGAGCAGGGTGGTCGCCGTAAAGAGGTGGGCCATTCGGGGGTCAATCCCTGCAACGAATTGATGGTGCGCCCAGACGAAGAAGCTCAAGACGCCCGTAGCGATGGTGACGTAAAGGGCCGCTTTGTAACCGAAAAACTTTTTTCTTGCGAATACCGGGATGATGTCGGCAACAATTCCCATTGCAGGCAATAGGACCACGTAAACTTCGGGGTGTCCAAAAAACCAGAAGAGGTGTTGCCAAAGCAACGGATCGCCCCCGTTGTGCGGATCATAAAAGGCGGTGCCGGCCAATTGGTCGGACAGTAGCATGACGGCTCCTGCGATCAAGGGACCGACGGACACCATGAAGAGTATGCTGGCGATTACAATCATCCAAACCACAATGGGGATTCTCATCAAAGACATGCCCGGTGCCCGGGCGTTCATGGTCGTGGTTACGAAATTGATCCCTCCAATGAGGAAGGCAACGAATTCAAGGGCGACCGCGATGAGCCAGAGAGACGCACCCAGCGGGGTAAGGTTGAAGTCCGGGTCCGACGAAAGGGGAGGGTAGGCCGTCCATGCACCGCCAAAACCTCCGCCGGAAACATGGAGAGAGGCGATCAGGACGAGGGCACTGAGGAAGAAGATCTGGAAGGACAATCGATTGAGGCGGGGGAATACCATGTCGTCGCAGCCGATCATCAGTGGAATGAGGAAGTTTCCGGCTGCCGCCACAAGGACGGGCATGGCGACCCAGAAGATCATGATCGTTCCATGGTTTGTGACCAAGGCATTGTAGTGACCGGGAGATACCCAACCGAACCCCGGGACGTCTTCGCCCGGGAATGCGAGTTGCATCCTGAATACGTAGGCCATGTATCCGCCGATGATGGCCATGAGAAGGCCGGTGATGAGGTACTGGAATGCGATGACCTTGTGATCGGTCGAGAACAGGCAGATTCGGATGCGACTGCCTATGGTTGGCGCTTTTGGGGATGTTGGGTCAATGGTGGCTTCGGTCATGTCTTTTCAATCGTGACTGTATTGGTAAGATAGCTGAATGTGCAGGTGCTGTACTTTCCGCTCAATCTTTTGGACGCGGGTTTTTCTCATTTGCTGCTGCCAAGACTTTGGCGTTCTTTCCCGGCGTTCCCGCTTGAGCCAACCATTCGTCAAACTCTTTGCTCGAGTGAATGATTAAGGTAGCCCCCATCACGCCATGACCAATCCCGCACATTTCGGCGCACTGTATGTCGTAAACGCCTTCTTTTTCGGGCTTGAACCACCCCTTGATTCTTCTTCCGGGAACGGCATCCTGCTTCAACCTGAATACGGGAACCGAAAAACTATGCAGGGTGTCTTTCGAGGTAAGCTCGTAATGATAGGTCTTTCCCACCTCGAGATGCAATTCGTCCACGAGCCTGATATCGTCATCCGTGTGCAGTTCTCCATCATTTCCGGGATGGACGAAGGTCCATGCCCACTGTTGAGAGACTATGCCTATCGTTGCATCCTGTGTAGGGAGGTCTTGCTTGATCTTGTACCAAACATTGCCTGCTCCGATAATGAGAACGACGTCGCAGGCGATGATTAGAAAGTGCGGGACGTTGATCCAGCGCTTGTGCTTCTTGTCCGTCCCGTCAACGTAGGTCGTGGGTTGACCCGGTTGTCTTCGAAATCGAAAAAGAAAGTAAAACAAAGCGCCTTCGGCCACGATGAACCAAAAGCCGACCATGTAGGTGATGAGATCGAAAAGGAAGTCAATGTCTCCGGCGTAGGAAGACGCTCTTTCAATAAATTGCTCTATCATGGCTTAACGTATTGGAGTTGTGCAAAATTGATTCCGTCGTCATGTGACAAGCAACCATGCGACCAAGGCAAAGGCGACCGTTCCCCATACGCACCAGAGGCAAACCCCTCTGCCGAGGCTGTCCGCTCGTTTCGAATCTTCGTTTTCTTTGTCGCTCATGGTTGGTTGGGTTTTTCGCCCGTAACGGCTGGTGAGTTGCCTTGTTCGGAACTTGCGGGCAACGGTGCCGCAACTGTGTGGCCTTCGTTGGTCGATCCGCGCCCGAGTTCCCGTATGTATGCGATCACGTCCTTCATGGCTTGTTCGTCCGGGATAGTGGCCGTGACAATGCCGCGCATGGCCATGGCTTGCGTGCCGGACATGAACAGTGGCTTGGTGGGGTCGTATTTGCCAGTGTCTTCCGCGCCCCGCTGACCGGACTTGAACTTTTTCAACTGTTCAAGCATGTACCAATCCTCCATGTGGGTTTGGGCCGGGGCTTGCATGGCCGCCATTCCTTCGGATTTTTGGCCATGGCAACCCATGCAGTTCAAGTAAAGGGTCTTGCCTTTCACGGGATCGCCACCTTCAATTACGTCCTTGGGTTGCTTGGGCTTCAGGTTTGCGACGTACTGAGCGACGGCTTGCACTTCTTCGTCGTTCTCGTAGTGCCACGCGCCGTTTTTCGGGTTCCGCTTGCGGCTGCCAATGTCCAGTACGCGTGCCATCGGTCTCATCTTGAGCCCCGCTACGTCATCCGGATGCGCTCCCCGGTCACCATTCCTGAATTTCTTCAATTGGTTGACGAGATACCACTCCGGCAAGCCGGCAATAGCGGGTGCCAGAATATCTCTTTTGCCATGCCCTTCGGAACCGTGACAGACTCCGCAAAGCTGAAACAGTTGGCTTGCTCGATTGTGGTCAACGGTGGATCCGTTCACGTGAAACGGTTGAATGAAGACAAGGCCGAGCAAGCTAAGTGATTTTATGCATAACCCAGGAAAAAAAACATTGTTTGCCATTCGGTTGACTAGAAAAACTAGGGTTGATTTCATGTTGTTCATACAATAGAGTAAAAGATCTATACATAGATATACAATCTAGGCACAATCATATTCATGCAATTCTTCGATTATAAGCGTTGCGGTCGCTGTCTTGAAGTGCTTCTAATGGCGCTTCATGCGACTGTATTTGCTTTCCTTGCACATAAATTGTGTATTCAATGATTAAAGATTTCTAACGATGCTTTTTTATGGAAAACCCAGTCAGTACGCCATTCGGGCGCTTATTTACATTGCCAAAAACCAGAAGGGGCCAAGCCTTGCAAAGGACATTGCCCGTGAAGAGAAATTGCCAAAGCATTTTCTTTCAAAAATTCTCAAGGAGTTGGTAGGTGCCCGAATTCTTGATTCTCGTTTAGGACCTGGCGGTGGCTTCTGGATGAAAAAGAAGCCTTCCCGGATCACTCTTTTGCAAGTGGTCAAAATATTCGAGGATATCGATACGCCACTCAAGACTTGCGCCATTGGGTGGACTCGCTGTTCAGACACTACGCCATGTAGTCTGCATCATGATTTCAAGCAAGTCCGGCAGAAGATTGGCGATTATCTGGAAGGTACCACCTTGGAATCTCTTCTCGCTGCGGAGAAGGACCGGGTGGGGTAGATCCCCCCGTCCCTTGTCGGCGCAAGGTTGAAATCTCTTGAAGTGGTCGGTTCTGCTCCTGTCTCAGGCTACTTTGGAGTAACGTGAATCGGCCCCTTCTGCCCCCAAACGCGTATCAAAGAGGCACGCGACGGCTCTGGCAAAAGGTCTCCCGAAACGCGTCAAGGTCCAGGCCCGTTGATTATTCGTCCTTTCGAGGATTCCGTCTATCACGAAAGATTCAAGTTGCGAGGCGATCCTTGAAGCATCCGTTTCCGTTGCTGTGACAAAGTTTTCGTCATTGATGGTCAGATGACAGAGAAAGTCATTGATGATCGAATGCCTCTTTCGATCCATCTCCGTTTGTTCGCACCATAGATCTTGTCCGAAACCGCCCTTTTCCAGGGCATTTGACCAGAGGACGAGGGAAGGCGTGTTGCGAAGATACGCGCCTTCCAGAAAACTGATTGCCCCCGGACCGATTCCGAGTAGGTTTTCCGAGGAATGCTCAACGTAACCCATAAAGTTTCGTTTGAGGCGATTATTGTCGAAAGCCAAAGTGAGTGGATCGTTCGGTTTTGTGAAATGATCCATGCCGATCGATCGGTATTCGTTTGCTGAAAACAGATCCGAGGCTCTTTCGAAAATGTTCCAGTTTTCCATTGGCGAAGGCAAAGTTTTCGGATCAATTTTTTTCTGGTGAGGCATTTTTTCGGGGACGTATGCGAAATTATACAAGGCCACCCTTTCAGGATTCAGGGCAATTGTTTTTTCCACGGTCTTCTCGAATCTTTCAACCGTCTGGTGAGGAAGTCCGTGTATGAGATCGAAATTGATTGATGAAAATCCAATTTCCCTGCAACTCTCAACGACTGATCGAACTTGAGTGAATGGGTGGAACCGGTTGATGGCCCATTGGGTATCTTGATCGAAGTCCTGAATGCCGAGGGAAATGCGAGAGAATCCTTTTTCCCGTAACACGCTCAAGCGGTCCGTGGTTACTGTCTCGGGGTTACTCTCGAAAGAAAGTTCGGAATCAGGCGTGAAGTTCAGGAATCTCTGAAGCAAATTCCCCAATTTGGTCAATTGTTCGTGATTGAGAAAAGTGGGCGTACCTCCGCCGATGTGCAAGGAACGGACCCACGGGAGTCCTCCGGAACAAGTGCTGAGTCTATCGAGTTCAGTGCGGAGGGAATCCAGGAATCGGTTGCCGTATTCTGGTTTTGGAGGGCGAATTTCCGTTTTGCATCCACAGTAGAAGCACAATTTTGAGCAAAACGGGACATGGATATACAGATCGATGGTTCCCCCCCCCCTGTAAATGGATCTTAATCGTCTTATGCGTTCTCCCGAGGGTGGTGGGCTAGTCCAGAGGTTGGGTGATGGATAAGCAACGTATCTGGGCGCTGGTCCTCCGTGTCGAGCGAGAATCCCTTCGCGCTCGGGTGTCCTTGCGAGTTTCTCATTCATTGTTTCCATAAGATTTGAATCGGGTGGGTGGTGGAAAATGGAAGGAGGGATGGTTTCGGGATGCTCTCTTCCCTTCAAGTCGAATTCGGAAAAAAGGCACTTTTATGTTTTGAAACGTCATAAATTCGGGTGTAGTCTCTATTGTAGAGTAAAAGATCTAGCGATACCTAAATAAAACCCGGTGGGAGTCAAGCGATAGTTTGATCGAATGGTTCGTCAGTCAGCGGGGTTTACATCAAATAAACAACATCAACTAGAAAGAAATGAAGAAAAAAGAAAAGGAGAAGGAACTGGTCGAATATAAGTTCAAATACCATTTGAACGACAATCAGGAAATCGGGGAGAAGTTTTACGTTGCTCGGACCCTAAAGGAAGCGGTTGAGGATTTTGAGCATACCTGCTCCAAGAGACGCTTGACCCCAAATCTGGTGGGTATATCGCGTTGGGATCGATGGAGGGGCGAATGGGAGAAGGTCGGATGACTCGTGACGGGAACGCTCTCCCTTAACAATGATGCAATGCCTGCCCCCCGTTTCTGTCGTCGCGTTGTTGAACTGTTTCTCCTGACGCGTTGCCACTCTCGTGAGAATTTGGACTGTCTTACGGGAATTAAAATGTGCGCATGTAATATATATTTTTGACTGAAGGCAGGTTTTCGTTCAGAATTCAGCGACCGAATGTTTCTAACGGATTTATGAAAATGGTGATAAAACGAGCAACTTGGGTTTGGGTTTTGGCATATTTGGGTTTCCTTATTTGCTCTTCCTCCCTTGCAGAGGACCGATTTGAGCGAAACCCCATTCAATACAGCGACTCAAAGGCAGATAACATGGTTTCCCTACTGCAAGGGAAACTTGACCGGGAGGACGTCAAGTGGTCCCGGGAAAAGCGTACCGGTTATTTGCGTTTCTTGCTCAAGGACCTTGGGATTGATACTGATTCCCAAACCTTGGTTTTTTCCAAAACGAGCCTGCAAGGCAAATTGATTTCGCCCTCCCGTCCCCGAGCGTTGTACTTCAATGACGATATTTACGTCGGTTACGTTCCCGGGAGTCACTTGCTGGAAGTGTCCGTGGCCGATCCGAAGCTCGGGGCGGTTTTTTATACGTTCGATCAAGATAAGCGCCGCCTTAATCGAAGAGTTGCGGATTGCATGGCCTGTCATGGTTCGTCCCGAACCGATTACCAGCCCGGTCATCTGCTCCGTTCGATTTTTCCCGCGGAAAATGGTCATCCAATTTTGCGTGCGGGCACTCGATTGACGACACATAACAGCCCTTATGGCGAACGATGGGGAGGATGGTACGTCAGTGGTCGTGGCGGCGAGATTCAGCACATGGGTAATGCGTTGGCCAAGGAGGAGGAAGACGGGACAATTCAATTGTACAAGCGTTCGTCAAGCGAAACGGATCTCACGGATCTTTTCGATACGGACTATTATCTGAGCGCGCACAGCGACATTGTTGCGATGATGGTACAGGATCACCAAGTTCAAATGCATAACCTTCTCGCTTTGGCCAATTACCAAACTCGTTATGCCTTGTACGATCAGCAAATCATCGACAAGGCGCTTGGGAACGATTCCGGGGAAATGAGAGCTTCCACCATGCGCCGTATTGCCAATGCCGGTGACAAGCTTTTGAAATACATGCTGTTTCTCGAGGAAGCCCCGTTGGCAGGAGGAGTCAAGGGAACGACTGACTTTGCGAATGAATTTTCGGAGCGGGGACCGCATGATGCAAAAGGGCGTTCCCTTTACCAATTGGATCTGCGGACCAGGTTGCTCAAGTACAAATGCAGTTACCTGATTTATTCGGATGCATTCGAGAGTTTGCCAGTTCCGATGAAGGACTATTTGTATCGCAAGCTTTGGGGAGTTTTGAACGGGACTGACGAAGATGAAGAGTTCGTGACGCTGCAACCGAATGACTCTCGCGAAATCTTGGAAATTCTTCTTCAAACGAAGAAAAGTCTACCGGCCTATTGGAAGAAGGATTCCTAATTCAAGGAACCCGTGACAAGCTCGATCATGAACGATTTTGAATTCAAGCAGGTGGCCGAATGGCATGATAATGGACAAAAGAAATGCGAGGGGTCGACCCGTGATGCTCAGCGTGATGGAATTTGGACGACTTGGTACGAGAACGGTCAAAAATCTCGGGAAGTCAACTATCTGAACGGAGTGCCAACAGGTTCGTGGACAACATGGTACGAGACCGGAGAAATAAAAAGAATCGGATCCTTCGACCAGAAAGGTCGCAAGGATGGGCTTTGGGCTTGGTACGACAAGGACGGGCACGAAAGAGCTCGCGCTGATTACAGGGGAGAGCCCTTTCTGAATTAGCGGGCACTTCACCCGGGAGTCTTTGGGCCGGGGGGCTGCGTTCCGTTGCTTTTGTTTCCACCCGAAACAAAAAACACGGTCGCCCTTTCGTTCGAAGAGACGACCGTGTCCATGCAGGCTGTCAATTATCCTGATTGTCAGCTGCTCATTTGACCTCTAACTGGAATGCATTATCGATTCAGAACGTCGTTTTTGGTGGAAGCCACGATGGCCATCACCTCGCCGATGAGCTTTGGATCAACTTTCATTTCCTTCAGTGAAGCTTGCAGGTTTTCGGCGATTGCATTGAAGTGCGACTCATTTAGGTCCAGCGAATCATGGGCTCTTCTCAAGTCCTTTCCTTTCCAGGGATTGGGGCCGCCAAGCACCGCTGCGATGAATGCCTTCTGCTTGGCCCGTTGTTTCTTCATATTTATGCCCTCGAAGAAGTGACTAACTCGTTTGTCGGCCAAGACCTTCTTGTAGAACACCTCGACCGTCGCATCGATGGCGGGTTGTCCGCCGATGCGGTGATAGAGGCTTTCGGCTTTTGCGGGTTGCCTTCCCTTTTTCTCGGGAGCCGCGTCTGCAAACAGGGCGAAGGAGGAGAAGATGACGAGAAGGGTGAGCAGGTACGATGAATTGCTTTTCATGTTGGTTGGTATGTTCATATGTTCGGATGGGTTGAGATTGAATGATTAATGCGCAAACGCCATAACATGCATTCTGTATACATATTATGTCAAGTGCCTTTCCGTAATTATGTTTCAGTTTGTTTTCTTAGGAGATGCCCAAGCGTTTTTGCATGGCAGATTTTCGTGACAGCAAATCGCTTAGAGTAACGTCGTCCAGTTCAGCGAGAAATGCGTTGAGGGCCTTGCGGAGGATGACCTGTAATTCGCATATGCCTGCGATGCAGCATCCCACTTTTTTACGTTTGAGAGGAATGCATTCAAGGATGGCCAAGTTCTCCGTCACCCGCATCAATTTACCGATATTGATATCTTCAGGAGGCATTGCCAGTTTTATCCCTCCTCCTTTTCCTTTGAAAGTTTTCAAATATCCATTCCGGGCGAGATTGTGGACGACCTTGACCAAGTGGTTTCGGGAAATCCCGTACGCCGTGGCAATTTGTTTGACCGAAGACAATTCTTCCTCGGCCAAGGCAACGAAGATAAGTGTTCGCAAGGAATAATCGGTAAATTGACTTAATTCCATGCTTTCAGCATAGAACCGTTGTCAAGTCACCGCAAGACACAAGACGTTTGGCCTTTTGACTTCAAGGATGCTCAGCGACAAAGGGCACGACTGCATGACAAATCGCTTTCATTTGAAATTCAGTTTTTCAAGAGACTGAGCCAATCGAGCCTTGGCGGATTGGGCTTCCTTGGCGACGGGTTTTTCGGGCAGGGCCTTCTTTTCCATCGGGTCTTGTCGAAGGTCGAACATTTTCCCGCTGGCGTAAAGTTTCCAGCGCTGGTCACGCACGAAGCGCTGTTTACCCCGTGACTCGGAGAAGGCATAGGTTCTGCGCGGACCTTCATTCCCGCGAAAGCTGTTTGCGAAGCTCTGGCCGTCCAAGGGGCGATCGGGGGCTAGCTTGGCTCCGGCCAATTCGGCCATGGTCGGTAGCCAGTCGCTGAAATCGACGAGGTCTTGGTTGACCGTTCCCTCCTTCACCGTGCCCGGCCAGTTTACAATTAGCGGAACCCGAGTGCCGGTGTCCCGCAAAGAACCTTTGCCTCCCGGAACGCGCTCTCCCTTTCGGGCGACGACCACTTTCTCGTATTCGTACTTGGAGCCTTTTTTGCCGAGGTGTCTCAATTTGGACCGGGACGCGGTACCGTTGTCCCCGGTGAAAATGACAACCGTTTCCTTTCGGATCCCCAATCGGTCGAGCGTACCCACGAGCTTGCCCACGGTGGAGTCCATCGAGGCGATCATTTCCCCATAGTTCATCCATCTGTCCTTGCCCGGGGCATAGGGCACCTGCCACTTCAGGTCATCGGTCACGTCGTGGGCTAGGGCCATCGGGAAATAAGCGAAAAAGGGCTTCCCTTGCTTGTGGGCGCTTTCCATGAAGGCGGAGAGAAAATCGGCGTAAAGGTCCGGTCCATAGCTTCCCTTCTCGGTGCGGGGAGGTTTGTCCCTGCGGTACAGGAAGGGATCATGGAAACGGGCCCCCTCGTGCCAGCCGAAAAGAAGCCACTTGTCGAACCCTACGCGCCCGGGTTGTCCGGGATCCTTCTTCAACAAGGTCATTTGCCATTTGCCCGCCACGGCGGTCGCATAGCCTGCCTTTTGCATGACCCGCCCGATGGACCGGTCCTCCTCCTCCTTGGGGAAGTCACCCCAACCGGTCTTGAGCCGGAACGGGTAGCGTCCCGTCATCAAGGCAAGCCTTGACGGGTGGCATACCGGCATGCTGTAGCAATGCTCGAATCGCATGCCCTTGCGGGCCAAGGCGTCCACTTGCGGGGTCTCGAAGGATTCCCCACCGTAACATCCTATTGGCTCGAGCCCCACGTCGTCCGCCATGATGAGCAACACGTTCGGCTTCCGGTCAGTCGCACCTACAGAACACAAACTGGATGCCAAGGTGGCTAAGAGTGAGTAGGCAAAAATTTTCATAGGCAGGTTATATTTTCGTTTATTGCAGTGGTCGTGGGCAAGCCAAAGAGGGTTTTTTTGCATGGTTTTTCGGGTAATCCCTTCATTAATCGGATTATTGAAGAACTTTTTCTTTACAGAGTCTTTGATTTCATCCACTCCATTGATAACCGCCCTTTGCCTAATGAACGTCAGCATACCTAAAGAAACCGATCCTTCGGAGAAACGCGTTGCGATTTCCCCGGATAACGTCGCTGCGTTCGCCAAGCTTGGTTACGATGTGCGGGTTGAAGCCGGCGCCGGGGAATCCGCAAATTTCCCCGATTCGACTTACGAGAAGGCTGGGGCAGCCATCGTGTCGGATACGACCGAGATTTGGAGTCAGGCCGATTTGCTGCTCAAGCTCAACCCTCCGACCATGGAAGAAGCTTCCATGATCCGAGAGGGTGCGACCCTGATCAGTTTTGCTTACCCGGCCCGCAACGAGGATTTGCTGAAGGCCCTTGGCGAGAAAAAGATCAATTTCCTGGGCATGGATTGCGTGCCGCGCATTTCGCGCGCTCAGTCCATGGATGCCTTGAGTTCCATGGCCAATGTCGCGGGCTATCGGGCGGTGGTCGAGGCCTCCCATCGGTTCGGACGATTCTTTACCGGTCAGATCACCGCCGCCGGTAAGGTGCCTCCGGCCAAAATTCTGATTATCGGGGCCGGGGTTGCCGGGTTGGCCGCCATTGGGGCGGCCCGCAACATGGGTGCCATCGTGCGGGCCTTCGATACCCGCCCGGCGGTGAAGGAAGAAGTCAAGAGTCTGGGTGGCGAGTTTCTCGAACTTGACTTCGAGGAGGATGGGGCAGGGTCCGGTGGTTACGCCAAGGTGATGAGCAAGGAATTTATCGAGGCGGAGATGAAACTCTTTGCCGAACAGGCCGAGGAAGTGGACGTCATCATCACCACCGCCATGATTCCGGGTAAAAAATCTCCCGTGCTGATCACCGAGGACATGGTCAAGAGCATGAAGCGTGGATCGGTCATCGTCGACCTGGCGGCCGAAGGGGGAGGGAATTGCGAATTGACCGAACCGGGTGAAGCCAAGGTTGTTCATGGGGTGAACATCCTCGGGTATACCGATTTGCCTTCCCGCTTGCCTACCCAGTCCAGCCGGTTGTACGGCAATAATCTGTTCAAGCTCGTCAACTTGCTTGGCACGGCGGATGAATTTTCCATTGATCAGGAAGACGAAGTTGTCCGCGGAGCCTTGGTTCTGGACGAGGGCAAGCTTTCCTGGCCTCCGCCCAAGATGGAAGTGAGCCAGCAACCAGCCAAGCCCAAGGAGGAACCAGCCCCAGTTACCGAAGAAAAGGAAGCCGACGGACCATCGATTTTTTCTCCGGGTATGATGCTCGGCCTATTGGCCCTTATTCTTCTTGCCTTGGGCTGGAAGGGGGAAAGCGAGTTTCTCGACCAGTTGACTGTTTTCGTGTTGGCCTGCTTTGTCGGGTACATGGTGGTCTGGAACGTCAGCCCATCTCTTCATACCCCTCTGATGAGCGTAACCAATGCGATCAGTGGGATCATCCTGATTGGGGGCATGCTCTTTGTCACGGGTGCGGAGCCATGGGCCGATACCAAGAGCATTCTCGCCGGAGTGGCGATCTTCTTGGCTACCATTAACGTTGCAGGCGGTTTTCTCGTGACCCACCGCATGCTCAAGATGTTTCGCAAGGAATGACGACGGGACTCGTAACAACGGCTTATCTGGTTTCGGGAATTCTTTTCGTCCTGAGCCTCGGCGGATTATCGAAGCAGGAAAGCGCCCGCAAGGGTAACCTCTACGGAATCCTCGGCATGGCTTTGGCTATCATCGCTACCTTCGTCCAGCTCTCCCTTGATCCCGAAGGAGTGATCAACTTTCAGTTTTTGGCTCCTCTGATGATTGGAGGAGCGGTGATCGGGACAATCCTTGCTAAGCGGGTCGAGATGACCTCCATGCCCGAGCTGGTCGCCATTCTGCACAGCTTTGTCGGGGCGGCTGCGGTATTGGTTGGTTTGTCCACTTTTCTTGACCCTGCAAATGCCTTGATGACCGGAAGCGAAAAGTTAATCCACGAGATCGAGATTCTGCTCGGCGTGTTTATCGGCGGGGTAACTTTCACCGGTTCGGTCATTGCCTTCGGTAAGCTTCGTGGTTCCCTTAGCGGAAAACCTCTTCTGCTGCCAGGCAGGCATATGCTCAACTTGGGTATGCTCGGTGCTGCGATCTGGTTCGGTTCTCAATTTCTCGAGCAGGGACACGCCGACCCTGACAGGACCATATTGCTCACCGACCCAGCCGGGATCAGTTTGCTCATCGTGATGGGTATCTCCTTCGTCTTGGGCGTCCACCTGATCTTGGCTATCGGGGGAGCGGACATGCCCGTGGTCGTATCCATGCTCAACAGTTACTCGGGTTGGGCCGCGGCGGCGGCCGGCTTCATGCTCAAGAACGACCTGCTCATTATCACGGGCGCCTTGGTCGGGAGCAGTGGAGCTATTCTCAGTTATATCATGTGCAAGGCGATGAACCGTAGCCTCGCCAACGTGATTTTCGGGGGTTTCGGCACCAGGTCGGGTTCTTCTCCAGGCGCTGGCAGCGAAGTCGAGGGAACGATCACCGAGACCACTGCAGACGAAGTGGCGGAGGAGTTGAAGGAAGCCAAGGAAGTGATGATCGTGCCCGGATACGGCATGGCGGTCGCTCAGGCCCAGCACGTGGTCAAGGACATCACCGAGACTTTGCGGACCAAGGACGTCAACGTACGCTTTGCCATCCATCCGGTGGCCGGTCGCTTGCCCGGGCACATGAACGTATTGCTGGCCGAGGCCAACGTTCCCTACGACATCGTTTTCGAAATGGACGAGATTAACGCCGACTTGCCCGAGGTAGACGTGCTTCTGGTAGTCGGAGCGAATGATATCGTCAACCCATCCGCCTTGGAGGACTCAAGCAGTCCGATTGCGGGGATGCCGGTCATCGAGGCATGGAATGCCAAGTACGTGGTGGCTCTCAAGCGGAGTATGGCGGCTGGATATTCCGGGGTCGAAAACCCACTCTATTTCAAGGACAACACGGACATGCTCTTCGGGGATGCCAAGGATACCTTGTCCGCCGTGTTCGCCAAGTTAGGCTGAGAGGAAAACTCTCTGACCTAACGGTATTCGCTTGCCCAGCGGGCTACCGATAAAAAGGATAGGGGATGCGCTGTTTTTCATTATATGTCTTTGCCTGCCTGTTCATCGCTTCGGGACTTGCGGCACAGTCCGTCTACAAGCCCAAGTTGGTAAACAGCAAGGACGGGGCACACCACGATTTTCCGTTGGGCGTGCTCGAGGCAACCGGTCGGCTGAAGGATGGGGATAAGGAAATCCTCGTCATGGACGTCGGCAAGGGCGGAGCGGCCGAGAGCGCTGGGCTCAAAGTTGGCGACCGGGTGATGATGATCGCGGGCAAGACTCCGGACGCCTTTTCCACGAAGACGGACACCGGACTGGAAGGCCCCCAAGCTCTTTTGGGCACTAGCCTGGACCGCAAGTCGGCTTCTTCCAAACCAGTCATTTCCCTGCGCGTACGAAGGGAATCCGAACAACTAAATCTATCAATCGATTTGCCAAAGAGTCCGTCCTTTTCCTTTTCCCGTCCACTCGCATGCCCAAAACGAAAGAACTACCTTGCTGAAATCGCCCGTCATCTCGTCGAGGTCCAGGAAAAGAACGGTCGCTGGAAGCCTGGTGTAGGGGGGGATGCGGACGTTTACACCACCGCATTCTGCGGGTTGGTCCTGCTCGCCAACAATGATCCGGCCCACTTGCCCTCCGTCAAGCGGGGGATCGAATTCGTAAAGAGAGCCAGCATCGATTCCATCGATCCAAACGCCCCGAAGGTCGGACCCAAAAACTGGCAGACGGCGGCCAATGGAATCCTTCTGGGGGAGTATCAGCTGGCCACCGGAGACAAAACGTACTTCGGGGAGCTCAAGAAATGTTGCGATTTGCTGGCCCAAAGGGTGACCGAGAAAGGAACCATGGGTCACCACTACTCCATCCCTTACAGCGGAGGCGGGCTGATCGTAATCAACGTCCAGGCCCACTTGGCCTGGGCTCTGGCCGAGAAATGCGGACACCCGATCGATGAAAAGGCCTGGAAGAATTCCTTTTCCGAGGTGAGCAAGTCCCTGGATCGCAAGACCGGGGCGTTGGGCTATTCCTCCCGGGCTCCGGGGAGCCCGGACATCGCCGCCCGTACCGGTGCCATGGCCACCGCCTTGATGGTGGCCGGGCGGGATAAGAATTTCGCCAACTCCCTTGCCGAATCCCTTGTCCGTCTCAATGGCCGGATGCGCCACGCCCACGCCATGTCCTCGATCGGTTTGATCTTCGGGTTTTCCGGAATCAAGCAAGGTTCGCCAAGGAAGTATCCCGAGGTGATGGAAACTTGGGTTCCTTACCTCGAGCTTTCCCGCCTGCCCCGCGGGGGAGCCGCCTTTTTCGGGGGGAAGAGAAATATCGGGGGGGACCAGTACCTGGGGCTTCCTTCCATTGGTAACGCCAGCGTGGGCATGATCCTCGCCAGCGCGGAGAACCGGCTCTTCATGCACGGGGGAACCCGCAAGGGTTGGTTCGGCAAAGCCAAGTAGACTGTCTTCGTCCATGAAAAGATTCCTTTCTCTCATCCCTTTTCTTTTGGCGTTTTTTAGCCTTTTCGGATGGGCGGAAAACAAAACGGTCAACGGAAGAACGAAGGACTCTCCGGCCGTTTTGGATCGACTGCACGCCAAGTTGAACCTGACCTATGCTAAATATGGGGATCGCTCTCTAGAGATGGATATCTATCGACCGAAGGGGGTTTGGGGAGAGTTGCCCGCGGTCGTCTGCATTCATGGAGGAGGGTGGGCCAAAGGAAACCGGACGAGCCACGCGAAGATCGCTCAGGCCTTAGCCGCCCGCGGTTACGTCGCGTCCACGATTTCTTATCGTCTCAGTGGAGAAGCCCCTTTTCCCGCCGCCATTCAAGATTGCAAGGCCGCGGTGCGCTTCCTGCGGGCCAATGCCAAGGAGCTCGGAATCGATGCCACCAAAATCGGTGCAATCGGGCTTTCCGCAGGCGGACACTTGACCGCTCTGTTGGCTACCTCGCACGGGGTTGACGAGCTCGAGGGGGAAGGCGGCAACCCGTCCTTTAGCAGTCGCATTCAGGCCGCCGTTCCGATGGGCGCTCAAACCGACTTCTTGTCCGAGCGTACCCGGGAGGTGTCCAAGGAACGCCAGATCTGGAAACAGTTCATGGGTGGTTCTCAGCAAGAACGCCCGAAGGCTTACCGCCTGGCTTCCCCGCTCGAACACCTGGACAAAGACGACCCGCCCTGTCTCTTCATAACCGGGGAAACGGACGACGAGAGTACCCGGGCGGCGAAATTCAGAAAACGCATGAGTGACCTTGGAGTCTCTTCGGAGATTGAAGTGATCGAAGGGGCCCCGCACGGCTTCCTGACAAAGCAGATTTGGTTCGACCAAATGATCGACGCGTCGGTTGATTTTTTCGATCCCATTTTGAAACGGAATTAGCATCGCAATTTTCCCCTCTTGCAAAATTGTATAATTGTCGACAATATGATTGTTGACTTCTTGAAGTAACTACTCATCTGTCCGTCTATGCCTAGCACAAGACCACCGATTCTTTCCATGCGACAACAAATATGCGATGCGTTGAGAGGGGAGATCATGGCGGGTGAGATTTCGTTCAATCAACCTGTGCGGGAGCAAAATTTAGCCAAACGATTTGGGGTTAGTCGAAATTCCGTGCGGGATGCCTTGCTCCAACTTTCACAGGAAGGGGTTTTGATTTACAGTCCTAATTGCGGTGTTCGCGTGAGCTCTCCACCAACCCGGAAGGAATCCAGGTTATACGCAAAATTGCGAAGGGAGATAGAGATGCATAGCCTGGAGATTACTTTGAGTTCGTGGACGAAAGAAGATGACGGCAATTTGAATCGCCTTCAGCGTATCTTGAGCGTGGCCTGTGAGCAACAGGACTTGAAGGTCATTACCGAAACCGATCTTGCCATGCACCGATATTGGGTCAGTAAGGCCTCCAAGGAACTTGAATCCGTATGGTTGGGAATTACGGTTAGAATGTTGATCGCTTATTCGCAATTGGATAACTATATGCAGTGTTGTCTCGAACATGCCGCAATTGTCGAGGCCATTGCTTGCCGGGATCTTTCAGCAGCCAAGAAAGCAGTCGCGCTCAACATCCGTTCCAAATGAAGAGATTTATTTGTTTGTTCGGGGTCTTTTCCCTTGGGTTTTCAAACCTTTTTGGTGGAGATGTTTCCATCGGCGAAAAGCTTTTTGCCCTCAAAGTGAAGCCTTTGTTCGCTCAGAAATGCATGGCTTGTCATGGAGATGATCCCAAGAAGATCAAAGGCGATCTCGATATGCGTACGCGTGAATCACTTCTCCTCGGGGGAGAAACTTACGAGGATGAAGTCCTGATTCCCGGGAAGGGGAAAAAAAGCTTCCTCTATATTCTTTCAACCCGGGTGGAAGAGGATATGGAGATGCCCCCCAAGGAAGCGGACAAGTTGACCAAAGAACAGACTTGGTGGATTCGGGACTGGATTAACGAAGGAGCCCCCTGGCCAAGTGAAGAACGGGTTGCCATGATCCAAAAAAAGTATGCCGAAGGGGAACAGGTGGTCACCTCGAAGGCTCTTTCCGATGATTGGCAGAAGCGCCGGTACGAAACCAAGAAACTCTGGGCCTACCGTCCCCTGAAAGTGGAAAAGGTTCCCGAGGGCAAGCACCCGATCGACTGGTTTGTGAACCGCAAACTCAAGGAAGTCGGACTCGTACTTGCCCCGGATGCATCTCCCCGCGAATTGTACCGTCGCCTGTCCTTCGGGTTGACCGGGTTGCCTCCGGAACCAGTTGAAGTAACCAAGTTTGAGCACGAGTTCTCGAAATCGAAAACTGCTCTCTTGGATCATGCCAAAGAGTTGATGGCCTCTCCTCATTATGGAGAACATTTCGCGAGACATTGGTTGGACGTCGCCCGCTATGCCGATTCTGCCGGGTTTGCCAACGACTACGCCCGTCCCAATGCTTGGCGCTATCGCGACTATGTCGTGCGCTCTTTCAACCAGGACAAGCCTTATGACCAATTCGTCAAGGAACAGGTGGCAGGGGATGAGATGGATCCGGACAATCCCGAGAACCTTGTGGCCACCGGATTTTTGCGCATGGGCCCATGGGAACAAACGGGCATGAGCGTCTTCAAGGAAACACGCCAGATGTGGTTGGACGACGTGACTGACTCGGTGGGCCAGACCTTTCTCGCCCATGCCATGCAATGTGCCAAATGTCATGATCACAAATTCGATCCTGTTCCAACCCGCGATTACTATGGAATGATGGCGGTTTTCTCGACTACCCAGTTTGCCGAGCGCAAGGCGCCTTTTCTATCTTCGGAGTCCAAAGAGGGCTTTGGCGCTTTTGCCCAACTTGTCCAATCCAAGGTTTCCGCCTACGAGAAACAGAAAAAGAAACTCCAGCAAAAGATCAACCAATTGAAAAAAGCGGAGACAGGTAACGCCAAAGTTGGGGACAACGGTTTGGATCCAGGAGACGAGGCTTCCCAATCGCGCATCTTCAAAAACCTAACCCGGCACCGCATCGAGCTCGATCGCGTTGAGCCGTTCACGCACGCCGTTTTTACCGGCAAAACC
>JABGWD010000112.1 GCA_018645725.1 Opitutia bacterium
CCTTCACCGGTTCCGACTTCCGAACGGTATACGTGTTGAACTTCGCCAATATCCTTGTTCAGGCTGAAGAGTTCGTCGATATCAGAAGGATCGACCATTTCGTCAAAGGACACGACCAACTCTTCCCCTCCACGAAAATCAATGCCTAAAATCTTGTCCTGATTCTGATAAACCGAAAATAGCCCGATGCCGACGATCAGCCAAGAGATAAGAAAGGCCGGATTACGGTATTTGAGAAAGTCGAATTCGGTGGTTGTTTTCTTTTTTTCGATCGGCCTGAGACTGATCAAGTTCTTGAGACCGGTTTGAAGCAAGAGTCTCAAGAGAGTTTTGCTTATGAAAAGGGCGCAGAATACGGAAGTGACGATACCAATGGCCAACGTAACTCCGAAACCTTTGACCGGTCCGGTTCCCAACCAGATCAATATCGTGGCCGTAATCAAAGTCGTAAGGTTTGCGTCGATGATTGTCGAGAAAGCTTTGGCGTATCCACCTTCGAGGGCGTTTTCGGAACTTTTGCCAGATTTGAGCTCTTCCCTGATCCGCTCAAAAATCAAGATATTGGCATCCACCGCCATGCCTATGGTCAGGACAAGGGCAGCCATGCCGGGTAGGGTGAAGGTTGCCTGAAAAATCCCAGCCAGCAAGGCAACCACCAGCAACACGTTTGTTCCGACCGAAAAGACTGCGACGAACCCCCCCGCCTTGTACCAGAGAATCATGAAGGCAATAACGAGAAATGCTCCCACGTAGCAGGCCGTCAAACTGCTGTCCAGGGCACTGGTTGCAAGGGTCGGGGACACCTCGTACTTCTCTCCGATCTCAAGGGATACCTTGAGCGGATTGTTCAGGATGTCGGAAAGGAGCTTGGCTTCCCTGTAACTGAAGTTTCCGCTGATTACGGCACTCCCTCCGTCGATTCGCTGTTTTACGGTAGGGGCGCTTTCCAGTTGCCCGTCCAAGACGATTGCAAGCCTTCCGTCGGCTCCGGTAATCGGATCGGACATTTGAGCGATATCTCCCGTGAGGATCCCAAATTTTTCCCCACCTTCTTTGGTGAAATCCAATCCGACTTCCCATCCTCCCATTTGATCTTGCCGGGGGAAAGCTTCCTTGACGATATCACCGTCGGCCGAAGACAATTGCTGGACCCATATGGGGTTTTCGTTCGGTTCGGCGTCGCTTCTGGTCATGGAGCGATAAAGAATTCCCTCGTCGTTCGTCCAATCCTCGTTCTCTTCGGTCGGTTGCCTGGCGCTTGAATCGACGTTTACGATCCGGAATTCCAATTTTGCCGGTCTTTGCAAATCTTCGATCATGCCGGGGTTTTGCTTGGTCGTTCTGTCCGGGATCTTGATCTCTATAGCTCGATCTCCCTTCTTTTGGACTACGGTTTCGGCGACGCCAAAGGCGTTTAGCCTTTCGTTCATGATTTCCACGACTTTGTCCATTGCCGTTGAGCCGGATGGGTCACCTTCGTCCGAACTGGCGTTCAAGTCACGGGCTTCCATGGTGAACGCGATCCCCCCGCGCAGGTCAAGGCCGAGCTTGATGGCGGCCTGAGAGTTGGTGAGCAAGGTTCTCAGAACCAAATCATTGCGTTTGTCGCGATCCTTGACGTGTCCTGCCCGAATCCCGGGGTTTATCCAAAAGGGAAGCAGTCGTGAAAAGATGGTGTTAAGTACGCCTTCCGGTGGCTGGAAGTATGCCGAATAGTCCAATTTGTTTTCTTTGCCATAGTTTCGAAGACTCTCGAAATTCAGGTCTTGTCCTTCCTCCAATCCGGCGCGAACGTCGGTGGTTATGTCCGAGAAAGAGACGTGATCGGGGTATTTTGCCGGATCGGCGGTCGTGCCCGCTTGGGATTCGGCATATTCACCCAATTCTCTATCCTCGAATGGTGAAATGAGCGAAAAGCTGACCAGGACGATAAAGAATATGAAAATCAGTTTCCAGATGGTGGACTTTGTCATGACTGGATATGGGGTAAGGAAAGAACGACTGATTTTAGTCTAACTTCTCCGCAACGGAATCTTTGGAGATCTCGATCTTCACGTTCTCGGCAATCCGCAAGACGAACCGGTCGTCTTTTACGCCGGTGATTGTCCCGAAGAGCCCTCCTGCGGTCTTGACCTTGGCTCCTTTTTCGAGAGCCTGCAGCATCTTGGCGTGTTGTTTCTGCTTCTTGCGTTGCGGCGCGATCAGCAAAAACCAAAAGGCAACGAAGATCAGAACCATGATGATGATTTGCATATCAAAACCACCTGGCCCCGTTTGGGCGGTTTGCGCGAAGGATTGCGGAATGAGTTGTACGTCTGTAGTTTGCATGAAAGTAGAAAAAAGGGGCTATCAAAACCCTAAACGGATAATTTGGCAAGCTTGGAAGCCCTTGACTTGTTATTCGAAATTGTAGCTATTCCATCAAGGCAAACGATCTTTGAGCTCGGTGGAAAGATTCTTGATATGAAGGTCACGCTGCGGGTAGGGAATCTGGATTCCGTTTTCCTTGAATTTATCCCAAATCGCGAGCATGACCGCACTTCTTACGTTTCCGACGCCGTTCGAAGGGTCGTCAATCCAAAATCTTAATTCCAGGTCGACCGAATTATCTCCGAAGCCTGTCAGAAGACAGCGCGGTTCCGGGTCTTGGAGCGTTCGGTCAACCGACCGGGAAGCTTCCAAGCACAGTCTTATTGCCTCCCGGGGTTCATTGTCATAGGAGATGCCCAAGGGTACGCGAACGCGGACGTTCCGGTCGCTGAAGGACCAATTGACGACACGATTGGTTATGAGGTCTTCATTGGGAATGAGATGTTCTTTCCCGTCCCGCGTGATGACCGAGGCATAGCGGGCTCTCAGGGAGTTTATCCATCCGTAGGTTCCGTCGATTTCAATGACGTCGCCGGGTTTGATCGATCGGTCAAGCAAAAGAATGAGTCCGCTCACGAGATTGGAAACGACTTTTTGAAGACCGAATCCAATGCCTACGCCGATGGCTCCACCAAGCAAAGCGAAGGAGGAGAGATCCAAGCCGATGGTGGACAGCGCCACGACGAAACTGAGAAAAATCAAAAGTACACGGAGGATTTTGGTGAGAAGAACCTGTAAAGACGGAGGCAAATGGGGAAGGCTTCTGATTTTCTTTTCCCCGGAAGAGCCGAGCAGGGAACTGATCCAAAGGAGGAACAGCAAGATCGCCACACCGTTGAGAAGGCCAAGAACCGATATCGTCCGGTCTCCAACCTTGAAGGAAATCAGTTCGAGTACTTCCATTGTGGCTTCCAGAAGCCCGAAACTGTGCAGGGCAGCCAAGCCAAATGCGATCACGGCGATAAGGCGGAGCCACGCCCGGCTTTGGGTGAAACCGGAAACCAAGCGGTAAATTGCCCAAGCGGTGGCGGCACTGGCAAAAGGCCGAATGAGGGATTCCGATCCAAGCTTGAGGGGGTCGGCAATGACCAAGCTAACTATGCATAGGAGAATCAGGTAGACCGGAGCAAGCACGCGCTCCAAATGTCTCCATGCTTTTCCCGACCAACTGTCTTCTTCGGATTTTTCGGACAGGCTTTTGATCAAGGGTTTCGTCAAGCGTGTCAGCAGGACCGCGACCAGAAGCATGCCCAAGAGTATTCCGCCCTGGATGAGAATGGAGGGTTCCAACCAAAAGCTCTTAATGTTTTCCCAGTGCAGTTTTTCTAGAAAAATTGTCGTGTTCAAGATATCCTAGATTGAAGTCATTGGGTTGGGAGGCAACAAGCAATTTATGCCGAATTGAACTTCGGGGAGCGCAATGGGCTGAGAAACCGATCAAGTTCCAACCAGAGTCAAGGCAACTTGGACACAGCCGATGAGGAAGCCAATGACCGCTCCGATAATCTCGATAAACCGAAATTCCTTTTTCATGAGGGAGGTAAGCAAAGCCTCCAACTTGTCCGAGGAGAAAGCCTCCACTTTTTTCCGCACCATTTCCCTGACGTCCAGGTCTTCTTCGATTTTTTTCGCCACACCATCGGCAGACTCCCTTATGAAATCCCTGAGCTCGTCCTTGAATAGTTTCGTTACCTTCTCGACCATGTCGTCGCTTAAAAACATCGAAAGCATGGGGAAGCTCTTGACCAATTTCTCCCGGATCGTTTTTTCAATTCTTTTGCCGATCAATTCCATGGTCTCTTGGTCGGTCGAAACCTCCTTGATACGATCGGTCACTTCCTCCACGGAGAACAATTCCTCGGAGACCAAGTCGCCGAGCTTTGCGGCAAGTTGAGCTTGCCGCTTTGGAAAAACACCTTGGATTGCAAAACCAAAAATAGAAATGGGGGCCTTGGGGTGAAACAGCATTTTCACCGCCAAGTAGTTGGTGACCCATCCGATCAAAGCTGCAATCGGGGGAAGAAGATAAAGAATGAAGTCGTCCGAGATGCCTGTTGCCGTTGTGCACAAAAACGGGAGGGGAGGGTGGCAAAAGTCAAGCAATGGGAACATGCGGCTGTATTTAGTGGTTGATGAGCGGGGCGGTCTACTATGTAAAAGTACCCGTGCGCAAGCATCTTTTACCCTTGGTCCTCATTCCCCTTGTTGGGGTTTTGTCCGGATGTACCCAAGTTGTGACTTTGCCCGTACGAACCGTGATCGACCTCACCAACCCGCCCATCCGCATCGAAGCGGATTCCACCATCGACTTGGTGGATGACGCGGAAACTACGGATAAAGTTTCTCCATAGGGAATTCCGCAGGAGCGGACCTCTTGGTCATTCGGGTACAAAAAAACCACCGAGTCGGTGGTTTTGCCGAATAATTGGAGCTTTGGTTCCCAGTTTCCTTCGCTTATCGAAGAATCAAGGATTTGCCTTTGGTGACCGAATTAAAACTTTGCTGCCGTACTGCCTTTATCTACGTCTGCGTGAACCGAAAGAGACTTGTTTGCCGAAACCGCGATTGCGTTTCTTGGAAACCTCGGCGCCCGTAGGCACCATTTCCGCAGGAGAATCCCGATATGAGAAGTCATCGACGAATTTTCGAGGCAGTGGATTGCCCAATAATTTTTCGATCGATTGAACCAAGGGCAATTCTTCGGGTTTGCACAGGGTAAAGGCTTCTCCTTCCGTTCGAGCTCTTCCGGTTCGACCAATTCTATGAACATAGTCTTCGGAGTGTTGAGGGACGTCATAGTTGATGACATGGGTGACGTTTGTTATGTCGAGTCCACGAGAAGCGACGTCGGTTGCCGACAGGATTTTGACTTTGCCATCCTTGAAATCTTGCAAGGCGGACATTCTGTCACGTTGCTTGAGATCGGAATGAAGAACGCGGACATCTTGTCCATGTTCAGTCAGCCAGCGACTGATCTTGTCCGTTCCCCGTCTCGTCTGAAAGAAGATGATCAAATTCTCAAACTCGATATTTTTGAGCAAGGCGATGAGCAGATCGAATTTTTGAATCGCAGGGACTGGGTAAAGGGCATGACTGACCGTGTCTGCGGCTGAAATCTTTATGTCGATTTTGGCTTCGGCAGGGTTGTCCAAAGCCCAATCCGCCAACCGTACGACGGAATCCGGAATGGTTGCGGAAAACAACAGAGTTTGGCGGGATCGGGGTGTTTTTTGGATAATTTTGGTCACGTCCTCGATAAAGCCCATGTCCAGCATCCGGTCTACCTCGTCGAGTATCAAGATTTCAATATTACTCAAATCCAGGTTCCCCTGCCCAATGTGATCAAGCAAGCGGCCTGGGGTTGCGACTACGACATCGGGGTTGTTTCTCAACTGGTCGAGTTGCTTTCCATATTTTACTCCTCCATATAGGAGCGCCATGTTAAAGCCCATCTGATTTCCATACTTACGGAAATTCTCTTCGATTTGAATGGCGAGCTCACGAGTAGGAGCCAAGGCCAATGCCCTGCATGCACCGGGCTTAGCCAGCCTGTGGAGCGTGGGAAGGGCGAAGGCCGCCGTTTTGCCGGTTCCGGTTTGGGCTGAACCAACCATGTCTCTTCCCTCTATGATTGGGGGTATAGCTTTTACTTGGACGGGGGTTGGTTCCTCATACCCGAGTTCCTCGATCGTTTGGAGGAGTTCAGGGCAGAGCCCTAAGTCTTTAAAGTTCATAATCTTGTAGTTCTTGAGAAGATCTTCTCATTGCGTAAGGGATTATCTAAAGCTTACTTTTGCAAAATGAGCGAGGAGAAAGAGAAAAAAAGGTATCGCGGGCGCTTGGCTCCAACTCCTTCGGGGTATTTGCACGAAGGGCATGCGAGGACCTTCCGCGTTGCCTGGGAAAGGGCGGTTTCTCATTCCGGTGTCCTGGTTTACCGCAATGACGACTTGGACCCCTTGCGTTGCCGGGAAGAGTTTGCCCAATCGGCCATGGATGACTTGAGGGGGTGCGGTCTGACTTGGTCAGAAGGTCCGGATTGCGGGGGGAGTTACGCCCCCTATGATCAAAGCAAGAGGGGTTCGTCCTACGTTTCCATCCTTCGGGAGTTGGCGGAGATGGATCTCGTCTATCCCTGCTTGAAAAGCCGAAAGGAAATCCGGGACAAAGGTCTGTCGTCAAGGGGGGGAGACGAGTTCCTTTTTCCGGAAGAATTTCGCCCGGCCAATAAGCATCGCATCGCATTGGATTTCCCAGGCGAACTCAATTGGCGCTTCAGAGTCGAATGGAACAAGACGATTTCTTTTTTTGACCGGGCAAAGGGAATGCAGCAGTTCGTGACAGGTAAGGATTTTTCGGATTTTTTGGTTTGGCGCAAGGAGGGTGTGGCTTCTTATGAGTTGGCTACCGTTGCCGACGATCATGCCATGGATATTACCGAGGTCGTTCGTGGAGAGGATCTTCTCTTGTCGAGCGCAAGGCAGTGCCTGTTGTTCGATGAACTCGGGTGGTCCCGTCCCGACTTCTATCACTGCGAACTATTGCTCGACGAAGAAGGGAGAAAGCTTTCCAAGTCGGAAAGAAACTTACCTCGTCTTTTCTCTTCCCCTTGAGCGTTCCCTCGCTTTGACCACGGATAGAAATTCGTATTGGCCATGTAACCGGGCGAAGACGTAACCGGGCCAACCATCAAGAAAACCACCTTGCCAAAGGTAAACGTAGAGAAAACGCAGGGTCGGTCTGAAAGGGAGTGTCCTGAAAACCCGCCTCAAGAATCGTTTTCCTTTTACTCCTTTGTGTTGAAGCGAACCTGCCTTGTCTTTGCTCGTACTTTCCACAACAGCTTCCCAGTTCGAGTATCTGTTGTGTTTTTCCACGAAACTTTCGATCGTTGGAAAGGCGTGGTGATCCATGATTGCTTTGAGCTTGCCGGTAGTACCCTCTACGACCACGTGCTCGTGAATCTCATGATCTCCGCTGTCGGTGTCGCCTCCCGTGATCTTTTCGTACCTCCCGAGTCGATGCTTGAAGAGTCGCAGGTTCCAATTGGGAAAGTAGGCGTGCTTGAGCGGTTTGCCCATAAAAAAGTAGCGCCGGTTGATCCAATAACCGGAATGAGTCGCATCCGGGTTCTCGATGATCTTCCGAATTTCCTCCTCCGCTTCGGGTGGTAGGCATTCGTCTGCATCGAGGATGAGAACCCATTCGTTTTTGAAAGGCAAGTTGTCGAGAGCCCAGTTTTTCTTTTTTGGCCAACCTCCTTGGTAATTGAACTGCACGACTTGGGCACCCTCTTTCTCTGCGATGGAAATCGTACGGTCGGTACTTTGAGAATCTACGACGAATGCTTCGTTGACCCAATTTACGGAACGCAGGCACCGTTCGACGTTCTTTTCTTCGTTCTTGCAGGGAACAAGGAGTGAAACGGGAACTTTTGGCGAATTCATGATTGTAGGATTCCCCGAATTTCCGAGGACGGGAGAGGACCCGCTTTGTTCCAAGCCAACAGGTTGTTGGTTCGGTCGGATACTTGAGTGTTTCTTTCCGCATCCCTGATTTCATATCCGAGTTGGCAAAGAAAATGAATAACCTCTTCTTGCCTGGGCGGGAAAGATTCGATGATCAGGATAGGTTTGTAATCCAGCAAACACTCCTGTCCACCTTTGAGAACTTCGAGTTCATGTCCTTCCACGTCGATTTTTATCAAACTGGGTTTTGTTTTCGGGTTACAGAAGGAATCCAGCATCGATCGCTTTACCTCAATCGAATTTGCTTTGCGCCCAAGATATTTCTCGATCCATGGGGTGTCTCCATTGTCAATCATTCCGGTAGCGGAAGTCAGGCGATCCTGATGGAAGCGAGTCATTCCTGTCTTGTCGCTAAGGGCCGTATCTTGGATCCGGACTTGATTCAAGCTCGAATGGTCAACCGTAAGACGAAGCAATTCCAAGTTCTTTGGATCCGGTTCGAATGCCATTACTTCCATATTTTGACTTTGGCTCAAGGCAAGCCATGAATAATGACCGTGGTTTGCTCCCACGTCGTAAAAGAACCTCTTGGGGTGCCGTCGGTCGAGAGCTTTTACGATTTGGGTGAACAATTTGGCGATTTCGGGTTCTTGTCGCTGTTTGGCCCAACGAATGGAAGCGTGCGTAAGGGGTCTGATTGCAACGGGGAAAGGCAAGCCCAAATCGGTTAATCGAGGCCGGTCCAACCGGGTTTTGAGAAGGAAGGAGTATAGGCTTGTCTTTCTCAAGCAATGCAGAGGCGCATGGAAAAAAAGAGATAGACTCACGGCCTGAAGGACTCTCCCAGTACTTGCCCGTATAACCTTTCGTAGTTGTTGGAGCAGTCATGGTTTGTCGGTATCCCGGGGGAAGAATGCTCAGGGCGCTCATTGTTCATGAAACTGAGCAATGCTTGATTGATTTCCCTTTGGTTGGCCGGATCGACGTAAGTTGCCGAGTTTCCCAAAATGTCCGCAATTGCCCCGGTACGCGTAGTGATGACCGGGCAACCCATGGCATTTGCTTCCAGAGGCGGCCAGCCA
>JABGWD010000113.1 GCA_018645725.1 Opitutia bacterium
TTCCCCCCCCCCCGTCCCTCCGGGGGATGACCGAAATTGGTCGAAGCCGGTTTCACCCGAGCTTTCCGGACCGGTCGTCTTGGCCACGTTGTTAAGAGTCGAAAGCATATTCTCGAAGACCGCGAGGTTGGTGGAGGAACGGAACAACCCCGAACAAACGTCGGAGCGCATCGACCCCATCATTTCCTCGAATGCCCGGAAAGCCTCGTTCTTGTACTCGCTCAGAGGATCCTTTTGGCCATAACCCCGCAAACCGACACTCCGGCGCAATTCTTCCATCTCGGTCAAGTGATCCTGCCAATGCACGTCGACGGCGTTGACCACGACGTACCTTTCCAACCCCTGAAGACGTTCCGGGTCCTCGAGCTTCCGCTTGGCATCGTAAGCCGAGGTAATCTTCTCCAGAATAAATTCCCTCACCTCGTCCTCGGATTTGCCGACCAATTCCTCCAAGCGTACGGAAAGGGGAAAGGTCACGTTTACCCATGAAGCAAGAACGGATTCCAACTCCGACATTTCGCTCTCTTGCGTTGCCTTGAACTCGGTCTCGGGAACTCCGCCCAACCGAACGTCCAGTTCCTCCTCGATCAACTCGATCAAAATTTTCCCGGGATCATCTTCGAGCAAAACGTCGTTTCGAATCGAATAGACGATTTCCCGCTGCCTGTTCAATACGTCGTCGTACTGAAGCAAGCGCTTGCGAATCGAGTAATTCTGTTGCTCGACCTTCTTTTGCGCATTTTGGATCGACCAGTCCAGGGTTCCGTGCTCAAGCGACTCGTCTTCGCCGAATGACTTTTCAAGCATCTTTGACAGAGCTCCCTGGTTGGCAAACAAGCGCATGAGGTCATCCTCAAGCGAGACATAGAACTTCGATGCCCCGGGATCTCCCTGACGGGCGCATCTCCCACGCAGCTGACGGTCGATTCTGCGGGACTCGTGCCTCTCCGTCCCCAAAACCAGAAGCCCGCCCAATTCCTTGACGCCTTCTCCCAATTTGATGTCCGTTCCCCGGCCAGCCATGTTGGTCGCAATCGTAACCGATCCCGGTTGCCCTGCCTGGGCAACGATCTCCGCCTCCCTTTCGTGAAACTTGGCGTTCAGGACGGTGTGACGGATATTGGCCCGCTTGAGCATCCGGCTGAAAACCTCCGATGACTCGACCGAAGCAGTTCCGATCAATACGGGTTGGCCTTTGCCGTGAGCTTCGTTCAGGTCTTCCAACACTTGGTTGAACTTTTGCCTACGGCCTTTGAACATCAAATCGTTGAGGTCCTTGCGGACGCAATCCCTGTGAGTGGGGATAACCATTACGCCCAACCTGTAAATGTCGTGAAACTCGCCTGCCTCGGTTTCAGCCGTTCCCGTCATGCCGGCTAGCTTGTCGTACATTCTGAAATAATTTTGGATGGTGATGGTAGCGTAGGTCTTGGTCTCCTTTTCGATGGCTACTCCTTCCTTGGACTCGACCGCCTGATGAAGTCCGTTGCTCCACCTCCGCCCGGGCATCAGTCGTCCCGTGTTTTCATCCACGATCATCACCTTGCCACCTTGCACCACGTATTGCTTGTCCTTCTCGTAAAGGCCATAAGCCCGCAAAAGTTGCGAGACCGTATGAATGCGCTCGCTCCTGAGTTGAAAGTCACGCTCGGCCCCTTCCTTGCTTTCGCGCTTTTCATCGTCCGAAGACGTCGTGTCCCGCTCGATTTCGACATACACGCTGGCCAAGTCGGGAATGACAAAACCTTCGGGGTCATCCGGGCTTATCAATTGGCGGCCTTTTTCCGTCAAGTCCGCTTGCTGGTTTTTCTCATCGATAACGTAGTGCAAATCCTCCTTCAAGTCGTGAGCCCGCGTCTTGTTGTAATCGGAATTCATCTCCAGGTCGAATTTCTCGAATCCCTTTCGAATGGAGGCATTCTCCATCATGCGCATGAATTGCCGATGCGTAGGCATGCCCCGCTTGACTTGGTATAACTTGGCCGTTGCCTCGTCCGCGTCTTCGTCCGAAAGATCCTCTTTCCCAAAGGCGCTTTTTGCCTCTTCGGCAAGCTTGTTGCACTGCCTCAACTGCGTATCGAAAAGCTTCATGACCTTGGGCTTCATCTCATCAAACGGCAAAGGGTTGTCCTCCCTCATCGGTCCGGAAATAATCAAGGGCGTCCTGGCCTCGTCGATCAGAATGGAATCCGCTTCGTCAATGATGCAAAAAAAGTGATCCTTCTGAACTTGGTCCTCCTTGCAAGTAGCCATTCCATTGTCCCGCAGGTAGTCGAACCCAAACTCGGATGCGGTGCCGTAGGTAATGTTCCGTTCATACATTACGCGGCGCTCGGAGGAAGGCATGTTGTTCTGAATGCATCCGACCGTCAGGCCAAGGTATTCGAAAAGAGCCCCCATCCAATGGGAATCCCTCAGGGCGAGGTAATCGTTGACCGTGACGAGTTGACAATTTTTTCCGCTTAACGCGTTCAGGTAGAGGGGACAGGTCGAAACCAGAGTCTTTCCCTCGCCCGTAGCCATTTCGGCGATGTGCCTCTCGTGCAAAGCCATTCCTCCGATCAACTGGACGTCGTAATGCACCATCTCCCAAGGAAGAGGATGATCGCATACCGAAATGGATTCTCCACAGAGCCGACGGGCCGCGTTTTTGACGGTGGCAAAGGCTTCGGGAAGCATTTCCTCGAGGGATTCCCCGTTCTTGAAACGCTCCATGAATTCGGGCGTTTTGGCTTTCAACTGATCATCCGAAAGATTCTGATACTCCTTTTCGATCCGGTTGATCTCAACTACGATCGGGGCGCATTTCTTGAGGTACTTGCGATGGTTTCTTCCCCTAAGGGAATTCAATATCGATTTAAAGGGTGCTAAAAGATTCATGCCAAAGAAAAAATCAGGATTCGAGTAGTGCTCGGAAATGGGGAATCGTACGCTCAAGACCCTCCTCGAGCTCGACTTGGGGAGACCAATCGAGCACCTCCTTCGCGAGACTGATGTCGGGCTTGCGCTGGGTCGGGTCATCCGAAGGAAGCGGTTTTTCGACAAGCGTCGAAGACGAACTTGTCATGCTCAGTACTTTCTGGGCCAATTCTTTGATCGTGAACTCGGTCGGGTTGCCCAAGTTTATTGGCCCGACGGTTTTCTCCTGTTCCATGACGCCTATCATTCCTTCCAGCAAATCGTCCACGTAGCAAAAGGAGCGAGTCTGAGAACCGTCTCCATAGATCGTCAGGTTCTCTCCCCTCAAGGCCTGAACAATAAAGTTGGAGACAACCCTTCCATCGTCCGCCAGCATTCGTGGACCATAAGTGTTGAAGATCCGGACTACCCGGATATCCACCTTGTTCTCCCTGTGGTAGTCGAAGAAGAGGGTTTCGGCATATCGCTTCCCCTCGTCATAACAAGCCCGCAAGCCAATCGGATTGACGTTGCCACGATATTCTTCGGGTTGAGGATGAACTTCCGGATCACCGTAAACCTCGGAGGTAGAAGCCTGGAGGATACGGGCCCCCACTCTCTTGGCCAACCCCAGGCAATTGATCGCGCCCATGGCCGACGTCTTGGCCGTCTTGATCGGGTTGAACTGGTAATGAACGGGTGATGCCGGACAAGCCAAGTTGTAAATTCGATCGACCTCCAGCTTGAAAGGATCGACTACGTCGTGACGCATCAATTCGAATTTCGGGTTCTCGAGAAGGTGAACCACGTTGCGCCTGCGTCCGGTAAAAAAGTTATCCAGACAGATAACCTCCTGCCCTCGCTCAAGCAGGCGATCACACAAGTGACTACCCAAAAAACCTGCGCCTCCCGTAACTAAATTGACCATGACAAATATAAAAAAGGTATTATCTTACTGATTCCTAGGAATTTGGAAACACTCTTTTCACAAGAATCTCATCAAGATTCATTCATCTTCCTGAGAACCTCCAGGAGAACTTGGGTTCCTTTCTCCGCAAACCCTTCTTTTTCAACCCGTTCGTAAA
>JABGWD010000114.1 GCA_018645725.1 Opitutia bacterium
GCTACTCCACCGCCGCTGAAATGATCGCGGCTCTTCCTTTGAGCCCTGTCGCCAAACCCGCACCTGTCGTCGAGCCCACACCTGTCGTCGAGCCCACACCTGTCGTCGAGCCCACACCTGTCGTCGAGCCCACACCTGCACCATCTGCTCCCATCGACCGCTCCGACCCACTCTACAGGGATCTTGCCCATGCAATGAGGGTCAAGGATATGGCAAAGGCGCAATCCCTCCTTAGGGAAATAGTGGCTAAGAATCCATCCGATGAAAACGCGACCAAACAGCTTGCGAAGATAGAATCGAATACGCAGGCCAAGAAGGTTTCCGAGCTCGCCCAAATGGCCAGAGAAAAGAATAAGGAATGGTTCGCGGATAGTCTCGCGGCCTTCAGGGATGAGCGATGGATGAACCAGCCTCAAGGCTCAGAATGGGAAGAAATCCTGAGATATGAAGAGGATATCAGGCTGGATGCATGCCTCTTGCAGTGCAAGTCGATGGTCGAGAAACTCCTCTCGATCAAAAAAGAGGGCAACTGGAAGGATGCCGTTGCAACCCTTGGGCAAATTGATTCCCTCGTCTCGCAAAACTCTCTTCAACTCGACGCGGCGCTACCCGACTTGCCCGAGCATACCTATTCGGGGATCGTGGAGCTCGCCCGAAAGTGGACCTCCCAGGAGAGTACCAAGCAGAAAAAGGCCGGCGAGGACAAAAAACGCGAATCAGAACTGAAATCCATCATCCGGGAAATTCAGGAAAAAGATATCGTTAAAGACAGGAAAACATCCGAACTGAGACACGATCTCGCCCGATTGGCCTCTGTCGGACGCGATCTCCAGGAGGTCGGGCAAAGTCTCTCCTCCGAAGATCTCCAAAAATTCAATGAAACACTTTCAGGATTACGTCAAAATATTGCCAAGAGAAGCAGGAACTCACGCATCCTCATTGGAGGGGCATCTCTGGCGGTAATCATTGCAGCAGTCTTTACCTTCTACCTGATTTCAGGGAAAATGGCCTGGAACGAGGAGTATTCCAAGCTGGCTGAAGGCCTCGAAAGAAACGACAACTTGGAGGATTTGGCAAGCTTCCTTGACTCCTTCGAGAAGAACCATCCGGAAAGAACCGGTGAACTTGAATTCGAGACAGCAATCAAGAAGGGAAAATCTCTTGTCGCGGAAGGCAGGAAATTAAATAAAGATTTCGGGCAGAGGATTGATGATTTTCAAGTTGAAATTCAAAATGCAGATGACCTTGACACCATTCAAAGACTCCAGTCCCAAAAACAGTCTCTCCGTGACGACTTGAGCAGGTTGAATTCGGCGTACCGCGAGACTCGGAGCAACGAGCTCAACAGAATAGATGAAAAATGGAAAGAACGAAGAGATAAGTTGCAGGGGGGAATATCCGGATCACTTAACTCTCTCGTCAGCACTTCAAGTGATTTCGCTCAAAACAACCTTAGCTTGGAGCAAGAACTAGCTAGCCTCAGGAAAAACCTGACTGAAATGAACAGGCAATTGGTTGAGATCGAAAGTAGCTCAGCGAAATATACTGAAATCGACGGTCTAGGGCTCACCGAGGGGCAACAGGATGTTGTCGAAAACCTTCGCTCGCAGTACAGGGGACTCAAGGAAACGCTTGATTCCCATGACCAACTTGCCTTGAGCCTGAACGATGCCGACTCGCCGCAAGCTCTTTTTTCCAAACTCGAAAAATTAGTCGAGAGCGGATTGACTGAATCCGTCCACTACAAGGCGGCCAAGAAGATGCTGTCTTGCGTGAACTTGTTCGAGAACTTAGAGGGAAAGACTTTCATGAAACCCACCCCGGAGCTTTGGGATACCGCGATAAATTCCATAACTTCAGACTGGCGCCCCGCAGAAACCAACCCCGAGGAAGAAAAGTTGCTGGATCAGCTTTATAACGACGCCAGGTTGAAGTCGGTTTTTCGGACCAAACTTTTCGACTCAAGTGCTGTGGAAAAGTTTGAAAAGTCTGGTGACTCGTGGCAACCTTCCGGGAAAGACTCCGCCAGTAGGGGTATTTGGACGATTGGTAAAATATTCCCTCAACAACTTGTGTTCAAGCCGGGGACTGGCTCTGGAAGTTATCAATTGACCCAGTCTGCAAAGGTTATCCGTGACGGAGAAGTCTCAAGCCAGAATTTCATCAGCGAATGGACTGGTATCAGCAAGTCATTTGAACCATTATCCACATCGGTGACCGCTACGGGACAAGTAATCCTCGGCGGGGAACTCGCGACCAAAGGCTCATCGCTTTGCGAGGAATCGAAATACCTTTACGGAGACTCCAGCCCATTGCTTGAGGTGTTCGCAACACCAAAGGTAAACAGTCCGGCCCTGTTACTGCTCGACAAGCTAAAACGAGACCCCTTGCTAGATCCCTTTGTCAAATGCCATATCTTTCTAACCCTCATGGAAATCATGGAAGTGCGCCCCGAAAAGTGGGGTCTGAAGAACGATCCACGCGGGAATTTATCGGTAATCATCCATTCCAAAAAACTAAGCGAAGCATCGGAAGGGCATGATCTTGTAGGCGAATGGTACAAATTCATTTCCAGTGGCGAAAAAACACCTTTACGCAAAGAATTGCAGGAAATTTTCTCTACCGCCAAAAAAATATCGTATTATCAGGAAGCTAGATTTTTCGAGAAATTCTGGAAGGATCTTCTCTCAGCAAAATTCACTTATCGAGGCTTCTGTACTCTGGAGGACAAGTGGAGTAAGTCTCTTAATGAACATGCCTGGGGAGTGAATCCCTCAAAAAACATCCTTCAGGTTGTAAGACCAACGGGCAAGGAAACTATTCCCTATTCGCCAATCATGACCCTGGACAAGAAGATTTCAGATTTACTCCTCAATGCCCGACGGTACGCGGGAATAAAAAATATAAACGACCCGAATTATCTTCGCCTAAAAAAAGGTTTGCCCTACCCCTTCCCCCTGTTCCCCGAAAAATAGGAGAAAGGTTTCGACGCTCTTCTTTGCCCTTGAATCTGCTCAAAACCTACCGGCAAAGATAATTCCTCTGCAATCTCCGGCGAAGGAACTACGTGCGTCATATTAATCGATTGAATGTGTTCCAAACCAAATCCTTTGGAGAAAACCAATACTGACAAAACGCTCCATCGCAGAACACGGTAAAAAAGAAGTAGGGAGTCTCCTGTCAAAGGAGAAGGACTGGAGGGACCTTGGTACGAGCAGAAGGCGTTGGAATGGACGGCAAGACATCGACTGGCGTTGATTGGAAACCGAATTGCGAGAAGTGCCCCGTGACCAAAGTCGTGAACGGAAATGGCATTGATGGGTTGACCGAGGGGGAGCGGGAAGGTTAGGGTTTGGGGGATGAGCCAAGATGAATACAAGCTCTATGAACTCGCCCAAGAGGAATTGGAAAACAATCCCAACAAAGGACTCCTAATCAAGCTTGGGATTGAGTGCGATGATGACGATAAGAAGGTAAGAGTACGCTACATCAAGACTCGTGTTGAGCATATGATGGCTGCTGCCGCCAAAAAGAACGCGGAGGCTGTTGCCGCCAAAAAGAAA
>JABGWD010000115.1 GCA_018645725.1 Opitutia bacterium
GGCTTTGTTCCCGGAAGTCGATTGAACGACCTCCCCTTGCGGGCCGATGAATTCGATGGTGGTTCCGGGTTCGCCCTTTTTGACGGGGCGTCCAAAGAGGAACTCAGACCCGAGTTCCTTCGTGGTGGTCTTGGAGTCGACTTCGAGCTCGATGGAGGATTTTCCACGAACAAGCTTACTGAGCATGACCCCGGAGGAGGAATAAAAGTCACCTTTGAGCATGGCCGCGGTGAGGGCATCGGAGGTCAGCTCTTTCGAGCGCACCATGACCCATCCGCGACCGGGGTTGTTTTCTTTTTCTCCCCATTTTTTAAGTTTATGGGCATCGTCGGAGGAGACCCCGTAAATGGTCATTCCTTTTTCAAGCAGGGCGTCCCACAACTCATCCAAACTTGGATAATGAGCGTTTCCAAAACTGTGAACGCCCGGATGAGAATTGTAGAGTTCGAACATGTAGAGGTTTTTGACGGGCAAAATTTCATGATCATGCAAGCGTCTCCTGAAGTTCGGGTGATTGAGTATCGTGGCTCCTCCGGCCTTGCGGGTCTCGTCCACGTGGTTCTGAAGGACTTTGGTCCGGTTCTTGTCGTTAAATTGCCAGGGGACCAATCGGCTGACGTTCATGGCGGTGCTGTGAACCGCCGAGGTTACTTCCTCTCCGGGCACGAGGAGGAAGTCTTCCCTCGGTTTGCCTTTGAGTTTGACCGTGGAGGGATCGATGAACTTGTTGTGCTCACTGAGAATGAGAAAGTTGTACCCGCGGTCGTGATACCATTGGGCAACCGCATCGGGTTTGGTATCGGCGTGACCGCACAGCGTGGTGTGCACGTGCGTGTTTCCTTTGTACCATTGGTCGGCCCAAAGAAAGCTTGGGAGAAGGAGAAGAAGGTTGATCAATCGGATGGACATGGTTCGAAACTCCACGAATTACCCAAGCCTGTCAATCATGCGTCATGCGACGGACCAGCTGAATTCCTTTGGCCTTGGGGGAACCAATCCGGTTGCCTAGGCATCCGTTTGACGTAGTAAGGGAGTTCGCATGAAAAGCATGAAACGAATTTGCTTGGATCAAAAAGATTAGATATTGTGTTTTACCTTGAAAATCAGGAATTCATTCCCTATTTTCTATGCAAATGATTGCACGACTTTTACGCGACACCCTACTTGATCGTATCGAACAGACGGCGGTGGTGGCCTTGTTGGGATCGAGGCAGGTGGGGAAGACGACCTTGGCCAAAAGCTTGGATTTCAAAAAGCCGTGTCGTTACCTGGACCTTGAACTTCCCTCGGATCAGGCAAAATTGTCCGATCCCGAGCTCTACCTGTCTTCCTGCAAGGGTGAGCTTGTAATTCTTGACGAAGTCCAGACCATGCCCGACTTGTTCCCAGTGCTCAGGAGTCTGGTCGACGAACGCAGGCAAGCGGGCGAAAAGACCGGGCAATTCCTGCTGCTTGGCTCCGCCTCCCCGGATATCCTGCAAAAAAGCTCCGAAACTTTGGCCGGAAGGATCAGTTACTTGGAGTTAAACCCGATCCACTTGCTTGAACTCGAAGCTTCCCAAGAGAAGCTTGATTTATTGTGGGTGAATGGCGGATACCCCGATAGCCACCTCGCCAAAAATGACTCGATCTCGATGCAATGGCGCAATGATTTCATAACCAGTTACGTCGAACGGTTCCTCCCCAGGTTGGGCATAATTGCAACTCCCATCGAACTGCGTCGCTTTTGCACCATGCTCGCACACCTGCAAGGATCCACCCTTAATTGCACGAACCTGAGCAAATCACTGGGCATCGATGCGAAGACGGTGCGAAAGTACGTCGAATTACTTGAGGGGCTGTACCTGACCAGAAGCTTGCCCCCATGGTCTCGAAACATGGGGAAGCGTTTGGTAAAGGCCCCGAAAGTCTATTGGCGCGACAGTGGAATCCTCCATGCCTTGACCGGACTGGCCTGCATGGAGGATATTCTCGGGAACCCTTTGTGCGGATCCTCCTGGGAGGGATTTTGCATCGAGCAAATCCTGACGTCGCTTCCCGCCCGAAGCATGGCGAGCCACTATCGAACCCACGCCGGGGCCGAACTGGACTTGGTGATCGAGTCATCGGCGGGAGAAACCATTGCCGTGGAGATCAAGCGTACGTTGTCCCCCAAGGTGACCCCGGGCATGATGGAGAGCTTGAAGACGACGAAGGCCTCTCGTGGATTCATCGTCATTCCAAGGGGGGAAGGTTTTCCGTTGACCCCGAACGTGACCGCCTGCTCTCTGCGGGGTTTCCTGAATTCTATGAACGAGCTTGAATAAGGGCATGAACCCAAGCCTAAACCAATCCGGTTGCCTAGGCATCCGTTTGACGTATTAAGGGAGTTCGCATGAAGAACATGAAACGAATCGTTGCGTTTGCCGGGTTCGGCTTACTTATTTTCACGGGGTTGGCCTGGGCGACGGAACTCAACCTGGCCACCCCGGACAAGTACCCCTATGCCGACCTCAAGGGTGGCCGGGACGGATACTCCCTGGCCAAGGAAAAGGTCAATGAGGCAAGGCTCTACGAATTCTATGCCCGCCAGGCGGATTACTACATGGCCAACCCGGACAAGATTCCGGAAGTGATCCCTTCCTACCCGGGACTGGATGGAGCCGTCCATGGTCACTGGGGAAAGAACAACCAGAACAACCACAATGACGGGCGCTGGAACAAGGGCGATCAGGGAGAGCATTTTACCCACGTGGTCAAGGGCAAGGGTTTCAACGTGCTCAAGGGAATCTGCGTGAAACTGGGTGACGGACACGTTCTTTCCGCCTGCTTCGATCCGGAATCCCTTTCCTACCGGGCGGCCTGGAATGGATGGATCCGTTTCGAACCACACCGCTGGGGAACCTCCCGCAACGCGAACGTGGATGAAAAGCCTTGGTTTGCCACTGCCAAGGCCGAGATGCCGGATGCCGGAGAATACTTGGGGTTGCGCAGGTTCGGCAAGCGGGTGGTCTTCGAGTACAGGATCGGATCGGTAAGGATCGAGGACGAACCTTGGGCAACCAAGGATGCCTTGTACCGGAGGATCGACCTGAAGGATGCAGGCAAGAGCCTGTCCTTGCCCTGCCGGGTAATGGACGGAGCGCTCAAGGTTCAAGTGGTTGAATCCAAGGGCGTGACGAGCGCCCGCTGGGTCGAGGGGGAACTTAAAATCCAAGAAATCGGGAAGGACGCTCACTTGATCATCCGGGTATCCAAGGAAAAGAAACCGGCGGGCGAAGAGGCCGCCCTGGCCCACTTGAAGGCAGAGCGCAAGATCGAGAAGCGCTGGAAGGAGGTCCTCAAGGTTCCGGGCGAACTGGGCAAAGCCAGGCCGGGAGCAAACTACGTGGTGGATACCTTGAAGGTGCCGTACGACAACCCCTACAAGACCGTCATGCAGTTGAGCTCGATGGACTTTCTTCCCAACGGGGACGCCATCGTGGCCGCCCTGCCCGGGGACATTTGGTTGGTCAAGGGAATATCGGACGACCTCAAGAACGTAACTTGGCAACGTTTCGCAACGGGCTTCAACCAGCCGATCGGGGTTCATATCGACGAGGATGGCATTTTCGTGCTCGACCGGGGACAGATCACCATCCTCCATGATCAAAACGGTGACGGGGAGGCGGACCATTACGAAAAGTACGCCAATGATTTCGGGGGCTACAACCGGAGCCACACCCACACTTTCGGACTGCACCGCACGAAGGACGGAGCCTTTCACTTCATCCAGCGGACCTCCATCATGCGCACGGGCACGGACCGGGTGACCGAGGTAATCGGCACGGGGATGCGCAACTGCATGGGAATAGGCGGCTCGGATGATTATTTCTGGGCGGCTCCGCAGGAGGGGACTTGGACACCGACCTCGGCCATCATCGAAGTCAACAAGGGCGAAGAGTACGGCTTGGGCGGCAAAGGGATTTCTCCGCCTTTGTGCTTCGTTCCGAGAGGCATCGACAATTCGACCGGGGGAATGAAGGAGATCACGAGCGACAAATGGGGGCCCTTCAAGGGGGCGCACGTCGGACTGAGCTATGGCGCGGCCATGCATTATCTCATTTTGCGCGACGCCACCAGTTCGCGCCCGCAAGGCGCGGTGGTTCCACTGGAGGGGGAATTTCTGGCGGGGGTGATGCGCGGGGCCTTTCATCCGAAGGACGGACAGCTCTACGTCGCGGGCTTGGACGGTTGGGGGGATTACTCGGTCAAGGACGGGTGCTTCCACCGCGTTCGCTACGTCGGTGGAAAAGTCCGTAAACCCAAGGGCTTCAAGGTCCACTCCAACGGGTTGCGGATCGATTTCACGACCAAGCTCGATCCGGGCTCCGCGAAAAGGGTGAAGAATTTCTTCGCCCAGGCATGGAACTACGAATATGCCAAGCGTTACGGTTCGCCCGAGTTCTCGGTCAAGAAACCGGACAGCCTCGGGCACGACCGGGTGAACGTCCGGTCGGTCACCCTGCTCGATGGGGGAAAATCGATCTTCGTGGAGATGCCCGATCTCGAACCGGTCATGCAACTGTACCTGCGCATGCACCTGAAGGATGCGGACGGAACGGAGTTCAAGAGCGATTTCTTCTGTTCTCCGATGTTTCCGGACAAAGCTTATTCCGCCAAAGGTTTGGCTGCTCCCAAGGGCGGCAAACTCGCTTGGGTGGCGCTGCGCATTGCAAGTCCGCAAGCGAAGAATCAAAAGGAGTTTACGGGGGAAACCATCGAGGGCGAACGGGCGGTGCTGATCAATGCGGTCAGCGGGCTGAAGTATGACAAGACCTTGATCGAGGCGAAGGCAAACGAACCCTTGGCCCTCACGCTCAAGAACGTGGACGTGATGCCCCACAACCTGGTCATCGTGTCTCCGGGAGCCACCCGCAAGGTAGGCGATGCATCCTTCAAGATGCTAAGCGACCCGAAGGCCGGGGAGAAGAACTACGCCCCCGACCTGTCCGAGGTGATGCACGTCATTCCGGTGATCGAGCCGGGCAAGCGCCACGTCCTGCATTTCCGGGCGCCCAAGAAGCCGGGTGATTATCCCTTTCTTTGCACCTTCCCCGGGCACTGGATGGCGATGAACGGAATCCTGCGCGTAAAGTAAGCGGGCGGGCCCTTTTCGGGTTCAGGCTTTCTTGACGTTCCGGGCGAGCCAACCGGCAAAGTATGGTTTGGGTAAAAACCCGTAAATGTCGATATTTATTGATTTTATCGACATATCCCTCTTGACCTGTCGCCCGCACCGACATATGTTTTCATGTTTAAATAAATTGATTCTATCGACATGTCCTGCAAGCCAGAACTCCCATACAATGAACTTCCTCCTTTGCCTCCCAAACGGGAATTGGAAACGGTGAAGGTATTGAAGCAGTGCATTCGTTCCCGGACGGAGTTGGCGGAACTCGAACACGCTGGGGATTTCCTTCCCGACAAGGCGGTCTTGATCAACGTGATGCCTTTGCTGGAAGCTCAGGCAAGTTCGGAGATTGAAAATATCGTGACCACCACGGACCATCTTTTTCGTAGTTCGTTGCTGGAACTGCCCCCGGACGCCTCCACCAAGGAGGCGCTCGATTACCGGGCAGCCCTGCACGAGGGTTGCCGGAGCTTATCCGATCGCCCACTTGGCGTAGCCACGGCGGAACGGGTGTGTTCCGTCATCAAGTCACGGAAAATGAAGGTTCGCAAACTGCCCGGCACGGCGCTGGGAAGCGAATCGACAGGCCAGGTTGTTTATACGCCTCCAGTTGGTGAAAAGCTACTTCGGGAAAAATTGTCGAACTGGGAACGCTTTCTCAACGAGCCAACCGAGCTTGATCCATTGGTGGTGATGGCGGTGGCCCATTACCAGTTTGAAGCAATTCACCCATTTTCCAATGGAAACGGACGGACGGGACGCGTGCTGAACCTGCTCCATCTCGTGCAGGCCGGGCTACTTTCGACCCCCATCCTTTACCAGAGCCGGGGAATCATTCGCCGCAAGGCCGAATACTACGACAAGCTACGGGCCGTCACCTTCGAGGATGCTTGGGAGAACTGGATCTTGCATATGCTGGAAGTGGTTGAGAAATCGGCCCACTGGACAAACCAAAAGATCCGGACCATCAGAAAGCTTCGCGAACAAACCAAAAGCGATTTGAAAAAGGCGATACCCAAGCTCTACTCCTCGGAATTACTCGACGTTCTGTTTCACCAACCGTACTGCCGAATTGCCGACTTGGTGGATGCAGGAATCGCAAAACGCCAGTCCGCTTCCGTTTATTTGAAAAAACTGGTGGAGATCGGTATTCTTGAGGAGGAAAAAGTCGGTCGGGAAAAACTTTTCATCCACCATCAATACCGGAAGCTTTTGCTGAGCGAGGATTCATGAGCAAGCCCCTGCTTTTGCACGCTTTTCCGCACGACTGCTGCGAGGTCTTCTGAGGCGTGCAAGTGTTTTCGGGTTCAGGCTTTCTTGACGTTCCGGGCGAGCCAACCGGCAAAACCTTCCTCGCTGCTTTGACCGGCAGCCAAGGCGAGGGTTTCAAGAACCGCTTCCTCTTCGGTAGCGACAAAGCGCATGCCGTTGATCTCGAGAAACAAAATGGCCGACATCAGGGAAACTCTCTTGTTGCCGTCGAAAAAGGGATGGTTACGCACAAGCCCGTATGCATAAGAGGCGGCCAATTCGGGAAGGGCGCTTTTCGCCTCGTATTGCAAACGTTGAACGGGCCGGTTAAGGGCGGATTCAAGGAGACCTTCATCGCGAATACCTTCCATTCCACCGAAACGGGCAAGCAATTGATTGTGCAAGACTCCGAGATCCTGCAAGTCGAGCCAAACAGGCTCCTTCACTCGGCCAATTCGCGGAATGTGTTACGGTACCTGCGCATGATGTCCTCGGCGGCCTCCATCTTTTTTTTGAAGTGAGGTTTTTCCGCATGAATCTGGATGCTGCACTTGGGAGCTTCGGTAAGGTAAAGCGAAGCACCTTCCTCCACCTTCATGCTCTGCAAGACTTCCTTGGGCAGGACGATCCCCAGGGAATTTCCAATCTTTCGCACTTTCGCTTCGATAGCCATAATTGTTATAACATACGTTATTACTTTGAGTTGATCAAGATATTTGGGAAATCAAACTTTCTTTATGCTTACGAGTTTGCTTTAGGGGGCGAATTGTTATCCAAGGGAAGGGATGAAACTTGCCATGCTGGTCAATCCGTTCACCGAGCGGAACCTTCAACTCGCCGCCCAGGTTGGGGTCGAGCAGGTGGTGGCCCCCTACCCCGGGCTCGACCCGGACGCATTGCCCGGGCAGGCCAAGATGGTGGAGGCCTTCGGGATGCGCCTGAGCGTGATCGAGCGCAAGCTCCCCCATTTGAAGATCGTTCATGACTTGGAGGGCCGGGATGCTCAAATCCAAGATATCAAGACTTTGCTCGGGAACATGGCGGAGGTGGGAATGGACATCCTGTGCTACAACTGGATGCCGGACGAGGATTGGCAGCGTACCTCAAAAGATTCGCCCGAGCGTGGAGGGGCCAAGGTCACGGCCTTCGACCTTTCGCAAACCGGTCAAGAGAACCTGACCGATGCCGATGGTTTGCCCACCACCCGAACCCCGGCCGATCGGTTATGGGACAACCTGAAGCGCTTTCTGGACGAGATCCTCCCCACGGCGGAGGATTGCAAAGTTCGTCTGGCCATACACCCGGACGATCCGCCCCTCGCCAACCTGCATGGTCAGGACAGGATCATCACGAGCAACGAGGCTTTTGAAAAAGTCGTGGCTTTGGCCCCCAGCCCGTACAACGGGTTATGCTACTGCCAGGGTGCATTGGCCCCGGCGGGGGTGGACGTGGAGGCGGGCATCCGGAAACTGGCCCCCCATATTCATTACGCCCACTTCCGGAACGTTTCGGGTACGGCGGGTAATTTCCGGGAGACCTTTCATGACAACGGAGACCTTGACATGGCGGCCTTGATGCGGGCTTACGAGGAGTGCGGTTTCAGTGGCCCGATGAGACCCGACCATGCCCCTTCCCTAGCGGGCGAACCGAACGAGACCCCGGGCTACGAGACGCTGGGCAAGCTCCATGCGATCGGATACATGAAGGGCCTGTACGAGGCGGCGAAAAGCTAATTTCGCAGAAGCAAGGAGGAAAGAACCGGTTGAAAAAACCGGTCGGCAAATTTGCATTCCCCGCGGTTTGGACGTAACTTATAGGCGTCAGCCGGCTTACGGGTCGGGTGACCCAAAAGCCACAAAAAATTATGATCAAGGGGAATGACAGAAACGTCGCTAAAGCTCGTTTCCCCGCCAAAAGGGGAACAGGAGAACGACGAAGACCGGCCATCCTTTCCCTTGATGATTCGCGTGCCCGGACCAATGGATCGGGTGGCCGAAAAAAGATCGGCGTGGCGCTTTCCTGCGGAGGAGCGAAGGGGTTGGCTCACGTCGGGGTAATCCAAGTCCTCGAGCAACTGGGAATCAAACCGGACTTCATCGCAGGCTCCAGCATGGGTTCGTATGTCGCGGCCTTGTGGGCAAAGGGATACGATTCGAAGGAGATGGGACGGATGGCTCATGAGTACCGGGGAATGCGCGGGGCCTTGTCCTTGATGGACCTGAGTTTCTGGCCCCTTCGGGGATTGCTCAGGGGAAGAAGAATCGAGAAGAGCTTGGGCAAGAGATTGAAGGGGGCCCGATTCGAGGACCTGTCAATTCCCTTGCTGGTACCGGGCACGGATATGGATTCCCTCGAGACGGTCTGGTTCGAGAAGGGAGACGTTGCATCGGCAGTCCGCGCAAGTTGCAGTCTGCCCGGCATATTCGCTCCGAAAAAAATCGGTGGCACGAGTTTCGTGGATGGAGGAA
>JABGWD010000011.1 GCA_018645725.1 Opitutia bacterium
CTCTCGAGACACGATGGATTGCCTCGTCCCTCGCTGACGCTCCCTCCTCGCAATGACACTGCCGTGGTGGACCGCAGCACTTCCGGTTGTCACAAATAGAGTGTTGTCATCGCGAGGGTGCAGCCCGTGGCGATCCACTGGTCCTCAGTAACCGCACCGCATCTCCTGTACGCGTCCTTCGAGACACGATGGATTGCCGCGTCCCTCGCTTCGCTCCCTCCTCGCAATGACAGAGTGCGTTGTCATCGCGAGGGGGCAATTTTGAGAAACGGGAATGAGCAAATCGTATAATCTGGGACAATTTGGTTTGTTCATTGCAGGAGGGTGCGCCAAGTTGATGCACTGGCATGAAAACCACTCAGTATTTCAACTTTATGAGGCAAAGGCCTGACAGAATGAAGATCAGGGATGAATGGATCGAGTCCGCAATTCAAAATCCTCAAGATGAGAAAGTTCAAACGGATGGTCGAATTAGAAGATGGACTTGGGTAGAGGAAGAATCTAAGTTCCTACGGGTAATCTTATTGGAGGACGGAGTTACGGTGCATAACGCTTTTTTTGATCGAGACTACAAAAGGAGGAAGAAACCATGAAAATTAATTATTTTGAGGATACCGATACGGCCTCGATTCATTTTACGGACCAGGAAGTTGCTGAAACGCGTGAGGTTTCCGAGAACGTTTACCTGGATCTCGATAAGGAAGGAAACCTCGTTTCCATGACCGTTGAGCATGCAGGCGAGAAGGCAAATATCGAAAAATTCTCTTTCGAAAGGCTGAGCAAAGTCGCTTCCTGATCCTGTCTTGCGTATCGCTAAGCGCTACGCCAACACCCCGAGCCTCTGTCATCGCGAGGGCATTGAAAAATGCCCGTGGCGATCCACTGGGAGCCGGGGAAGGAAGAGTGAAGATTGAATTTTGAAGATTGAAAGGGAAACCAACCCCTTACCCTCCTTTTCTCAACCATGCGTCCCTCGAGACACGATGGATTGCCGCGTCACGTTGTTCCTCGCAATGACAGAGTGTGCCTTGTCATCGCGAGGGCACAGCCCGTGGCGATCCACTGGCCCTCAGTCAGCGAACCGCACTCTCCGTACGCGTTCTTCGAGACACGATGGATTGCCGCGTCCCTCACTTGCGTTCCCTCCTCGCAATGACACTGCCGTGGTGTACCGCAGCACTTGGGCAAAATCACAAAATAGTGTGTTGTTATCGCGAGGGCGTAGCCCGTGGCGATCCACTGTGAACCGGTACGCGAACCGCATCGCCCCCCTCAGTCCCAGTACCAAACGGGCAACCTGACGGGCTTTTCCTTGAAGATTCGGAGGGTTTTGGCGGGGATATGCCTCTTGTGTACGATGACGTGGTCGACGTGCTCGTCGAACCATGAGTCAAAGAGGGTCCAGAGCCCCTTTTGGCCCTTGTCGTCCCCCCAGCTGTTCTCGATCAGCCATTTTTGCGGAACGCCCTTTTTGAGGTCGGTTCCGATGATGGCCATCATGTGTCCGGCCCGCTGGGCGCAGAGTCGCTTCCGTTCCGCTTTGGTCAGGTCCATTTTGATTCCGAACAAGGACTCGTAGTCAAAGAGCTTGTGTTCCATCAAGCCGTGCTTGGTCGATTGGTCGATCCCCATGTCGACCCCGAAGGGGATCGGTTCGTCGGCGAGGATTGCCTTTAGGCAAATCTTCTTGATCGCCCCGATCTCGATGTTCACGAAGTCCATCTCGTCGGCACCCACCGTGCAGTATTGTTCCTCAAAGACGTAATGTTTCCCGAAGGGCCTGTCCGGGGTATGGAACAGGCAGTGGTAGTCGGAAAGCTCGAGGCCGACGGTTTGCTTGAAAAAACTTTGCGGGGTGTATTTCTTCAGGGCCGTGAGCCGGTCCTGCTTCACCCCGTTTTTCTTGCCGCCTTTTGATTTCTTTTGCTTCTCGTGGCGCCACTCGAATTCGCTGGGCGGAACCCCCAGGTTCAGGCTCAGAAAGCGGAAGACGTCTTCCATGGCTCCTTCCTTGATTTTGCGCAGGATCGTTTCTTTGGAACCCTGGTCGCTCTCCCTCAGGATTTCCGTCGCCTTGGAGCGCAGGAGTTCGGCCAGTACCTTGCTCAGGACGCGGGTGTCCTTGTTGTTCTTCGTCTCGGGCATGACGGAAGCGGGAACCAGTCCGTACTTCTCAATCAGGACCTTGGCGTATCCCCACCATCCCCCGTCCCCGGCAATCCACTGGTTGAGGATTTTCCAGGTGCGGTCGAGAGGATCGGCTTCCCGCAGCGTGATTACGCCCTCGAGGTAACGGTTCCCTTTTTCCAAAAGATCCCAAAATTGCAGGTAGGCGGTGGAGAACTCGAAGTTTTCCAAGCCGAGCTTGCTCATGACCCGGGGACGCAGAAGATTGAGCGAGGCATGGAGCCAGCAAAGTCCGGCCGCTTTCTGGTTGGTAATCCCCTTGGTCGTGACCCGGTGGCTGAAATGCCCGTCGTCCTTGGCCTTCAGCTCGTGGCTGAGGGCGAGCTGGCTGAGGTCGGAATGGGCGATCGCATTGAAGCGGGCCCGGTCGGCCTCGTCCATCTCGAAGGATGTGCGCAAGCGGGCAAGCAGGGGACCGGAAAGGGAGCCTTTGGCAGGCCTCGCCGGTTTGCGTTTTGCGGACGCTTTGCCCGTCATGGTCGTTTGGAGGTTTCCCGTTTGATCAGGCGATCAGTTTGCGGGCCGCCAAGTTGTTGAGTCGGTGAGCCACGTCGATCACTCCGTCGGTCACCGCCTTGTTGTAGGTCCGCCCGTCCGTGGTGTTGACTCCGTGTCCCTTGACTGCCTTGCGGAGCGGGGCGAGAGCCGGGTCCTGGTGATGGAAGAGTTCGACGAAGACATGCTTGAGCTTGCCCGTGGGGGCATAGGCGGCAAGCAAGGCCCCGATCCAGCCGTCATCGGTGGAGAGGCATCCCCGGGTGGTTTTGGCGGAGGCATGGAAGATTCCGAGGGCATCGTTTTTCGCCAAGTCCTTGATGACCTTTTCATTCTCTTCCATCGAAAGATCGGAATCACCGCAATGAGCGGCGTCGATCATGACCTTGAAGAACTTCTTCTTGATCTTCTTGTTGATTCCCTTGACCACGGTGGCGGCCTTGGCCGCGTTGGTGAAGTTCTGAAATTCGACCCCGCGCAGAAATTCCATGTGCCAGGCCTCGATCGGGCTTTTGGCCAAGCCGCTTTCCTTGTAGCAACGGGCATGGACGTTGATCACTTGCTTGACTGCATTGTCAAAGGCTTTTCCCTTCAGCTTCTTGCCGGCCAACCATTCCTCGAAGGAAGTGGAGGAGACGTGCTTGACCTTGTATTTCTTGGCCACCTCAAGCCCGGAATTGAGCATGTCGACCACTGCATCCTCGTCCTTCGGGTTGAGCGGGTTGGCCCCGCCGACCATCATGATGAGATGAACGTTGAGCTTGAGAGCGCGGAACCCTTTGAACATATCGTCCAAATCCTTGGGATCGGTTCCCGGGAACAAGGTGATCTGAACGTTGTTGAGTTTGACCGGAGAAGTGCGGCAAAGCAGGCGCATACCGGACACGACCTTGAGGTCGCCCGAGCGGGTGCGGGGAAGCTTGCCCGATTCGTCGGGGGCGAGGGTGCCGACGAACATGAGGTGAGTGGGGACGACGCCGATTTCGACTTTTGATCTGTTTTTAAGGGTCATGATGAAAGAAAGGGGTTGAGTGGTTAGGGTGGGGTGAGAAGAAAAGGAACGATTCATTGAAAAATTCGCAAGTTAATCAAGGAAATTGTCTTTTCGGCAAATTTCATAGCGACGTTTCCTTCGCTCTTGGTTTGTATGCGGGGATGAAAATTCTCGTTCGCTCCCTCGTCTTCCTTCTTGCCTGCCTACAGGTTCATTCCAAGCAGGAGGGCAGGCCCAACATAGTGGTCGTTCTTTGCGATGACCTGGGTTACGGGGATCTGGCTTGCTACGGGCATCCGAAGATCAAGACCCCTCACTTGGACCGCATGGCCAAGGGAGGGATCCGCTTCACCGACTTTTATTCCACCGCTCCGGTCTGCTCGCCTTCGCGGGTCGGCTTGCTTACCGGGCGCAGCCCGAACCGGGCGGGGGTGTATGATTGGATACCAGGCGGACGCGGGGTACATATGCGGGCCTCCGAGGTGACCATTCCCAAACTTATGAAAAAAGCCGGTTACGCAACTTGCATGTCGGGCAAGTGGCATTGCAACGGGAA
>JABGWD010000116.1 GCA_018645725.1 Opitutia bacterium
ACTACTGCCACGACTACAATGTCGGCTTCGGGAAGAGCGGCCAAGGTTTCGATTCCTTCCTTCCCGACCAGGAGCTCCGTTCCTTTGGGAAAGGAATCGTCCCGTTCGTCTGGGTTCTCGAGGCAAGCGTAGGGAACGGAGAATTCATGGGCAATTTCGGCAAGCTTGCCCACTTGTTGCCTTGCGGATATTCCGACAAGCTGCAGCTTGTCCGGGTGTTTTCGCAAAACGCGGAGCGTGTTCTCCCCAATCGATCCGGTTGCGCCCAACAGGACGAACTTCTTGGGTTGGCTCACGACTTGATGAGGAGCAAGACGAAGTATCCGGTTGGGGCGGCCAGGATCAGACTGTCCGTAAGATCAAGCAAGCCACCGATTCCGGGGATGGCTCCGCCGGAATCCTTCATCCCGGCCAATCGCTTGAGAACGGAGGCAATCAAGTCGCCGATGACTGCGCTTACGGCGATCAAGCTTCCCCAGATAGCGCCTTGCGATGGGGTGAAGACCCAATCGCCGAATGAGGCGATTTCAGGAAACTGATTGATGACAAGCCATGGAATGAGTGCTCCGATTCCTGCCGAAGCCCCCAATCCCCCGATCAGACCCTCGACTGTTTTCCCTGGGCTGATGGAAGGGGCCATTTTGGTGCGCCCGATGGCTTTGCCTACGAGCAGGGCTCCAATGTCGCTGAATTTGGCCACGATCACCACCCAGAGGCAAAAGAACAGACCGAAGCCCAAGGTGCCGTTTTCATTGGTGACACCCGCGAGTTGGATGATCCTCACGAAGTAAGAAAGAAGAAAGGTCACGAAGAGAAGGCCAAAGAAAGTCGGCATCAAGCGCTTGATGTACATGCCCCGCTGAGCCTGGGGAAAAAGGACGCAAGCAGAGGAGGTAAGAAGAGCCCCGATGGCCAGGACGTCGACTCCTGATCCTTCGAAATAAAAGGAAACGGGTATCATGCATCCCCCGGTTACCAAACCGGACACCCGGTTGGCAGCGTATCCAAGCCTGCCGAGGATGGTGTAGATTTCGAACAGGGTAAGCGTGGCGCAAAGGTTGAGAATCCACATGGCTCCGACCTCCTTGAGCGAGTACACGACTCCGCCGATCAGGCTCCAAAGAACAATGGTTGAAAGGGTGCGAAGGATCATGAGTTTCCCGGTAGTGATTTGGTTGAGGTAGTCGCGAGTTGATCGCCGGTCTTTCCGAATCGGCGTTCCCGGTGGGTGTAGTTCTTCAAGGCATCGATGAAGGCATCCTGCCCAAAGTCGGGCCAGTGGAGAGGGGAAACGAAGATTTCCGCGTAGGCGGCCTGCAGAAGAAGAAAATTGCTGAGGCGGAATTCGCCTGAGGTACGTATGATCAGGTCCGGGTCAGGGAGATCCTTGGTCTGCAAATAACTTGAAAAGGTCTCCCAATTCAGATCCTCGCCCGAGCCGTTTGCCTTGCGGGCGTAGGATTGAACGGCTTGGAGGATTTCCTGACGGCTTCCGTAGTTGAGGGCGAGGGTAAGGTTCCACTTTTCATTGCCCTTGGTTTTCTCGATTGTGTCCGTCACCGCATTGCGGGCGAATTCGGGAAGGCCGTTGAGGTCGCCGATTGCCCGGAGGCGGACTCCGTCTCCCATCATGTTTTTCAATTCCCGTTTCAGAAATTCCTCAAGCAAGCGCATGAGACCGCTTTTCTCTTCTCCGGGTCGGTTTTGGTTTTCGGTGCTGAAGGCGTAGAGGGTTATGTAGGGAATCCCGATTTCGAAGGTCTTGTCGACGATTGCCTTTACGTTTTCAACCCCGTTTCGATGGCCGAACAAGCGGGGTTTGCCCCGAGATCGAGCCCATCGACCGTTGCCGTCCATGATGATGGCAACGTGACGTGGGAGTCTTTCCAAATCCTCGGGCGTAAGGTCGTGCATTAGTCTGAATCCATATCAACGAGTTCCCGACCAATTGACAATGAGGAAAGTGAGGAATAGGCTCAGTCCCATGAACAATCCCATGAATCAGGGGGCAATATCCGAAAGACTCGGGACATTGAGTGGTTGGGTTTGGGAAGATGACAAGCTGTCAAAGACCTATGATTTCAAGAACTTTCGGGAAGCGATGTCTTTCCTTCTCAGGCTTTCTCATGAGGCGGAGAATCAAAACCATCACCCGGAAATCTTCAACTGCCACAAGCAAGTGAAACTTTCCCTCAATACTCATGATGCAGGGGGCAAGGTGACCGAAAAGGATTTCCGGCTTGCCGTAGCGATCGATTCGATCGCCTGAACGGAGCCTACTTCTTTTTTGGATTCTTCTTGGGCTTTTTTTGTCTGCTCACCGGGCGGGTGTCCTCGGGTACTTGGTAAAGCTTGCGGAGCCGTTCGAGTTCGTCTTTGAGTTCCTTGGTCAGGGCCGCGTACTCGGGTTTTCCATAAACGGAATTCAATTCGTTCGGGTCCTTCTCCAAGTCATAGAGTTCCCAACCGTCCAGGTTGTAAAAGTGGATCAGTTTGTGCTTCTCGGTACGCACCCCGTAGTGCCTTCGGACACTATGAGCACCGGGGAATTCGTAGTAGTGGTAGTAGAGAGATTTTCTCCAGTCTTTGGGCTTCGTGCCCTTGAGCAAGGGAACGATTGATTCACCTTGCATGTCCTTGGGTGCCTTGACCCCGCAAAGGTCGAGAATGGTCTCGGCATAGTCGAGGTTTTGCACGAGGTCATGGTTCTTGCTTCCGGGCTTGGTTACCCCAGGCCAACGGGCGAGCAAAGGTGTGCGGAACGATTCCTCGTACATCCAGCGCTTGTCGTACCAACCGTGCTCGCCAAGATACCAACCTTGATCGGAGGAGTAGATGACCACGGTGTTCTCGGCAAGTCCGCTCTTGTCCAAGTAATCGAGGATTCGCCCGACGTTCTCGTCGACCGAGTCGATGCATCGCAGGTAGTCCTTCACGTATCTTTGATACTTCCATTTCAATAGTTCGTCACCTTCAAGCTTGGCCTCCGCGAAGGCTTTGTTTTTTGGGTCATAGGCGGCATTCCATTTCGCTTTTTGTTCGGGCGTGAGGTTGCCCGGAGCCCGGAGTTTGAGGTCATTCGCAGAGAGGTGGTTCTTCACCGTCATCGCTTGCGTGGCAGCGGGTGAAAGGCGGTTTTTGTAGTCGTCGCGCAAGGTTTCCGGTTCGGGCAGATCAATCCCCTCGTACTTGTTCAAGTGCTTCGGTCCCGGTTGCCAGTTGCGGTGAGGGGCCTTGTGCTGGCTCATGATGAAAAAGGGTTTGTCCTTGTCCCTTCCGTTTTTGAGCCAGTCGAGGGTGACGTCGGTGATGATATCGGTGGTATAACCGGTAATGCGCTTTACGCCATCCGGTGTGTTCATGGGCGGGTTGTAGTAGGGCCCTTGTCCTTGCAGGACTTGCCAAAAATCAAAGCCCGTGGGGTCGCTCTTGAGATGCCACTTCCCGATCATGGCGGTTTGGTAACCGCTCTTTTGCAGGAGCTTGGGGAAAGTTTGCTGCTCACCGTCAAAGCGCATGCCATTGGTCAGTTGGCCATTGAGGTGACTGTGCTTGCCCGTGAGAATGACGGCCCGACTCGGGGCGCAGATCGAATTGGTCACGAAGGCCCGGTGGAAAATCATGCCCTCCTTGGCAAGCCGGTCGATATTGGGTGTTTTGTTCCTGTTCGATCCATAGGCGGAGATCGCCTGGTAGGCGTGATCATCGGCGAAGATGAAAAGGACGTTCAGCGGTTTGGCGATCAACGAAGCCTGGCCTGCCAATGCAAAAGCGATGAGGAATAAGGGTAAGGGTTTCATGGCAATTCATGGAGACAATCCGCTTTTGTCTTGGCAATTGAAAAATTGCAGTTGTTATCCTTTTCCAGATGCACCACCACTCAACTGCAACCGAATGAGTACGGATCCAAGCAAGAGGCCTTTTTACTCGGTCATCCCTCTCCTGTTCTCCCAGACCATCGGGGCTTTCAACGACAACGCCATGAAGGCGATCCTTCCCGTCATGGCCGCCGTTCAGTTTGGCAAGTCGAGCATGGACGACGTCAACGTACAGGTATCCGTCCTCCTGATTCTTCCCTTCGTGATCTTCGCCCCTCTTGCGGGATGGGTTTCGGACCGGTTTCCCAAGAAGAAAGTGGTCAGCGTGACCTTGCTCGCCCAGTTGTTCGGCTTGGGTTTGCTTTCATATGGCTTGGTCAGCGAGTCCTTGCCCATCTCCTTGATCGGTTTTTTTCTGCTTTCCACCCAGTCCGCCTTTCTGTCTCCTGCCAAAAAAGGAGTGCTCAAGGAATTGATCGGATCAAACCGGCTGGCTATGGCGGTGGGGTGGACGGAAATGCTTGCCATGGTGGGGATTTTGGGCGGAGCCTTTGTCGGAGCGATCTCATTCGATGCCTTGGTCGTTGAATACGGGGGATGGAATGCCGCCTTGTTACTCGCTTTGGGAACCATGGCCTTGGCCTTGTTGTCCTGGTTGGCCTTTCTTCCGACCCCTTCGACGGAGGCTCCCAAGGCTCAACCCTTCAAGATAGGGGTCATCTGGAGCCATTTTGGGGACATGCGTGATCTGATGAAGGACCGAAAATTAAGAGGCCCTGCCTTGGGGGATGCATGGTTTTGGTCAGTCGGTGGCTTCTTCTACCTTGTCATAGTCAAGCTTTCGGGCGAAGTGATCGAAGGTGACGTCGGGTTGGGTACGCTTTATGGCTATTGGTTTCTTTTGTTGGGATTGGGGATCATGGCAGGGAGTTTGTTCGTTGCTTACCTGAACCGTGGAAAAATTGAGCTCGGACTGACCGCTCTCGGCGGTTTGATCATGCCCATATCTCTGTTTGTCCTTTTTTTGAGCAATCCCCTGGACAAGGTCTTCGACGGCGGTTGCTTGTCTCTTGGTTTCTCGGGGGCCCTGTTTTTCGTACCTTTGAATGGCTATCTTCAGGATCAGGCGGAGGAGGACCGGCGGGGCAGGGTGTTGGCAGCGACCAATCTTTTTACCCAATTGAGCGGAATTGTTTTCATTTTTTTTCACGCTTTTCTATCCAGTTACGTTGGCCTGACCGCAAAGCAGGAATTGCTCGTTATCCTCGTTCCCTCCGTCTTGATCGGGGCCATTACCTTGCGGGCCTTGCCGGGGGGGATTTCAAGGACTTTCCGTCATTTGCTTGGCAAGTGAAGGAGACAGGGATGGATTTCTTGCCCAGTCCCAAGGGTTTACGGGCTTTCCCTTAGGGGTTCTTTCTGCTAAGGTGGCAGGTTACCAAGCAAACTTTACCTCATGGCCTCATTCCTCGAAGAATCTTCCTCATTTTCCAGTGCCCTTGCCCGTTTGGCGGGCAAATCCGTCCTTGTCCTTGGCCATCGCCGTCCCGACGGAGATTGCATCGGCTCGCAAGTCGCATTGACGCGGGTCCTGCTGTCCGAGGGAATCGACGCCCGGGCGGTGAATGCCGATCCGATTCCGAGGACCTTGCAAAAGTTTGTCGGGGACACCCCGTTCTTTCGCCCGGAAGAAGTCGAAGGGGAAGAATTCACAGTGGTCACGGTCGATTGTGCCGATCACAAGCGGGTGGGGGAGGAACTCGTAGGTAGGTTTCCCAGTGTTTTCCTGAACGTTGATCATCATGTCTCGAACATTGGTTATGCGGAGATTAACTTGGTCCTGCCGGAAGCCTCCGCAACGGGGGAAATTCTGGGGAAATTCTTTTTGGATAACGAAATGACCATCGATTCCGTAACTGCAGAGGCCCTTTATCTTGGTATTTGCACGGACACCGGACAATTTTGTTACTCAGGGACGAACGCCTCCGTGTTCGAGGTATGCCGCCGTCTTTGTGAAGCCGGGGCTAGCCCCTCAAACGTGGCCCATGAATTGTACGAACGTGAAAAACCGGGCAAAATTCAACTTCTCCAAAAATTTCTCGCAAGCTTTCGCATGGAACACGGAAATCGCGTATGCATAGGTTTTATTCGAGGTGCGGACTATGCCGCAACCGGAACCAGTTCCGAGGATGCTGAAAATTTCGTGGATTATTCCAGGTCTCTGGAAGGGGTTGAAATCGGGAGCCTGCTGGAGGATCGGAATGGGCAGATCAAGGGAAGTTTGCGAGCCAAGGATTCGCGCTTCCGGGTCGATTTGTTGGCCAAGAGATTTTCAGGCGGAGGGCACGCTTGCGCCGCAGGCTTTAACTTGGAAAAGGATCTGGATGAATTTTATCCGGAATTCGTTAGCGCCATCGGGGAACATTTGAAACTTGTCGAAGCTGGGGAAATTAACTGATGCAACCAAGAAAAGGTGATTTCGAGGGCATTCTGCTGGTGGACAAACCAAAGGGGATAACCTCCCACGACGTAGTCAGCCGACTGAGGCGCAAGCTCAACATGAAACGGATTGGTCATGCCGGGACTTTGGATCCGATGGCGACGGGTTTGCTCATTATGCTCATTGGCAAGGCGACCAAAGCTTCGCAGTATCTGATCAGCCTCGACAAGACTTACGAAGGCACCATTAAACTGGGCATCGAAACCGACAGTCAGGACGCGGACGGAGAGGTCGTTGTCGAAAAACCTTTGCCTGATGATCTTACCGAGGAGAAGATCCGTTTGGAAATGGAAGGTTTTCTAGGTGATCAGTATCAAACCCCTCCCATGTTCTCGGCCAAGAAAATCGATGGTGTTCCCCTTTACAAGATGGCCCGGAAGGGCAAGACCGTGGAGCGCGAACCGCGCTTCATAAGGATCAATAGTTTTGAGAGCCTCCGTATCGAACCGCCCGAGATTGATTTCAGGATGGCTAGTAGCAAGGGAACCTACGTTAGAACCGTTGGTCATGACTTGGGCCAAAAGTTGGGCTGCGGCGCTCACTTGACGGCGCTCCGCCGTACCTTGATCGATCAGTTTGACTTGAAGGATGGCTACACCCTCGAGTCAATCGAGGAGGGCCCCTTGTCGGAATTCGGGGACAAGCTTATCCCCATTCACAAGGCCGTTCCCACCCACGCGTTGTGAGTGCCTCGA
>JABGWD010000117.1 GCA_018645725.1 Opitutia bacterium
AAAAATCACCAGTCTTCTCGCGATGAAGCGCGGATCCTCTCCACCAGCCAGCATCTTCGCCAGCCAGTACAAAGCGGCATCAGGATCATTTCCACGCATGCTCTTGATAAACGCCGACGCGGTATCGTAATGCTCGTCTTCGTCCCGATCGTATCGGATGCTCCGTTCCCGGCAAAACCCCGCCACCTCGTCCTCCGTTACCTTCGATCCCTCCGGCAAAGCCTCCACGATCGTCTCGATAAAATTATACGCCCGGCGCAAATCCCCTTCGGCCAGCAAGGCTACCCGTTCGAGAACTTTCTTGTCCGCCTTGCAGGAACGAGTTCCCAGTCCTCTCTCCTTGTCATTCAGCGCTTGGCTCAGAGCTTCCTCGATCTGGTCGGTGGGCAAGGGTTCCAGGGCGAACAACTGGGATCTGCTCAGGAGCGGATCGATCACGTAGTAGCGCGGGTTGTGGGTGGTCGCGCCGATCAGACGGGCCTCGCCCGATTCCACGTCCGGAAGGAGCAAATCCTGCTGAGCCTTGTTGAAACGATGGATTTCATCCACGAAAAGATAGCAATTCTCCGCCCCATGGTAGCGGACCATCTTCAACGCATCGCGCAAGTCCGCCACGTTGGAAGTCACCGCATTCACCTTCACTAACTTGCATCCTCCCTCGGCGGCGATCACCGAAGCCAAAGTCGTTTTCCCCGAACCCGGTGGGCCCGCCAAGATCATGTTGCCGACCCGGTTTTCCCTGATCAGGGTCGGTAGCAAGCAGCCTTCGCCCAGGATATGCTCCTGTCCGCGTACCTCATCCAGTGTGAGCGGACGCAACCTCTCGGCCAAAGGCCTGCGCGACTTGGGGCGTTTGGTTGGCCCCTCCAGTGAAAATTCCCGTTCCTCTTCCTCCATATGGCTGAGGAACTCATCCAAGCGCGCCAGTCCCCCTTAGGCAAGCGCAGGTAATGATCAACGGTTCGTTATCCTTTGAAAGGGATGATTGCGATGGGTTTTTTCATTCCATCTCCATTTGGACTTTGCTCGTAATGCCGTTTCCGCTCACCTTGAAATGGTAGGTGCGGGCTTCTTTGCCATTGCGCAGGATTTCGACGGTTGCTTTACGCGGATTGTCGATCAGGTAATATCCCTCGAGCGTGAACTCCGACACCTCGATGTCATCGATGGGCGAAGATTGTTGAAACAACGACTCGATTTTCGACTGCATCTTTTGGTGGTTGAACAAACTGGCGCAACCGTACGCGATGACGACGAAAGTTCCAATCAGAAGAGCCTTCCTTAGCAGCGACACTCCACGCCCGTGTTTCTTCGGGGGGGTGTAGCCGGCGGTTCCGGTCATTTTGATTTTTGGGCCATCCCTTTTCGCTCCGCTGTTCTCGTTTCTTTTCGCAAGGGAGACCGCTTGCCTGGAATCTTCCTTCGCCTTGACCGGCCGGAGCGGTTTGTGATCGGCGCTCTTGATCGGGGGGGGCGAATCGTTGCCCGTGGGAGGATGTGCAGTTGGGCTGGGTTTCGGAGGTGAAGTTGGTTTGGCTGACTTGGGCTTGGAGGGCGGCGGAGAGGAGGGAGCAGGCTTGGGCTTGACTGGTGGCGTGGAGGAGGAAGAAACTTTCGGTGTCACCTTTTCGGCTTTCTTTGACTTCGTCTCCTTGGGTTTTGTCTCTTCAGGCGTTGCCTCGGTTACGTTTTGCTCGGGCAATTCGCCCGCTTCGTGAGCCGATGCGAATTCGCCCGCGGTGATCTCCTTGTCCTCCACCTTCACCTTGTGAATAGTGCTCAGTTCCCTTATCTTGAGAAGTCGGATGATTTCTCTGGCGGTAAAGGTTCCGATTTGTTTCCTGCGCTTGGAAACGGCGTATTTTTCTTCGAAGCTCAAGGGTTTTCAGTTGGGAAAGAGAAGAGAGAAGCAAAACGGACGATAACTTCCCCTTGCCGAAAAATCAAAGAGAATCAATTCCGGCGGGGAATTGCCGGTGCGGTATGTCGTTTTGGAATCGATCTTTGCCTACCCGTCCGTTTACGGGAGGCAAGACTGGAGCACTTGCCTTTTGCTCAGGACGACTTTGTCCAGGCCTTGATGGCTCCGCTCGCGTTCGAGCTGACGTCGCCCCGACCGTTCTTGGTGATGGTCTCCCCGTCCGGGGAAACGATGATCAAGGCGGGGATGCCACGAACTCCGAATTTTTGAGAAAGTGCGTTCCCTTCGCTTGAACGATGGGGCAACGTGTACCACTTCATGTTCGTTTCCTTCATATATTCCATTTGGGCATCGGGAGATTTGTCGCTGCTCACGAACACGACCTCGAAATCCTTCTTGTTCGAATCCCGGAACTTGACGAGACTCGGGGTGAACGCCCGGCAGGGCGGGCACCAATGAGCGGAAAAGTAAAAACCCACGGTCTTGCCCGCCAATTCGTTCCGGGAGATTTTTTTGCCCGAAGAGTCGAGCAATTGCTCGGGAAGCATTTCCGCCAAGCCCGGTTTCAGTTGAGCTTTGACCGCTTGTTGCTTGCTCGCTGAAGCAAAACCACCTGTCGATGTCGAGTTCTCCGCATGCCACTTGGTCACCATCACTTGATCGGCCGGGGCAAGCTTGTTGATTGGGAGTGATATTCTGCGTCCATCCGCCGAGCGCAACACGACCACCCGGTTCGAGTATTCGACTAATTCGGCCTCTATTTTCGAGCCTGCTGAACTTGTCCAAGTACGCATCTCGGCTGAAAGCGAGGAAGAAAAAAGCAGAGCTAGTGAAGTGAGAAACAAGGAAGTTTTCATGAGTGACTTGAGTTAATTAAATTATCGATATGTCAAACCTAAGTCATGGTACTGTTTAAATCAAACTGTTAATTTCGTTGGGTTTACGTTTTTTTTAGGGAAGGATCCCGGGCGTTCGAGCTTCAATGGATTGATTGGTAAAAGGAGGGTGGGAGATAAAGTGAGTGAGCGTTCCGATAGGATCAGGGGTTTCTCAGCTCGAGCCGGCCAAGCGCGGAGATCACGGCATCGCGAAGGGGTCCGGGGGATTTGGCCAACTGGAGAAGGGGAGCCCGGTCGGCGGGGTGCCCAAGGTCGCCAAGGGCGGCGATGGCCCGCAGGCGCAGGTCGGGGGATGACCGGCGGTCATGGGCGAGTTCACGCAGGTAGTGGGCATGTTCGTCGAGCAGGAAGTCGCCCACGGTCTGGATGGCTTCGCCACGCAGGATCTCGGAGGCGTCGGGGTTTTGCCCGAGCACGGTGCGCTTGATCCATGCCCCGAGGTGCCCGAGCGCGGGCCGGAGGAGTTGATCGGCAAAGGGGGCATCCTGCATGAGGTTGAGCATGGTCAGCCCGGTCCCGGGTATGGTGGAGCGCCCGAGCGCGGGTTCGGGGATTACGCGGATGATCCCGTCGATGGCTTCCCGGATGCGCTCGGGGTCTTGCTCGTGCGGAAGGTCGAGCCCTTCGGGGTTGGGCGTGATCCATTGGGCGAGGTGCTGGAGGGCGTAGTCGCGCGGGACTTCCGCTTCGTTGGGATCGAGCAGGATGGAGAGAAAGGTGGGGACGATGCGCTCGGGGGCGATGGCTTGGAGCCGGATTTGCTCCATGATCTCGTTGAGCGTATCCCACCATTCTTCGGTGCGGGCAGCGCCCGACCGGTCGGTCAGGTAAGCGTAGAGGGAGTTGACGTCCCCTTCGCTCAGAGTCCGGGCATCGAGCTGGCGCAGTTCGGCGACCAATTGGTCCGGGTTGTTCCGTGGATCACCGAGGTGGGCGAAGCGGTCGGACAGGGGCGTGCAGCCGGGTGCCTGGACGGGGGGCTTCGTTTCATCAGGCTGAGAGGCTGGGCGGTCGGCGGGCTCGATGGAGTCTGCGGGTTCGGGAATGATATGCCGGCATAGCAGAACCAAGGCGAGGACGGTAAGGGTGTAGACAAGTGCGCTTTTCATGGTTTTGAACAAAGAATTGGCAGGTAAATCGAGGGGCCTGTTCAGCGATTGGCGATGAGACGCCCGTTACGGTCAAAGATCCGGATATTGTGGCAAAAGCCCCCGCGCAAACCGTTGGGAATGAGGAAGGATACGGTGTTCACCCCGTTGACGAAATCATCGTGGAAGAGGGTTTTCTTCTGGGTGCCGTCCAGAAAGGTAATCCCGTTCCTGAAGATGATCAGCTCGATCCGCCCGCCTTCGGGGAAGTGGGCAACGACGATGGGGTTGTCCATCACGTAATGAGTCGAGAGACCGTCCAGGTGGGTGCTTGAGCTGGGCCCGTTCTGGGTGGCGTCGGTGATCGCCAGAACGTTGAGCTCCTTGAACCCTGCAACGGGTCCTTCCGCAGAGGTCCTAGCGAGCAGGCGGGCGGGCCCGCGCTCGCTGGGGTAGGACTTGAGGTGGAGATGGTTGCCACGAATAGTCCCGGGGTTCTCAAAGCGGATGCCCGATCCACTCTCGAAGTACAGGCTGGAGGAGACCTTTGAAAGGAGAAAGCGGACGGACAGGGACTTGTTCTGCACGAAATCGAGCGTGGTGGGAGAAAAGTTCGCCTGAAGGACCTCGACGTTGAGAGTCGCTTCCTCCCCGGGACGGGTCGCCCGGATGAGACGCTGCCCGGTTTGCTCGAAGGTGAATATGCGCTCGCCGTCCTGGGCGAAGGCGTGGACTTGCCCATCGGGAAGCTCGAGGGTTCCGTTGGCTTCGCCGGTCAGGATGACGGAGTCTCCACGACGTACGCGCAGGGTGGTCCCGGCGAGCTCGAATGTATCGGTTCGCGCCCAGGCGATCGAACCGGCCTGAACTAGGCTCTGTTCGAACCCGATCTCGTAGGGCGTGCCTCCGGCGGGTGCGTCGACCTGAAGGGGCAGGTTGGCGTACCAATGGGCATGGTCGCGACCGGGGGCGACCTGCCCGCCGTTGAAGGTGACGAATCCGGAATCGCGGGCCGTTCCCTCGAGAAAGGCGGGGGATACCCGGGAGCTCGCGGGGGCGAGGGAAAGCTGGTTGTCCTGCCCAAGCAGGTTGACGATCCAGTCGGGCTGGCCGTCCCCGTCAAGATCCCCTCCTTCGGGCCGGAGCACGCGCACGGAGTCCACGGAGAAGGATTGACTGAGGAACATGTTGCGGATTCGCACCCGCATTTCGTGCCGGCCGGCCGGGAGGTAGGTGGTGACGGCCCGGATGGATCGCTTGCGGTTGCTGGTGTAGGTAAGCCCGTAGCGCCCGAGGAAACGTCCGTTCACGAAGACCTCGGCCTCGAGCGGCTTGTGCAGGGAGAGGTCGCCGACGAGGCTGGTCTGGATCTCGAGGACGTGAAAACCGGCTTGCCCGAGGTCGAAGTCGAGTGCGAATTCTCCCCGGAAGGCGCTGGGTACGAGACCACGGGAGGTGAGGTTCCATTCGTTCCCTTCCCCGATGTTGCGCGCTTGCCCGAGCTCAAGGTCGGAAATCAGGGGCTCGCTGATCGCGTCACTGACCTTGGGGTCGGTCAGGTAGGAATGGACTTCGTCACCATCGCTCAGGCCGTCCCCGTCGGTATCGGCGGAGGAGGGATCGGTCCCGAGCATGTATTCGTCCCGGTTGAGCAGGCCGTCGAGGTCGAAGTCTCCGAATTCCCCTTCGCGGGCCCGGTCCTCGAGTCCGTTGTCGGTGAGGGAGAGCCCGTGGGCCGATTCCCAGCTGTCGGGCAGGGAGTCATCGTCCTGGTCGTCGGCCGGAGGGGGAAGGGTGCCGAAGAGATCAGCGGGGACCGGTTCCCTTTCCCCGCCGGGGGGAGCCCAGGCAAGCGAGACGTGGGGAAATCCGCCGTGCCCGTGCTGGGCGATGACCTCCACGAGGTATTTGCGGCCGGCCTGAAGCTCGATCTCCCCGCTGCGTTGGGAGGCGAAGACGTCCCAAAGATTCCTTGAACGGTACTGAACGCCATGCCCGGTCCCGAGGTTGGGGGAGAGCTGGGCGTGAAGGCGCTTGCGGAAGGGGGTGTCGTCCTCGGAGATCCAGAGCTGGGCCGAGGTGCGGGCGCTCAGCCAAAAGCGGTGAGGGCCACTGGCGGTCGGAGTGAAGTGAGCCCGCAGACGATGCCCGCTGTAACTTGAATAGTCCTTGACCTGATCGACGGCAATCATGGTGCTTTTCGTAGGTTCCCCGTAGAAATCGTCCGATTGGCGAAGGTCTTCCACGGTGTAGTGATAGATGCGGTTCCAGGTGTCGTGAACGAAATGGCCGGTTTGCAGGTTGAACGCGAAGGGATCGGTCCCGAGCCGGGATTCGTCCGCATTGCTCAGCAGATCGGAGTCGGGATCGGCCAACCGGCTGAATTCGCCGGTCTGCCCGGGATCCTCGGGATCGAAGCCATGAATTCGTTCCCAGTTATCAGGCAAATCGTCGTGATCGAGGTCGGAGGCTTCGCCGGCGTAGGGTGTCAGGAGCTCAGTCGGGATGAGGGAGAACTCTCCGGTTTGCCCGGTCTCGGGATCGTATGGAGCCCATTGGACGGTAACGTGATCCCTGCCCCAGCCTTGCTTGTGCAGGACCTCGAGGTAGTGCCCGGCACCGGCTTCGAGGTAAACGGGGGCGCTGGTCTGGGTACGGTAGCGGTTCCATTGGTTGGGATGAGTCCACCCGGAAACCGAGGCGAGAACGGTCCGCCCGTCGAACTTGCTCGGGCTGTTCGAGAGAGAGAGCTTGCAATGATCATCGCCTGCGATGCGGAAG
>JABGWD010000118.1 GCA_018645725.1 Opitutia bacterium
ACCGATCCTTCTCACTTCAATCCCGTCACGGGCAAAAGCCAAAGAGACGGTGGTCTGGATATCGATGCCATTGAAGTGATTACTTCCGCAGCCCTGCAAGCAGATCCGATGGGGCCTTTCCGTGACTGGTTCGCCTTGCTCAATTCAGGCAGGCGGGTGACTGCGGTCGGTTCAAGTGATACGCATGACGTCAATCGTTACATACTTGGCCAAGGACGAACCTACCTCCGCTGTCCGGACAAACAAGCAGGTGAAATTGACGTGGCCGCAGCTTGCCGTTCCTTCCGGGAGGGGCGGGCCTTGATAAGCATGGGCTTGTTGACGAAGATAAAGGTCGCCGAGCAATTCGAAGTGGGCGATCTCGCAACGAACTTGCCGGCAAAAGTAATGGTCGAGATAGACGTGTTCGGTCCGCGTTGGACGGTAGCTAACCAAGTAACGCTCTATGCCAACGGGATTCCAATTCTCGAGAAAAACTTTACGGGTGCTCGGGACAAGATTCCAAAAGCAAACCTTCGGCACCCGATGGATCGCCCGAAGCATGACCTTTACCTCGTCGCCATTGCCACGGGCCCGGGAGTGACCAAACCCTATTGGGAAATTCCGCGTCCCTACCAGCACAAGACCAACGAATACGTTCCGCGCATCTTGGGCGCGACCAACCCGGTATGGTTGGATGGCGACGGCGATGGTTCATTCACCTTCCCCAACGAATACGCAAACCGGTTGGTTGAGAAAACGAATGCCGACTTGGAAAAGGTGGTCAATGCCTTGTCGGACTATGACCAAGCCATAACCGTTCAAACTGCGGGAATCTTGTCCGGACGAGGAATTGACCTTGCCGGCAAGGAATCAAAAAGGAAATGGACCAATGCCTCCTCGGAATCCATCCGCCTTGGCTTTGCCTCCTTTGTGGAAACCTTGAAAAAATAAGTACTAATTATTGATTTGATTACTTTACAGGAACTCTAATTTGTCTCAACTTCGGGATTATTCGCCAAAATACAAAATCAAACTGACCCTCTTTAACTCCATTCCGGAATACCAGTGAAAGGAAACCAAAATGCCTGAAAAGAAAGCATCCACTCGCAAGAAAACCGCTACTACCAGAAAGTCCACTGCCTCCAAGGCTGCTGATATCGATGACGTCAAGGCAGTGGAAAAACTTCGCGAGGCCCGCGAGCAGATCCTCACCGAATTGAGGAAATCGATCGTTGGGATGGACGACGTAATCGATCAAGTCATGATCTCGGTCTTTTCCCGCGGACACAGTTTGCTTGAGGGTGTTCCAGGGTTGGCCAAGACCCTGCTGGTCAGTTCGATTGCCCAATGCCTTTCCCTTTCCTTCAGGCGCATTCAATTTACCCCCGACCTGATGCCTTCGGACATTACCGGAGCGGAGGTTCTCCAGGACGATCCGGAGACAGGGCAGCGCAAGTTCACCTTCAGCAAGGGTCCGATCTTTGCGAACCTCGTGCTTGCCGACGAGATCAACCGGACTCCTCCCAAGACTCAGGCTTCCTTGCTCGAGGCGATGCAGGAGAAAATGGTTTCCGCGGGTGGGGAGGACTTCAAACTCGATCTTCCTTTCTTTGTCCTGGCTACCCAGAATCCTCTCGAGCAGGAGGGGACCTATCCCTTGCCCGAGGCACAGTTGGACCGTTTCATGTTCAAGATCCACGTCGAGTATCCGACCGAGCAGGAGGAGATCGATATCATGAAGCAAGTGACTACCGGGTCTTCGGTTGACCCCAAATCGGTCCTTTCCAAGAAGGAAATTCTTGCTTTGCAGGATCTCGTCCTGCGCGTTCCTGTTGCCGATCACATTTACCAGTACGCAGCCAAGCTCGTCCGATCCACCCGCCCGGGGCAACCTGAAGCGCCTGACTTCATCAACGAATGGGTTTCCTTCGGTACCGGTCCACGGGCCTGCCTGAACTTGGTCATGGCCAGTAAGGCACGGGCTATTCTGCACGGGCGTTTCAACGTTGCGATTGATGATATTCAAACCCTTGCCCTGCCTGTGATGAGGCATCGCATGGGCTTGAACTTTGCCGCCCAGTCCGAGGGCAAGAAAACCGATGACGTGGTGCGCCAATTGCTGGACGAGATTCCGGCTGACGAGAAACTTTACGATTCCAAGAGCGCCTGAAGGCCCTTTGCTCTTTCGTAGGCAACGCCTGGGGTTCTTTATGAACGCAATTAAGTAAGACGGAATGCAGGAGAAATACCTAGATACCGATACCCTCGATTCCATTGGGCCGCTCGACGTGGTGACCCGTCAAGTGGTGGAGGGCATTCGGATCGGGATGCACCGCAGTCCAGTACGTGGAATAAGCACGGAGTTCTCCGCGTATCGCCAATACGTTCCAGGTGACGAGATCCGTCACATTGACTGGAAACTTTATGCCCGTACGCAGAAGTATTTCGTAAAGCTTTTTGATGCGGAGACCAATTTCATCGCCAACCTGCTTATGGACACGAGCTCGTCCATGAACTTTTCTTCGGGCAATATCTCCAAGCTGGAATATGCCAAGTACATGGTGGCCAGTTTGGCCTACCTGATCGTGGATCAGCGTGATTCCGTCGGCGTTGGGATGTTCGACGATGCCTTGCGAAGCTATATCGAACCGAAGAGCACGCCCGGTATCCTGGCCGACATTTCCCGCGAAATGGAAAAGGTCGAGCCCAAGCCAAGAACCAACGTGGCTGAGATCATGCACGAATTCGCCGGCCGGATGAAAAGGCGCGGCATGGTCATGGTTTTCTCCGACCTGCTCGACAACACGGACGAATTCATCAAGGGAATCAACCACCTCCGCTTTCGGGGGCACAACGTAACGGTCTTTCACATTCTCGACCCTCAGGAAATCGAATTTCCTCTCAACGGCGTCTGGCGTTTCGAGGGGCTTGAGAACGATGGCGAACTGGTCACCCAGCCCGCCCGGGTCAGGCAAGCCTACCTTCGCGAATTGGAGGAATTCATCGGAAAGGTCAGGGGTGCCTGCATCAAGAGCGAGGCTGATTACGTTTTGGTGAACACTGCCGAACCAATCGAATCCGTAGTATCCAGTTATCTGTTGCAAAGGATGGCTGCCCGCATGAGATGAAGAGTCTCTCGTGGATCCTGACTCTGCCTGTTTTGTTGCTGACTAGCGTCCGTGCATCTACCGACTTGCTTATGGAGGACTTCGAGGAACCGGTCTCCGAGGAAGCCGCCGCTCAACCCGGTCCTTGGCTCGAGGGAGATTGGACTTTCGAGGGAACCGCCTTCGATGGCTATGGCAAAAAATTCGGAACCCGGCTCAATGGCAGGATTGCAAAGTGGTATCCCGGGCAACTAAGCCAAGGAAAATTAAGGATCCAAGGCCACCGCGGCCGGGCCGTGTTGAAAAGCTGGGGTCGAAGAGGTTCGGACATAGACGGCGAAACGGGTCGGGCTCTTTCGCCCGTTTTCAAAATCCAACGCAAATTTCTCCGTTTTCTCGTTTCCGGCGGACGTTATCCCCGGGGAGCTTGCCTGAACCTTTTGATCGAGGACAAGATCGTGAACTCTCTCACGGGCAATAATTCCAATCATTTGCAACCCATTGCTTTCGAGGTCGAAAAATGGATCGGCAAAGAGGCTCGGATCGAGATCGTCGATCGTGAAACCGGAGCTTGGGGTCACCTATGCGTGGACCAATTCGTGCAGACGGATTTCCCGAAGGGAGCTCGGGTTGTCCGCAACTCCGGCAACGAGGTCGAGGACGTGGTATGGGTTGGTGACGAGAGGTTGAGAGGAAAGCTCCGTTGGTCAGGGGAAGAAATCTACCTCGGTGACCGGCGGCTCGATCCCCAGTCTGTCCGCAGTCTTTCGCTCGGGGTTGATCAATCGGATGACCAATCGACCTCCGGATTCATTGTATTTCGCAATGGCGAGCGCTGGCAGTGTGAAATCCAATCGTTGACCAAAGGGAAGTTCTCCATTCACGGGAGCTTTGGCTATGGTGTCCGGAGCATTGAACTTTCTTCCGTGCACAGCATCCATTTTGAGCCCGTTCCAGAGGGAAGCCCCCAACCGATTTATCGTCCGGGGGTGCTCTACCGTACGACGGGCAGTCCGGTTCCCGGAAAGATTGCCTGGATCAAAAAGGACGACTTGGCCTTGGACTCAGCTCTGGGGATCTTGCCTATTCCACGACAAGGTTTGCTTGCTTATGTCTTCCCCGATTCTCCGGTCAAGCCAGCTTCGGCCGACTTGGATGAGGTCGGGTTGAAGGATGGAAGCCTCTTTTTCGGGAAGATCAGATTCGCGAACGAAAAGACGTTTTTTTTGGAGCGTTCGGGTAAGCAAACTATGAATGTTGCTTGGGAAAAACTCCGCTACTTGATCCGTTCCGGAAAGGACACCTTTTGGCTGAACGGATTGGCATCCTCCTCGAGGGAGTCTCATGGCCCGCTTGGTCCGGACGATGGAGTGCTCAGTATGGATTACCGCAGAGCAAGCGAACCTTCCCTTTTTGCCCTGCGTGTCTTGCCCAAGACGATATTGAGTTACCGCATACCATCGGATTTTCCTTCCGGAAAGAGCTTTTTGCAGACCCAATTGGCTCCGCTTCCGAACAGCAGGGGGACGGCGATATTCACTCTATCTGTCGGGGGCAAGGAATTTTACAGGAAAAAAGTAAACCCCGATTCGATTCCCGAGAAACTTTCCATACCTTTGCCCGAGGGGGACGAATTGACTGTGGGTGTGGATTTCGAGGAGCGGATCGTTTACCCCTGCGGGGTGGACATGCATGACGCCCACTTGGCCGTCGCGGATACCGTGAAGGAGGGCAATCCCAAGTGAGCTTTCTCAACTCACCCGCCCTTTGGGGCATTCTTGGGGCGATCGGGGTGGCCGTTCCGATCATTATTCACCTCCTCCACCAGCGACACCGCAGGCGTACGGACTGGGCGGCCATGGAATTGCTCCGTCGGGCCTTGGTCGTCCGTTCCGGACAGGTCAAGCTCGAGGATCTGCTTCTGCTGTTCTTGCGATGCCTCGTTCTCGCTCTGGTTGCCTTTGCTCTTTTGCGTCCCACCTTGGACGATCAGGCCGAAGGCTTTCTTGGAGAACAACGCGTTGGGATGGTCATCGCGATTGACGCATCGTTTAGCATGGGCCACGGAAAAAACGATACCCGCATGGAGGAAGCCAAGCTGCGGGTTGGAGATATTCTGGATACCGCGAAGGATGGTGATCCCATTACCATCGTGTTGATGGGGGAACAGACCCGGACACTGCTGAGGGGAGCGAATTTCGACTTGGACAGTTGCAAGGAAGAGCTCATGAAGGCGGAGGTTTTCCCCGAGCGCTTCAACTTGGAGAGGGCAACCGTTGAACTGTCCGATCTGGTCGACGAACTCAAGGCATCGGTCAAGGAGTGTTATATCGTTACCGATGCCCAAGCCACGGACTGGGCCAACTTCTCCGAGGAAGCCGCCGGCGGGTTGGAGAATCTATCCCAAAAGGCCAAGCTTTTTATCATTCCCGTCGAGACGGAAGGGCGGGAAAACCTGGCCATTACGGATTTCTCCTATTCTTCGGGTTCGTTGGGACCGGGAGGGTTGTCCCGCTTTACGGCTGAGGTCCGCAACTTCGGACTGCAGACCCATGAGGGTGGCTCGATCGCCTTGTCCGTAAACGACCGCAACGGGACTCCCAAGTCCCTTGGCCCGATCAAACCGGGAGAAAGCCGCTTGGTTGATTTCTATCCAGACTTGGATCAATCGGGTGATGCGAACCTCACGGCAAGGTTGGGGCGCCAGGATGATTCTCTTTTGATCGACAACCAACGAAAGGCATCCGTTCGGATCAAGGACCGCATCCGCATTCTATGCGTAGACGGGGAACCCTTTTCCGGGGATGCTCCCAGTGAAACCTTCTGGCTCAAGAAAGCGCTTGAACTGAACCAATTCGGGGATGATGCATTCATCGAGGTCAAGGTTTCGGACTGGGAGGAATTGGATGCTTCGAGCTTGGAAGAATACGATTTGGTTTTTCTGGCCAACGTGGAGGAATTCGATTTGGATTCCGCCGCCCGCCCACTTGATTCCTTTGTCCGCAAGGGTGGGGGACTTGTCGTTTTCGGTGGCGACCGGTTGAATTTGAAGAAATACAACCAAGTTCTCCATGGATCCGAGGTGAATCTGTTGCCCGGTGAGCTCGTTGACTTTGTCGCTTTCGGAGAGAATTCGGAAGCGCAAGAGGAATCCGGAGAGGAAACCTCCTGGAGTTTGGCCGAACCGACTTCTTCCCACGTTCTTGCCGGTCTTGCCAGTAGTCTCCCTCAGGATGCCCGGGATACGTTACGTTTTGGCAAGACGGTCCAAGTCCGTCCGGACGCAAACTCGACCGTCATTCTTTCCCTTGCCGGGATTGATACCCCGCTCGTGCTCGAGAAACAGGTTGAGCTTGGAAGCGTACTCTTTTTTGCCACCACGGCGGACCGTGACTGGTCGAATCTGGTCGTGCATCCCCTTTTTCCCATGCTCATGCAGCAAACCATCACTCACCTGACCAACCCCTCATCGGGTACGGTCGAAGGGAACCTGAGCCCGTCCGAGTCGAACCTCGAGCCAATCTCCGCGGAGTCGCTCGAGGAAGCGGTCGCCTCGATGGATGCGATCGTGATCCCTCCCGAGACAAGTAACTTGACCGGAATCGTAAAGGATACCCGAAAGGGAACCGAAATTTCCCGGACCCTGCTTATTCTGGCTTTGCTGATCTTCATACTCCAAGGCTTCCTCGCCATGACCTTTACCAAACGAATGACTGCAACCGGAGATTCCGATTTGCAACAAAGCCTGCGCAAGCACACCGTGGTTGCCGCCCGCAGAACTTAGCCGATATGCCATGCTGAGAAATTTGTTCGACATAGGCCCCGGGGAGAAAGTTTCCGACTTCGAGTTCATTTTTCAAAGTGAATATTGGGGTTTCGCCCTCCTGCTTTTCATCGGATTGATCGGTTTTGCCATTTATCTTTACCGTTCGGAGAGCTGGTTGGCCCGCAACCGCAGGCTGATCATGGGCGGATGTTACGTTCTGGCCGGTTTCCTGATCGTTCTTCTCTTGCTCGAGCCCGCCCTTCTTCTCAAATCCACCCGCTCGCAAAAGAATAACCTGATTGTCTTGCTGGACGTCTCGGAAAGTATGTCCATACGCGATCAGGTCGACGAAAGCGGAGCGGACGGGACCCCTCCCGATGGCAATGAATCCGTAGCCCCCGGGCAACCCGCATCCCGCCTGTCCCAGGCCAAGGAAGCCTTGCTCAAAGTGCGCAGTGGTTTGGGGGAGGAATATTCGGTTCACTATTATTCAATGGGGGATCGGTTGCAAACCCTGTCCCTCGATGGGAATTCGTCAGAACCCTTGAGCGAGGTTGCCGCAACGGCCGGTTCATCCAAGATCGGATCCGCAATGGAAGAGGCGATGGCCCGTCATGCCGGGCAGGAATTGGCTGGTGTCGTGGTCTTGAGTGATTTTTCGTGGATCGACGGTTCGGACCCGATTGAAGTAGCCCGTGGATTGAAGCGAAAGGACGTCCCCGTCTATCCGGTTGCATTCGGAATGCCTTCGCCTCCTGATATCCGGGTCAGGCGTCTCATTGCGCCGGAAGTCGCCTTTGCCGGGGACAAGGTTCCCCTCAGGGTGCAGGTGGATTCGAGTGGCTTTGAAGACAGTTCCGTCGAAGTCGTCCTGCAAATGAACGACGAGGTAATCGAGAGCCGTGACCTCATCCTTACCGGGCAGTCCCAGTTCGTGGAATTTCTCTTCATTCCCCCCAAGGGTATGGAGAAAGCAAACCTCAAGGCCTCCGTGGAGGACAGGCCGGGCGAGGTCGCTCTCGAGAATAACGACGCCAAGCACTCCATGCAGGTGATTGATGAGAAGATCAACGTCCTGTACGTCGAGGGAATGCCCCGTTGGGAATACCGTTACCTTAGGTGGGTTCTTTTGCGTGACCCGCGCTTGAACGTTCGCTTTCTCATGACCCAAGGGGACAAATACCTCGCCGCCACCTCACCCCGTCATCTCGGAGTTTTTCCTTCCGAGGTCGAGGAGATGAACAGGTATGACTTAGTCATTCTTGGAGACGTGAGCGCTTCTTTCTTTACAAACGACCAGGTTCGCTGGATGGAGGAATTGGTCAAAGGCAGGGAACTGGGAGAAGATGAAAATGCTTCTTCTCTCGTCGGCGGAGGCGGTTCTCTTCTCATGCTGGGTGGCCAGGTCGCGTCTCCATCAAGTTACTTTAACACTCCGATCGCCGACGTTTTGCCAGTCAAGATGGATTCGACGAGCAGGCAGTGGTATCATGGCAGTTCCTATCCGGTGGTTACCCCCGATGGGCTTGAAAGCTCGGTGGTATCCCTTCATCCGGAAAAGGAAACCAATGACCGGATATGGAGAATGGTCAGCCCGATGGGCTACGTCAATGGGTTGACTCCCAAGCCGGGGGCAACCGTTTTGCTTTCCCGTTCGGGAAATGATCCGACTGCCCAGCCATACCCGCTGGTGGCTTGGCAAAGATACGGCAAAGGCAAGTCGATGTACGTCGGAACCGATGACCTCTGGCGTCTGCGTCGTGAAGTGGGTGATCAGTTTCATGCCCGGTTCTGGGGCCAGGCTATTCAATTCCTTGCTCTTTCGCGCAAGCTCGGCCAAAACAAGCAGGTCACTTTGGAAACCAGTCGCAAGCAATATTCTACCGGTGAACGCATCGAGCTATTCGCCAACGTGCTGACTGAAAACTTCGATCCCGTTGACTCCGATTCTTATTCCGTATTGTTGGACAAGAACGGATCGAGCGATTACCCGGTCGAGGTCATCCTTGACCCGGTTCCCGGGACTCCGGGTCTCTATGGCAATTCGATTCTGGCTACCGAGGCCGGGAGCTACGCCCTGAAGGCGGAGGACGGCGATGCCCTCAAGGCAAACGTCGTTGAATTCGAGGTCGACCGTCTTTCCCTCGAGCAAAGGGAAACTTCCATGCGTGATGATTTGGCCGATCAGCTTGCATCCCTGACCGGAGGAAACCGCCTGGGTGATTTTTCGGGGGAGGATTCCGGCGGACCATCGGTAAGCGACTTGGCCGGTCTCTTGCCAGGGAAACTGCCCAAGGCCTTGCCCGTGCAAAGAGAAAAGCCGCTTTGGGATCTTCCGGTGATCTTTTTGATACTCGTCTTTTTGACGGGATTGGAATGGTATTTGAGAAGGAGGGAGAACCTCGTTTAGTAACCGAGTCAACGCAATGAACCAGCAAAACGACGTGCCGGAACAAGGAATCGAGGAAAAGCTCTTCGAGGCTTGGCGTGAGGAACGAAAGTTTTATGACTTTCGCGGGGCCGCCCGTTTTCTGATCTGGCTGGTTGCCTTGCTGGTGGTCGACCTTCTGATTGACTGGCAAATCTTCTTCCGCGAGCGTTGGGAAACCCCCGGGGTACTGCTTTTGATCCTGAACGTCGTTATTCTAGCTCGGGTGCTCTGGAAGGAATGGTTGTGCCACAGGAAACCATTCGATCCGGTCCGGGTTGCTTTGGAGGTAGAGAACAAGCACCCTCAGCTCCGTTCCGTTTTGGTTTCCTATTCCCAGTTCAAGGACATGGACCCGGAAAAGATTCAAGCATCCCCGGCCTTGCTCAAGGCGATGCGCGATCAAGCGATTTCCTTAACCAAGCCATTGGACTTCAAGGAAGTCGTTGATTTCAAACAACTGAAAAACCTTGGCTTGGTCTGCCTTGCGACTCTCTTGTGCTTTTCTTTCGCCGGCTTGCAATGGAAAGACCACATGCGCGCCCTGTTCATGCGTTTGATCGGGGAAAATGCCGATTATCCGACCAACACCACGATCCTTCAGGTAGAGGTTGATTCTGGCAAGAAATCAAAGGTTCTCAACCTGTCTGCTGAGAACAAGCCATTCCCCGTCAAGGCCGGAGGTGAAGTTTTGATCTCCGCGAAAGTGGACATGAGCAAGGAACAACCTCCCTCCGCAACCCTTTACTGGTCTTCGGATGGCATGGAAGAACAAGTCGAACAGTTCCGGTTTCAGGATTCCAAGGGATACTTGTGCAAGATATCGGACCTTACCCAGTCAACCCGCTTCCGATTGGTGATCGGGGATGACCGGACAAGCGAGTTCGCCTTGTCCATTACCCCTCCCCCGAACTTTACTCAGACCAAGGCCACTCTGATCTTTCCCGAATACTTGGGGAAACCGGAAACGACCGTGGGAAACCTGGACTTCTCGGTCCCCGTCGGTACCCGGGTGAGATGGTCCTTGCAATGTTCCCCTGCCATTTCCGACCTGAACGTCACTTTGGGAGACCTGACTATCTCTGCCGAGGTGAGCGAGGATGGCTCGACCGCTACTTTCGAGGTCAATGCCACCGAGACCTTCCGTTACTCCTTTCCTTATGTCAGAGAGAGGGAAAACGGGTTCGAGTACCCGAAGGAAGGCGAGCATGAGGTGGAAGTCGTTCCCGACCGGGTGCCTGAAATCGTTTTTCAGTCAGGCACGACCTCAAGCGGGTACGCAACCCCTAAGAAAACGCTCGAGATTGATGCCTTGGTAAGTGATGACTACGGTCTGGGTGAGGCCTATTTGATCTACTCCCTTGGTTCGCGTGAGGAAAAAAGAGTATCCCTTGAAAAACTTGACGTTGCCAGAATCAGCGGAATACAGGACAGGATCCGACTACGCGTACCTTTGGCCGAACTGCTTGGGGAAGCCCCTGAACCAGGTGACGATTTCGTTTTTCAGATCGAAGTCAGTGACGAAATGCCTCCTCTCGGCACTCATAGAAACCTTTCCTCGGACCGTAAATTATCCATTTTGAGCGAGGAAAAATACCTCGAATGGTTCAAGAGTGAGCTTGAACTCCAGTTGGCCTTGATCGCCAAGGCCCGGGACTCCGAAAAACGGGCGCGGGCCGAAATCGAGAATTTGAAGGTAGAGGAAAAAAAGGAGTAAGTGAGAATGAAAATGAAAACGTCCCTGTATCTGTTGGCCGCCTTTGGGCTGATGTGCCCGGTAGTCGCCCAGCAAAAGGAAAAGGAAAGAAGCAAGGTTCTGCAGACTTCCGAGCGCATCAGGAAACTGGAGCGCAGGCAGAAGGACGTAGGCCGTCAACTTGGCTCGGCCTCGGGTAAGATCGAGAGCCTGTTGCGTGATCTGAAATCAAACGACCTGGAGGAAAAGGGCAAGTCGGGGGATATCAACAAAATGAACGGTTCACTGCTTGAGGTGAAGGGTGACCTCCCCACAGCCGAGGCGACTCTGGCAACCGCCCGGACAAAGATCGAAAATGCTTATCCGCATCTCGATACGGCGGGGACTCAGGTCTCGCAAATCATTCTCGACTTGAGCCGGATACTCAATGCAAGTGAGACCGCTATCCTGGCCGAAGACCTTCTTCGCGAAATTCGGGAGTTGATCAAGCGCGAGACCTTTATTTGGCGAGAGAGCAGGGAATGGGGAAAAGTTCTTATTCTTAGTCCCGAGATAGCTGCTGCGGACAAGCCCAGGGTGGCCCGTGCTCAGGGAGAAGTCGTTCGTAGCCTGGACCAGTTCAATGAAGCGCTCAAGGAGGCCCTTGAGAAGGTAAGTGACGCAATGCTTTCCCGCCGGTTCAAGAAAGGGACGGAAATTATCGAGGAAAAAAACCCCGCCGGTTCGTTGCGTCGGGCTTTTGCCTTTATTGATCAGGGTGACGTGCCGGGGGCAACGGAAGCCGTCCAGCGCCAAGCCGAAGCCATTGAGATTCTCAAGGAAATAGAACGCGCTCTTTCCACCGATGATGACGAGCTTGCCCGCAAGGAAGACTTGCTTGAGGAATTGAAACGCATCCTTGATGAACAAATCGATTTGAAGGAGGAAGTGGAGGATGCAGGTGACGCATTGAAGGATGCATCCGAACTGCAAGCCGATCAGCTTGAACTGAAGGAGGAATTGGACGAAGCCGCTCAGGAGTCACCAACCGATGCTTTGGAGGAAGCTTCCGATGCGATGGAAGAGGCTTCTGATGAAATCGGGGAAGGTGATCAGGATTCCGCGTTGGCCGCACAGGATGAAGCCATCGAACAATTGCAGGATGCCATCGGCGACTTGGAGTCGGAGATCGCGGATGCGGCTGCCGAAGCGGGAAGCGAGGCCGCCGATGGGGCGGGGGATTCCTTCGCCGAAGCGAGCGAATCTTTCGGGGAAAGTTTCTCCGATGCCCTGCCTGCTGATTTCTTTTCCGATTCTTTCCCCAGCGATGGATTTCCCAGCGATGGGTTTCCGAGTGACGGGTTTCCCAGTGATGGTGCTCCTGCTCCCGGTGCAGGTCCCCCCGCTCCCGGTGCTCCCGCTCCCGGTGCAGGTCCACCGGCTCCCGGTATTGGTCCCCCCAGTTCGGTTCCCGGTCAAGGGATGCCCGTCCCCGGTTCGTTTGCGCCGGCCCCTCCCGGAGTTTTGCCGGATGATCCGCAGATTGATTCCACGGGATATTCTTCCACCACTCCCATGGGCGATGCGGTGTCCAGAACGCGGATGTCCAAAAGCTCGGTCGAGCGAAGGCGGCGCAACTTGGTCATTCAGAAATACGTCCAGCAATTGCCCGTTGAATTCAGAAACCAGGCCAGGCAATATTTTGAGATTCTCGCGAAATGAAGACTTTTGGCAAAAAGGCAAGTACCGCAATCCTTCTGTTCTCCTGGTTCAGTTTTCTTTCCATGCCCGGTTGGGCTATCGCTCAGGAAGCCTCGCCTGTACAGCGGGTAGCCCGGGTCAAGCTTACGCCCGAGGTTCAGGAGGCGATCAGCAAGGGACTGGTTTTCCTTTCCAAGACCCAAAAGCAGGACGGTAGCTGGGGCGACAAACATCCCGTAGCCGATACGTCCCTCGCTCTTATGTCCTTTATGCTTCAAGGACACGTTCCCGGACGGGGTAGCTATGGGGATCATATGGAAAGAGGCCTGGCCTATATCGTGAACGTCGGAAAGAAAGGGCGCGGAGGCTACCTCGGTACGCCCAGTCATCACGGCGGAATGTATGAGCATGGCCTGGCCATCCTTGCCCTTTCCGAAGCTTGGGGGCAAAGCACCAACCGTGACCTTCGAAACACGCTCAGGAAAGCCGTGGACGTAACCATTCGGGCTCAGAACAGCCAAGGCGGATGGCGTTACAACCCCGAACCCAGAGATGCCGACCTTTCCATGACCGTCATGCACACCGTTGCTCTGAACTCGGCCAAGGAAGCCGGGATATCCGTGCCCGACAAGATCCTCGACAAGGCGGTCAAGTACGTCGAGAGCTGTCAGGACAAGACAAGCGGAGGTTTCGGATACAGCGGCCCGAGCGGCCCCGGGTTCGCCCGGACGGGTGCGGGCGTGATGTCTCTGATCATGGGCGGGCGAAGGGATCACCCTGCCGTCGCGCGGGGCATGAAATTTCTCAATAGTTATCCTGACCAGAAGTTCAGCGGGGGCTCTCATTTCCTTTACGGTAACTACTACGCGATTCAGTGCATGTATCAAATGGGAGAGAGTCATTTCAATTCCTACTACCCACGGATCCGGGATGCTCTCCTGCAGAAGCAAAACAAGTCGGATGGCCGTTGGTCGATCAAGGAGGGCGATACCTACTCTACTTCCATGGCCATTCTCATCCTCGGCGTGCCTTACCGCTTCCTGCCGATCTATCAGCGCTAGCCGGTCTTGGGGGTTTACGCTTCGATCGGATGAAGACGCCGCTTTAGGGATTCCGCCCCCATGACGTTTTCAAGGCTCGGCATTTTTCTTCTCCCCTTTCTCCTCTCGTGCGTCCTGCTTTCTCAGGGCAAGGGAAAGCCTTTTGCCTCCGAGTTGCAGGTTCATCGCTGGCTGAACGACTTGTCCGGTTCGGACTGGATTCTTCAATCCGTTGCTCTTGATGAATTGGGCCAAAGAAAGGTCCGGGCAGCCTTGCCTCACATGCGCGAGCTTTTGCGCAGTGGAAAGAGCCCGTGGATCCGTGGGCGGGCCATGCTTGCCCTTGGCATGATCTCGGGCAAGGAAATCATTCCCTTGGCCCGAAAAGCCACCCTGGACAAGGATCCGATCCTTCGCATCTCGGCTCTACGGACTCTGGAGTCCGTTGGGGCAGGGGGTTCCGCCGAACTGGCCCTGGGCTTGATGAAGGACCCGGTCATGGAGGTCCGGGCGACGGCTGCAGCGCTTTATGCCAAGGAATATCCGGAAGAGGCTTGGCCTACAGTCGAAAGTCTTACCCGGTTGGAGAGCGAATCCGTATCGAGTGGTTTGCTCCGCGCCCTCTCTCATATCGGAACCGCTCAGGCGTTGGAGCGCCTGCGCGAGCTTTTCGAGGACGCGAACGCCACCAGGGAGAGGCGCCGCCAAGTGATCAAGGCTCTTGGTGCGGCCGACGATCAGGCCATCTCCCTCTTGTCCGAATTGACGGTATGGTTTCCCTCCGGTTCACCCGAGTTCGAACAGGGAGCCAAGCTTTTGCGCATCCGCCCACGCTCGAAAATCTCCGTGGTTTTGAAATCCATGGCATTGGAAGCGGATCCATCCCGCCTGGCCAGCGTCGCGTCCTTAATCGCCGGGGTTTGTCCGACCGTTGAGCTAGGGGACGTAGTAATGAAGTCCTGGAGCAAGCGGACTTTGCCACTCGAAGCGGTCCGATCCGGCATGGTCGCGCTGAGCAAGATCGATCCGGCTCGGTACGAAGCCTATTTTACCAAGCATCTCGTCAGCGAAGACGTTCCGACTCGAGCTTTG
>JABGWD010000119.1 GCA_018645725.1 Opitutia bacterium
TCCCGAAAGTGCCAGTAGGAATAACTGGAAATCCCGAGCTTGACCGAGGACGCTTTGTTGGGTGAGGTCTTGGGTGCGGACTTGGACAGGACCGGAGCCAAGGGAACGGAGAGACCGGAAGCGAGAAACGTCTTGCGGGAAATTTTCTTCATGAGTGATTCATAGGGCGGGAAACAAACCAATGCAACCCCCGCTTCCTCATGAACAATCCTCGAACGCCAAGAGGAACGGATCATTCCTTTCTTTACTTTCGCCCACGCTTGAAGTCTGATACTCCCTAACCAAAAAAGATTGCGCAAATGATGAAACGAAGAAAATTCATACAGTCTTCCGGAAGCACCTTGGCGGTGGCCGGGGTCCCCACCCTGCTCCGCGGTAAAAACCTGAACTCCGCAATTCAGTTGGCGGCGATCGGCACGGAGGCAAGAGGTTGGGCAGATTTGGATGCCATGGCGAGCCACCCAAAGACCAAACCGGTTGCCTTTTGCGACGTCGATTTGAACCGCACCTCGAAGGCGAAAAAACTCAACCCGGATGCCCCAATCTACCAGGATTTCCGGGAAATGCTGGCCAAGGAAGGCGACAAGATCGATGCGGTGACGATCGGTATTCCCGACCACATGCATGCCATCGTTGCCCTCGACGCCCTGCGACGCAAAAAACACGTCTTTTGCCAGAAGCCCCTCACCCACACGGTCTGGGAAGCAAGGCAGGTCCGTTTGCAGGCGGAAAAATCGGGGGTGATCACCCGGATGGGCAACCAGATCCATTCCCACGGCTTTTACCGGACGGCGGTACAGCTCGTGCAATCGGGAGCGATCGGAAAAGTAAGGCGGGTCCATTCCTGGATCAATGCGACGGGGCATGGAAAGTCCGGACAAATCGGGCGCATCTCCCCTTCCCCGCCACCGGAAGGATTGGCGTGGGATCTCTGGCTGGGGGTTGCTCCCGCCCGGCCTTACGTGAAGGGAAAGGTCTACCATCCTTGGGGATGGAGGGATTGGCAGGATTTCGGGAACGGGGCCCTGGGAGACTTCGGTTGTCACGTTCTGGATCCGGTGTTCACGGCCCTCAAGATCGAGCAAGCGCCGACCAAAATCAAGTGCTCGAGGCACACCGGCATGAACGACGAGGTCTGGCCGGCCCAGAGCACGGTGGAGTACGATTTTCCGGGCACCCCGTTTTCGGAAAAGTCGCTCCCGATCACTTGGAACGACGGGGGAAGGAAACCGCGGGATCTCGGTCCCCATTTCAACCGAAGACATGCCCTGCCGGGCGGGGGTTCGATTTTCATCGGGGAAACGGGTTCGCTCGTGCTCCCGCACGTCGGATCACCCAAACTGTACCCGGAGGAAAAATTCAAGGACTTTGCCTACGAACGGGCGGAGAACCTCAATCATTTTCACGGCTGGTTGGACGGGATCGTGGAGAACCGTCAACCAAGCGACGGCTTTTCCTACGCCGGTCCGCTGACCGAAGCCGTCCTTCTCGGGACGGTGGCCATGCATTCACTTGGGGAACACCTCGCTTGGGATGCGAAAAAGATGAAACTCACCTCCTCCGCGGGCGACCGCTCGGACATGCTGACCAGGAAGTACCGCAAGGGCTGGGAGATCAAGCCCGTCTAGGCCCCGGCTTGGCGCTCCCGGAGTTTGCGGAAGTATTGCCGGGCCGCCCAGTTGACGCGGGGAGCGAGCAGGATGGTGGAGAGGATGGTGGGGATGGCCATCAAGCCAAAGGCGATGTCGAGGAAGTTGATCACGTCGCTCATCTTGACCACTGCCGAGACCACGATCATCAGGAGGTAAAAACCAAGTACGGGCAAGCGGGCCCCTTGGCCGAAAAGAAAGCATCCGCACTTCACGACGTAATAGGAAAAACCGAGCATGGAAGAAAAGCTCAGGCAAAGAACCCCTGCCAAAAGTAGATAGGGCCCGACTCCGGGCAGTGCCAACTCGAAGGCTTGGGTCGTAAGTAGGACGCCGTCTTCTCCACCCGATTCCCAGACCCCCGTGACAAGAAGAACGAGCCCGGTCAGGGTACACATGAAAAGGGTGTCGATAACGGGGCCCCACATCGCGACCAAGCCCTCACGGATCGGTTCCTTGGTCTTGGCCGCCCCGTGAGCCATCGCTTCCGTACCCATTCCGGCTTCGTTGGAAAAGGCGGCCCGTCGCACACCAGTCACGATAACGGTGCCAAGTACTCCTCCGGCGACCGCTTCCCCGGTGAAGGCATCGGACAGAATGAGGGAAAAGGCGGGCCAGACGGACCCGGCATGAAGAAGAAGGATGACGAGGGCCGTTCCTCCGTAGAGGAGAACCATTCCGGGAACAAGACGGGAAGCGACCGAACCGATTCTCTTGATTCCACCCACCACGACCAGACCGACCAGGATGGCAAGCAAAAGGCCGAAGAGTCCATTGCCCGTTTGAACGGCCCTTTCGCTTTCCGTAAACCAGCCTTGCGGATCGAAGAACATGGAACGGACAATCTGAGTGAGCTGGTTGGATTGGAGGAGCGGAAGGCAACCGAACATACCGCAGGCGGCAAAGAAGATGGCCAAGGGTTTCCATTTTTCACCGAGCCCTTCACGGATGAAATACATGGGGCCGCCCTGCTCCACCCCGTCCGCATCCTTGCCACGGTACATCACGGCGAGCGAGCAGGTGTAGAACTTGGTCGCCATCCCGAGCAAGGCGCA
>JABGWD010000120.1 GCA_018645725.1 Opitutia bacterium
CGTATTGATCCCGAAATCATTTCATCGATCGTCAACAAGCCCGACAACCGTCCAGTCTTTGCCCAGTTGATTGGGGAAAACTTGAATGACCTCAGACGGGTTGCGAGGGAACTCAAATCGCTTCCTGTTGCCGGGGTGGATTTGAATTTGGGGTGTCCCGCACCGCGGGTATACCGCAAGAATGTAGGCGGGGGGCTTCTTCGCGATCCGGAAAAGATAAGGCAAATATTGGATGTGCTCGGAGAGGAAAGGTCTTCCCTTCTGTCCGTGAAAATGAGAATCGGGTTCGAAGACGATCGTTTTTTCGAGCCGATCCTCGGGATTATCGCGGAGAGCGGAGTCGGGTTGGTCAGTATCCATGCAAGGACCGTCAGGGGCGGATATCAATCGGAACCCAGTTACCGGCACGTGGCCAAAGCCGTCGGCTTTCTTCCTTGTCCTGTTCTGTTGAACGGTAGTGTGGAGACTGCTCGTCATGCGGTCGATTTGCGTGAGGAAACGGGTGTTCATGGGATCATGATCGGACGTTCGGCGATTCGGAACCCTTGGGTTTTCAGGCAAATCCGTGAGTTGCAATCCGGTCGTGAGATCTTTCGACCAAAGTTGCGAGACTTGTACGGTTACGTCGAGGACCTCTATCGGAGCCTGGACAAACCGGGCACCCCGGAAATCCGCTTGGTGGCCAGGATGAAGAAGTTTCTTAACTACGTCGGTTTGTCCGTTGATTCGGAAGGTGGCTTTCTTCATGCGATGAGGCGTTCCAAGACCCGATCGGAACTCTTTGGCATTTGCGAAGAGTACATGAAAAAACAGGGCAGGGCGGATGAGGATTACTCGCTCGAGCCTTTCGCTCATCTTGCCCGTCCGAAAATCAAATCGTGTTCGGGGGGATTGTCTTGAGTCTCCATTCCTGGAGGTTGAGCGCGGTTGCTTTTGCGAAGGAATGGTGGGCGGCCTTGACTGCCGCCTTTTGCACTTACGGTTTCCTGCTCACTGCTCAACCCCCGAGGGAATCGTCAGAATCAGCTTATTTTTTCCTTTTGCCTTGCCTGATCTGGTTTTCCTTCAAGCCTAACTTTAGGAAAGTGGCCTTCGTTTTCCTTCTGGCTGGCTGGTTTTATCATATGGCTTTGGTCGGTTGGATCAGGCACATGACGTTTCCCGGTATGCTGGCGGCGACTTTTCTCTTGTCCCTCTACAACCTTCCGTGGTTCCTCTTGGCCGGAAAGTTGATTCCCCGGGCCGCAAAGGGAGGATTCCGGCAAAGGATAGTCACGATGATCGGTCTTTCCGCTTTTTGGGTCTCGATCGAGTGGGCAAGGGGACAGTTCACTCTGGGTTTTCCTTGGTGCCCGTTGTCGGTGACCCAATGGGAGCGGCCCGTCATTCTGCAAACGCTTCCCTGGACCGGCGCGTGGAGTGTTTCCTTCTTTCTCGTTTTCTTCAACCTCACGATCGCATCCTATTTGCATCATCTTTTGGTTCGGAGAAGGAACCGGCAGGGTGGGGCGTTTTCCTCTTTTTGCCCTGATTTTTACGTGGGCATCCTTCTGTTCGTCCTTATGGTCTCGCCCTTCTTTCTTTTCCGTATGGGTTCAACTCAGAATGCTGTGGAAGAGCGCACGGTAAGGGTCGGCGTTTGTCAGCCGTATTTGATGGACAAATGGCAAAGCGAAAGCGTTGTCCGTCACAAAGAAATCCTCATTAGGCAAACGAGGATTTTGGCCCTGACCAATCACGATCTGATCGTGTGGCCGGAAGCTTCGACCCCTGATCCCGTAAACCTTGATCCACTCTGGATCGAGGATCTGGTTCGCGAAACAGGCATCCCCATGCTTATCGGGGCCGTGGTGAAGGAGGAGGGCCAGGCTTTCAACACGATTTCCTTGGTGACCCCCGAAAATGGTGTTTCTCCCGAATGGTACGCAAAGAGAACCCTCGTTCCTTTCGGGGAGTACGTGCCTTTCCCCTTTCAGTGGATTCCCGGATTGAGAAAATTGGTCGGCCGGATCGGGACTTTTGGAGAGGGTGAAGTGCCTTTCAATTTCAACGTTCCCAAGACAGGAGAGGGCAAGGACGCTTTTGTGGTAGGCTCCCTGATTTGCTACGAGGATATTTTCCCCTCCTTGGTTCGGGAAACGGTCCGGGCGGAAGCCGATTTCCTTTTCGTTTGCACGAATGACGCATGGTTTAAGAGTGAAGTGTGCACCGAGCAACACGCAGCGCACTCGGTCTTGCGTGCGGTGGAGAACCGCCGACCTGTTTTGCGCTGCGGCAATGCCGGATGGTCCGGGTGGATTGATCAAAGGGGCAACCAAAGGCAGGTTTTGAGAGACGAAAACGGCAGCACCTATTTCCAAACATACGAGACTGTCGAATTGAAAATTCCGGATGTATCTTCCTTGACCTCCGAGGGGCATTTTGATTACTTCCTATGGTTTTGCATTGGGATGTCGGCTTGGGTGGTTTTCAGATTGGGAAAGTGGGGTATCAAGTGAGATTGCGCTTGAATGAATCCAAACCCTTTATTACAGTCTCATCATGCAATCTAATCGTGTTATGATTGATTACGAGTATTTGATAAGTCAAATTCAAAGGAATCTTCCGACTCTTCCCGTTATCGTCAACGAGTTGACCAACGTTTTGGAAAACCCGGACAATTCGACCCAGCAGGTTGAAGATGTCATGGTTTCCGATCAGGCGATTTGCATGAAAATTCTCAGGGTTGCCAACACTTCTTTTTTTCGCCAGGGCCGCTCCGAGAAAGTCACCGATGCAAACGAGGCCATCGGCATGCTGGGCTTTGAAAAAATCAAGAACATGGTTTTGACGACTTCGGTGTTCAAGGCTTTTTCGACTCAGGAAAGGGCGGAGCAGAAATTTTCCCTGGAAGGTCTTTGGAAGCACAGTCTCGGGGTGGCCGCCGCTTCCCGCTCCATTGCCAAGCACTTGGGCAAATCATGGCATGAAACCGCATATACTTGCGGTTTGGTTCATGACATTGGAAAAGTCGCCCGGTTCAAGCTCGATGAGGATGACAACGACAACAAGTTTCTTCTGGATTCTCAAACCGCGTTGGATCAAAAAATCAACTTTTTTCAGGCCGAACTCATCAACCAAACCCCACGGCATGATTACCTCGGTTATCTGATCTGCCGCCATTGGGGTCTGTCCGGTGCGGTCGAGGGCGTAGTTCGCTGGCATCATGAATCGAACCCGGAACTCAGGCAAAACGTGCAGACCGGTAGTGATGAAAGCGATTTGATCGATTTGGTCATCGTTGCCAATTGGGTTGTCAACAAAATGCAATTCGGCTTCAGTGGACACGAGAGCCCGGATGCTCCCTCCGATGCGTTGCTTGCCCGGTTGAATATCTTCCAATTGGACAACCTCATTGAAGGCATACAACGGGAACTTGAAGTGACGGAAGAATTTTGCGCGATTTTGGATAGCTGAGCCAGTGTGCTTCCCTGACGATTTTCTTGCTTTTGCACGGATCGAATGAGCTTGAGTTTGCGTTGGACAGACTTGATTCCACAGTCCCGTCAAATCGATAACAACGGAAGTTTTCACTTAAAGCCTTGCCATTCTCGGGGCATTCTCCATTTGATTGTTCGTTTCTTTCGAGTACACCACAACTACAAATATCACGTAAATGTCTACTAAAATTGGAATTAATGGATTCGGCCGGATCGGTCGTTTGGTCTTTCGCGCCCTTGTTGATCAAGGACTTCTCGGCAACGAATTCGAAGTTGTCGCAATCAATGATTTGGTCCCCTCCGACAACTTGGCTTACCTGTTAAAGTATGATTCTACCCAAGGTCGATTCAACGGAACCGTCGAGGCTCCGACTGAAGATTCCCTCGTCGTAAATGGGCACGACATCAAATGCTTGGCTCTGCGGGAAGGTCCGGCAGCCTTGCCATGGGGTGAGCTTGGCGTTGACGTCGTCATCGAGTCTACCGGGCTTTTCGTCCAGAAGGAAGCTGCAGAGGGACATCTTCAAGCCGGAGCCAAGAAAGTAATTATTTCCGCCCCTGCCAAGGGGGACGTCCGGACGGTCGTTCTCGGGGTAAACGACGAACAGCTTGGGCCGGACGACCACATTGTTTCGAATGCTTCCTGTACCACGAATTGTTTGGCTCCCGTCGTGAAGGTTGTCCTGGAGAATTTTGGCATTGCCGAAGGTCTCATGACCACCGTTCACAGCTACACGGCTACTCAAAAGCCAGTGGATGGTCCATCCCCAAAGGATTGGAAGGGCGGGCGTGGCGCCGCACTCAATATCATACCGTCGTCGACAGGCGCGGCCAAGGCGGTAGGACTGGTTTTGCCCGAGGTTCAAGGCAAGCTCACGGGAATGGCATTCCGCGTCCCGACTCCGACGGTTTCAGTTGTCGATCTTACGGTGAAGACTGAAAAATCGACCAGTTATGAAGAAATCTGCGCCAAGATGAAAGAAGCCTCGGAAACTTCCTTGTCAGGGATTCTCGAGTATACCGAAGACGAAGTTGTTTCGACCGATTTCATTCATTGCGCGGCTTCATCCATTTTTGACGCAGGTTCGGGGATCGGC
>JABGWD010000121.1 GCA_018645725.1 Opitutia bacterium
ACACCGCGTACACCACGGTCGATTTTTTTCCCACCCTGATGGGTCTGATGGGGATCGAAAAGGGCTTGCCCGTTTTTCACGGGCTTGATGCATCCGGGGACTTCACCAGTTCCGAGAAGGCATTGAGCGAGGACCGCATCGTGTACGTCCGTCACTCGGCAGGGGCCTGGGTGGCTGCCTTTGACCAGCGCTACAAGCTCGTGCTTTCCAATGCGGACAAGCCATGGTTGTTCGATTTGCAAAAGGATCCTGACGAGTTGAGAAACTTTTTCGGCAGGGAAGGCTATGGCGAGGTGACCAATCGCTTGAAGAAGGAACTTCTTTCTCAGATGAAGGAATTCAAGGAACCCGCCCTAGCCGAGGGTAAACTCCGCCATGAATAACCTGGCTGTCTTTCTGATTCTCCTTGCCCCCCTTCCTGTCACGGGCAAGAAGATCGATCTTCTCAAGGGGGACGGGCTTGATCAGTGGGAAGCGTTCGGCAAGGCTCAATGGAAAGTGAGCGACGGTGTGCTCGAGGGTGGGCAGGATGGGGACCCGAAGCGATCGGGCGTGCTTGCGACCAAGGAAACCTTTCGCGATTTCGATCTCGAATTCGAATACCTCATTGATGAGCACGGCAAGTACAACAGCGGGGTTTATTTCCGTCGTGGAAAGACCAAGGATGACCGCAAAGGCCCGTCCTATCAGCTCAACCTCGGCCGTGGAAAGGCGGGGGAATTCGTCGGTCTCTTTCTTGATCGTTGGCTGGACAAAGGCGACGAGGAGGATCGCATCCGCAAGCCGAAGGAATGGAACAATGTACGCTTGCTGGTCGTCGGCCCGAAGATCAAGGCTTGGCTTAACGGCGAACTGATCGTCGAGTACGTCGATCCCGCTCCGCGTCCCGACCTCGCCCGGGCGGGCACCATTGCCCTCCAAACTTACGGGGCGGAAGGGCATGCCGGTTGGGTCAAGTTCAGGAAGATGCGTATCAGAAAAATCAATTGATTCACTTTTTCTTCGATTTCGCTTCCGTAATTCTTCAAGTTAGAGGAAATGGATAAGAAGGACATAGTCGAGGTGCTGGAGCGGATCGGTACCATGATGGAAATCAAGGGGGAGAACCCCTTCAAAGTACGGGCCTATTTTTCGGGGGCCCGGACTCTCCAAACCATGGAGGAGGACTTGGGAACCGTAATCGGGGAAGAGCGCCTGGGGGACGTTCCCGGCATAGGCAAGGCATTGACCGAGAAGATCGAGACCCTCTTTGCAACCGGTGAGCTGGAGTTTTACGACAAGCTTCTTGCCTCGGTCCCGCCCGGCTTGCTCGACCTGCTCGATATTCCGGGTTTGGGCGGGAAGAAGATCAAGGCTTTGTACGAACAGTTGGAAATCGATTCGATCGAGTCGTTGACCGAGGCCTGCAACGCGGGAAAGGTGGCCGAGCTCAAGGGATTCGGGGAGAAGACCCAGGAAAAGATTTTATCCGGCATCAAAAATCGCGAGATCTATTCCGCCCGGCATCTTTGGTGGCAGGCGAGAAAAGTCGCGGACCGCATTCTGCCTGGTCTCGAGGACTTGCCACAGGTCGAGCGGGTCGAAGCGGCCGGGAGCTTGCGCCGGGGGATGGAAACGGTGGGGGACCTCGACTTTCTGGTCGCTTCCTCCGACCCCGGTCCGATCATGGACTGGTTCACCTCCATGGAAGGAATCGCGGAGGTGACCGCTCACGGAGACACCAAGTCGAGCGTACGTTTTGAAGACGGCATGCAGGCGGACCTGCGGGTCGTGCCTTCCGAACAATTCTTCTTTGCCCTCCATCATTTTACCGGTTCGAAGGACCATAACGTGCGCATGCGCCAAAAAGCGCTTTCCCTTGGCATGAGCCTGAGCGAATGGGGACTCCGTCCCGCGGAGGAAAAGGATTCCTCGCGCAAAGCCGGCCCGGTCGAGGCCCATTCCGAGGAGGATATCTTCAAGGCTTTGGGCCTCCAGTACGTTCCCCCCGCTTTGCGCGAAGGATTGGGGGAGGTCGAAGCGGCCGAAAGGAACGAACTGCCCGAATTGCTCGAGTATTCCGATCTCAAGGGCTGCTTCCACAACCATACCACCGCCTCCGACGGTCGGAATACCCTCGACGAGATGACTGCGGAAGCGGATGCCCGGGGTTGGGAATACCTGGGTATTGCCGATCATTCCAAATCCAGTTTTCAGGCAAACGGATTGGACGAAGAACGACTGGCCAAACAAATTGAATCGATTCGCCAGCTCAACGAGAGCGGAACCTTCCGCTGTCACGTCTTCGCCGGCTCGGAAGTGGACGTTCTTTCGGGTGGAAAACTTGACTTCGAAGATTCCGTACTCGATTCGCTCGATTACGTGGTGGCTTCCGTTCATAACGGGTTGACCCAAGACGAGGAGACCATGACCACCCGGATCATCACGGCGCTCGAACACCCCAAGGTCACCATGTTCGGACACGTCAGCACCCGGCTCCTGCTCAGGCGCGAGCCCAGCCGGATGAACATGGCGAAGATCATTGACGCGGCCATCGCCAACGGCAAGATCCTCGAGCTCAACGCCAACCCCATGCGCCTCGACATGGACTGGAGACACTGGAGAAGGGCGGCCGACAAGGGCTTGCTCTGTTGCATCAACCCGGATGCCCATGCCCTTCACCAGTTCGACTATCAGCTCGCCGGGGTCCATTCCGCCCGCAAAGGCTGGTTGACCGCCGCGAACGTCTTGAACACCCGCACCCTGCCTGAGATCAAGGAGTACTTCGATCTGTCCAGCTGACTTTTTTCAGTCCCATGCGCTTCCTACTCGTAACCTTTCTCGCTCAAGTTGTTTGGTTATCCGCCAAGCCGAACTTCGTGATCTTTCTAGCCGACGATTTGGGCTACGGGGACGTCGGATACCAGGGTGGGGAAGTGCCGACCCCGCATATCGACTCCATCGCCAAGG
>JABGWD010000122.1 GCA_018645725.1 Opitutia bacterium
AAATCGTATGCGGTGCCCAAGTCTCCGACGGGCACTGGCCTCACGGACATCACTACCACGGGGACACCGACATTTACCGTACCACCATGACCATTCTCATGCTCGAGGTTTACTATCGGTACATGCCCTCCTCCAAAGTCTAATATTCCATATCGGTCCTAACGCCCTTGCGTTTTAGGCGAACTAGCGTACCTTGACTTTCATGAAATTAATTTCATCCTCCATCCTCTTTTTAACGCTCTGCCTAGGTTATGCCCATGCCAAGGACAAACCCTCCCAGGGCAAATCGGGACAACCAAGCGAAGGACATGCTCAAGAGGTTACCATCACCGGTAACGACACCATGCAGTTCGACGTAAAGAACTTCGAAGCGAAGGCCGGCGTCAAGGTCAAGCTCACGCTCAAGAACATTGGACAGATCCCCAAGATTGCAATGGGGCACAATTTGGTCGTGCTCAAGAAGGGCATCACTGCAGTAGCGTTTGGGCAAAAAGCCCTTGGCGCGGGAGCCAACCCCACCAATCCGCTTCCCGAATCCCTCAAAGGCGACGTGATCGCAGCCACCAAGCTGCTTGGTCCAGCTGAGTCGGACACCATTGAATTCACCGCCCCCAAGGAACCGGGTTCCTACGAGTACGTATGTACCTTCCCAGGGCATTTTGCCTTGATGCGGGGCACCATGACGGTCAAGTAGATTTCTTCCTCCCCCCCTTCTCTGGGAACCGTTCCCGTACTTTGCCATCTTGACATCTTCCCTTGAGAAGAAGATTAAGAATTGATGTCCTCGATAGAAGAAGAAAAAAAATACCTTGCGAATGCGGAAGCGTCTGGCTTGTTTTCAAGGCTTAGCGCCTACGCAAAGTTATCCGGCCCAGGTTGGCTTCAGAGCGCTATCACGCTCGGCGGCGGATCCCTTGCGTCCAGCCTCTTCCTTGGCGTACTGGCAGGTTATTCCCTACTTTGGCTGCAGCCCGTGGCCATCATTTTGGGCGTCATCATGCTTTGCGCCATCAGTCACGTTACGCTTTCGACCGGACAGAGCCCGTTCGTATCGATCAATTCCGAAATCAACCCGGTTCTCGGATGGGGATGGGCCATTGCCACGATCATGGCCAACGTCGTGTGGTGCCTTCCTCAATTCAGCCTGGGCACGGCCGCCGTAACGCAAAACCTCTTTCCTTTTCTTGACAATACCGAGGGGAAAGTCGGGATTTGCGCCGCACTGCTGATTTTGGCCAGTTTGGTCATTTGGGCCTATGACAAAGGCAACAAAGGAGTGAAAGTTTTCGATTGGGTTCTGAAGATCATGGTAGGCCTTGTCGTTGTTTCCTTTCTTGGGGTCGTCATTACCATGGCAATCTCCGGAGAAATGGAGTGGGGGGAAATAGGAAGTGGCTTCATCCCCGACCTTTCCCTGCTTTCTCAACCCGCAGATATTTACGAACCCTTCCTTAAGCAAACCGGTGAGTTCCGTTCTTTTTGGGAAAACAAGATCGTGGGCACGCAAAGAGACGTCATGATTGCCGCCGCCGCGACCGCGGTAGGTATCAACATGACGTTCTTCATGCCCTTCGTACTCTTGCGCAGACGATGGGGAAGGGAGCACCGGGGTTTGGCGAAATTCGACCTTTGGACCGCCCTTCTCATACCCTACGTCGTGGCAACCTCCTGCGTAGTCATCGCCGCCGGTTCCCAATTTAACGGCAAGCCCGAGTCAGCTTACGAGAACTATGCGGAAAGAACCCTGTACCCAAACCTGGAAAAGGGGTTCAATAACTTGGTAACGGCCAGAATCGAGCAAGAAACAGGCAAGGAAAACTATGCTTCCCTCGCTCCGGTCCAGCAGGACGAACTGATTGCCAAGTTACCCGAGGCGGACAGGGCATTGGCCGCCATGCTGGTCAAGCGGGATGCCTTTAACCTGGCAGCTTCCCTTGAGACCCTTTTCCAGAGCAAGGCCTTTTCGCACTACGTGTTCGGTATCGGCGTTGTCGGGATGGCCTTGTCCACGATCATAATCCTCATGACGATAAACGGGCATGCGGTATGTGAAGTTCTCGGCAAACCCCACAAAGGTCCGGTCTTTCTAGGCGGATCGCTGATTGCCGGCATTGGGGTTCTTGGTCCTTTCGTTTGGAGCGATGCCGCATTTTGGCTTGCCGTACCCACTTCCATTCTTGGTTTTACCTTAATTCCCGTGGCCTACCTGAGTTTCTTTCTTCTGATCAACAACCGGAAAATTTTGGGGAAACAAAGGCCGACCGGCTCAGTCCGGTTCATTTGGAACCTCGGTCTTCTCATCGCCTTGGCAATCATGGGAACTGCCGCCTTCTACGTCGCATGGAACAAGACTTGGGGAGACGTTCCCTTCGGCCGGTACGCCCTCATCGGATTTGGAATCTTGCTTGTCTGCGGGCACTATTCTTTGAAAAACTCAAAGCTTACGGCCAAGCTGAACGCCATGGACCTCAAACTCCAGAGGTTGGACAAAAAATAGCCCTGATCCTCCCTTTCCGGCTTCCGAGATTTACGCCCAGGTCAATCCTTTCGTAACTTTTTTTGAATGAATAAAATTCTACTCACCACAACGTCCTATCAAGACACCCCGGGAAAGCATCACGAGTTACTCGAATCCCAAGGATACGAGATCGTGCGCGAACGCGGTCCCCTCAGCGAAGAGAAAATGCTCGAGTTGGCCGGTGATTTCGACGCTTTTCTATGCGGAGACGACACCATTACCGCAGAGGTCATTAAAAAATCTCTGCCCAAGCTTCGGCTGATCTCAAAATATGGGATTGGGCTGGACAAGATCGATCTCGACTTCGCAACCCAAAACAAGATTCCCGTGACCTTCTGTCCCGGAGTCAATCATACGACCGTAGCCGAGCATACCTTTGCTCTCCTCCTTGCCATCTGCAGAAACCTATGCGAAGAGGTCAACCACACCCGCAAGGGAGAATGGACGCGACTGACCGGCAACGAAATCATGGGGAAGACCCTTTCGGTCATTGGCTTCGGTCGAATCGGCAAGGAAGTCGCCCTGCGTGCCAAGGCCTTCCAGATGGAAGTGAAGGCCTATGACCCCTATTGGGACAACGACTTTGCAAACGCCCATCAAATTACCCGGGCAGCCAGCTTGGAGGAAGTGCTCCAGGATGCCGACGTCCTCTCTCTCCACCTGAACCTTTCCGAGAACACCCACAATTTGATCAATTCGGCATCCTTGAAGCTGATCAAGGACGGAGCCATTCTGCTCAACTGCGCCCGCGGTGAACTCGTCGACACGCAATCAATCGTGGAAGCCTTGGAAATAGGGAAGCTCAAGGGATATGGATCGGACGTTCTGGATATCGAACCGCCTCCGCCTGACCACCCTCTCCTTCATGCGCCGGGTGCTTTGATCACCCCTCATATCGGTTCCCGCACTTACGAATCGGTTGTCAGGCAAGCAACGATGGCCACGCAAAACCTTGTCAACGTTCTCAATGGCGAACCCGCTTTGGCTCAAGCCAACGAAATCTGACACCCGACGCCCCATGGAAGATACCTTTTACGTCGTTCCCGAAACACTTCACAACCAACTCGTCAGCCGGGTATTTGAGAACCGTGGATTTGATCAGGAAGAAGCAACGGCCGTAGCCGAATTCGCATCTTTTGCAACCCGTCATGGAGTGAGAACTCACAATGCCCTGAAGGCCTTGCATCTCGATGAATTGTTCGGTTCCGCCGTCGGAGGATGCAAACCCAGGGCTCAAGTCGAAATCAAGGAGTCCAGGTTCGATGCCTGCCAAACTTGGAACGCCAATCTCAAAGTTGGGCAAGCAATCGCCTGCGACGCAATTGACGCATGTATCGAAATGGCCGAAAAGCATGGTTCCGGTACGGTAATCGTAGACAATGCCTTTCACTATCTCTGGGGAGGCGGTTACGTTATGAAAGCCGCGGCCCAAGGTTATTATGCCTACACAAACTGCACCTCCACCTTGGCCGAGGTGGTCCCTTTTTGCGGGAAGACCCCGACGCTCGGAACCAACCCCCATTCCTGGGGATTGCCCACCACGGAAGCCGTGGGCTTTCCCATCGTCGTGGACTGGGCAACCTCGGTCATAGCCATGGGACGGGTCCAACAATTGAAGAGGGAAGGAAAGAGCCTTCCTCCTCATGCCGCCGTTGACGCCGAGGGGAATGAAACAACCGACCCGAACCAAGCCGTTTCACTTCTGCCCTTTGGGGCCCACAAAGGATACGGATTGGGTCTGCTTAACGAGATCATGGGGGCAATGATCGGAGGATCCCTGCCCACTGTGCGCGGAATTCCAAAAGACGTCCCGGAAGAGAAATTTTCATGCAACTTTTTCTTTCAGGTCATCCACCCCGAAGCCTTCGACGCCGGTAATTTTGCCGGCAAGCGCAACCAAGGGGAAAACTTGAAGGCCGTGCTGGACGACGTCC
>JABGWD010000123.1 GCA_018645725.1 Opitutia bacterium
ATTCCGAAAGCATCCGGGGCTTTTCCCCGTAAGGTTCGTGATCTTTGTGCCGGATCCGCCAGATGCGACCCATCTGAACGTGCTTGTTCACTCCGGTCCGGCGGGCGAACTCCCGGTTTCCTCCATTGAACCAGGCCGCGTCCTGAATGATGCCTCGGTACATGTCGGTGACGTAGAGGCAACCGTCCGGTCCGACTGCGGTGTTGACGAAGCGGGAGTTGAAATCCGAGGAGCGCATGAATTCCTTGCCTTCGGGCTCGGCCTTGCGGAGCATGAGCTTGCCATCAGGGTACTCGACGTAGGCCCGCCGAACGACGTGGATGGTCGGGTCGCAGAAAAAATAAGCCCCACGGGAATCATAGGGGAACTTGTTTCCCCGGTAAATGGCTTGGCCGCAGGCAGAGGTAAATCCGCGGACGGTGTCCACTTGGCCGCCACGGTCTCCCGTCAGGCAAATGCCGGTGGCTTTGGTAAAGAGTGGTTCATAAGAGTTGCCGAGGGAAACCGGGTCTCCCGCGGGCAGGTTCTTCCCGAGTCGGTGAACCGTTTTCCAATACTTCGGATGAAACTGTGCCGCTTTGAGCGGACGCGTGTTGTCGATCCAGAAGAGCTTGCCGTAATCATCGTGGGCGAGCCCCCATTGGGTCCAGTGTCCGGGTTGCTTCTCCGCTTGCCAATTTCCGTCCGTAAATTGGTAGCGTTCCATGTTGTAGGAAATATAAATATGGTTGTCGACGTTCCAGAGCAGGCCGGAGTCTTGGTGCTCGACGGAAGTTTTGGGACTGTTTCGGCTGTAGGGCCCTCTCTCGTAAAGCATCTTTTTCTCATCCGCGATACCGTCTCCGTCGGTATCCCGATAAGCAACGACGTCCATGGTGTCGGTTTCGCGAACGGCGATCCAATCGTCTAGCGGAAGGATCATGCGGGGCAGGTTCAGTTTGTCGACGAAGATGGTGGACTTGTCCATGTATCCGTCCCCGTCCGAATCGATCAAACGTTTGATCCTGCCGTTGCGGAGGGTTTTGGTTCCCGTTCCGTTTTCATCCTGCATGTAACTTCGCATTTCCGCGACGTATAGGGCGCCGTTTCCATCCCAGACCGTGACAACCGGTTCCTGAACCAGAGGCTCGGTGGCGACCAGTTCGGCAACGTAACCCGGGGGGAGCTCGAAGGTTTCCAACTCCTCACTCGCCGTAAGAATGGCGTAAGGATTTTTTTCCTTCTTTAGCTGACTGGATGACTTGTGTTCGGACTCCGGAATTTGTTTGTTCCAGGTTACGGCAAAGGGTTCTGCGACTGAGACTTTGTCCGAATCGGGAAAGTCAGCTGGAATGGGAAGAGTAACCTTTCCCGTAGCCGCATATTCGACCGAGCGGGCGAATATGGTCTGAAAGCCCACGCAGTGCAAACCGTCCCACTCCGTTTGCCCGTTCCAAAAATGCCCCATGGTGGTGACGATCACCCGGCCCTTGCCGTACTTGACCTCGTAGGTGATGGGCTCGTGCTCGCCGGTACCCCGCTGTTTCGGATCGGAATAGGCGGAGGATAGAATGGTCAGGTTCTTGGCGGGTCCCCGCATGTTGTGGTAGAGCTCGTCTTTTCCGTGCATCCAAATGTCTGGGATGTTTTTCATGATAGGATGCTCGGGCTTGCGCACGGTGACTTGGAAGGGGTGTTTGGACCCATGTCCCGAGGTACAGTCCTTGCAGGCGACGAAGGGCCTGTTTCCAAGAACCTCCCATTTGATGCAGTCTCCAAAGTTTGCCGGTCTCCAACCCAACCCGATCATTTCATTGTAGGCATCCCAGTTGCGGAAGGCGTTGTTCGCGGCATGCACGAGGACAAGGCCGCCCCCACCATGGACATAGCGGACGAGAGACTCCTTGGTTTCCTGAGTCCACTCCCTCCCGTTGTAGTTGAGAACGATAGCCTGATGTTCCCCCTTGAACGGATTCCAGTTTTTCCATGCGGACTCATCGACCTCTTTGTTTTTCTTTTCCGCGGCTTGTTGAATCGAGCGAAAGTTCTGGTAAAAATCCTTCAGGTACTCGGGGGCAGCCGCTTTGGGCGCCCGGATTCCCTTGACCGATTTGGTTTGGGGTGCGGTTTCCACATCCACGGCAAAGCGATTCGTCGCCTTCAGGGTGGAGTGAAGGGAATCGGTCGTACTTTGCCAGTCGTGGTTGTTTTGCCCATCGACGATGAGCACCGGGATGGAAGGAGCGCCCAAGGAACTCATCCATCCCAAGCATAGGAAGGAAAGGATCGTAAGGGATTTACTCATGGATGGGATTGATATCACGATGTGTCAGGATCGCATCAAATTAGTTGCCCCAAGCTCTTTTGACAAGGACGGTGCTTGGTTTAAATAAAATTTGAAAGATGGGCCGGGTTCCATCAACAGGAATTCCAGAACATATCCGAAGGGGTTGCGCGCCCTCCGAAAACATGCCAACCTTCCAACCATGAAATACCTCGTTCTTCTGCTCGCTCTTCTCTGTTCGTCCTTGGCAAAGGCTGAAAAACCAATTCTTTGCCGGGGCAATTACCATTCCGAAGCCGAAGCGGTGGCTCAACTCAAACGCATGTCCTCAACCCATTCCAACTTGAAGGAATGGAAAAACCGGGCATCCGCCATCCGCAGGCAAATACTCGTCGGCTCCAAGTTGGATCCCTTGCCCAAGCGGACTCCTCTCAACCCCATCATCAGTAACAAGCGTTCCTGCAAGGGCTACACCGTTGAAAACGCAGCCTTCGAGGCCCGTCACGGCTTTTTCGTATACGGAAACCTCTATCGGCCCCTTGGCCGGAAGGGCAAAAGCCCGGGTATACTCTGTCCGCATGGACATGCCCGCGGGCCGGCCGGTGGCCGTTTGCGTCCGGATCAGCAAAATCGTTGCGCGACCTTGGCCCGGATGGGGGCGGTGGTCTTTTCATACGATATGGTCGGGTTTGGGGATTCGGGTCATCTAGGCTGGAATCACAAGCATCCGCAGGCTCTTACCCTGCAGACCTGGAGCAGTATCCGGGCGGTTGACTTTCTGGAATCCCTACCCGGGGTGGATAAGAAAAAAATCGGGGTGACGGGTTGTTCCGGTGGGGGAACCCAGACTTTTTTGCTGGCCGCGATTGATAAACGGGTGGCGGTAAGCGTCCCGGTCGTAATGGTATCCGCCCATTTTTTCGGTGGTTGCCATTGCGAGAGCGGGATGCCGATCCACAAGACCTCCAAGTTGGAAACCAATAATGCGGAGATTGCAGCTTTGGCTGCCCCGCGCCCCATGAAGCTCGTTTCCGTGGGAGGCGATTGGACCAAGAACACGCCCAAGGTGGAATATCCCTACGCCCAGTCCGTCTACAAGCATTTCGGAGCACTGGACAAGGTCGCGAACACTCACTTCCCGAAGGAGAAACACGGTTATGAATTTATCAAGCGTCAGGCCATGTATCCTTTTATGGTCAAGCACCTTGACCTGATCTCCCAGGGAGTGCTTGATTCCAAGACCGGGAAGTACGACGAGACCCAAAACACAATCGAGGAAGTCGAGACCATGCGTACTTTCAACGCCTTGGCTGACATGCCCAAACACGCGCTCAAGCCTGGTTCGACGATCTCCTTCAAATAGAAATGATTATGAAATGCAAACGATACTTTTCTCTCATTCTTGGCTTCCTTTGTGTTCAAAGCCCTTTCCTCGGTGCTTCTGAGCTTCCGAGGAAGGAGAATTTCCATCTCTTCCTACTGGTCGGTCAGTCCAATATGGCAGGGCGGGGCAAGGTCACCCCTGCGGATAAAAAACCTCACCCGCGCGTACTCATGCTTAATAAAGCGGGCGAATGGGCTCCCGCTGCAGATCCTTTGCATTTCGACAAACCGCGTATGGTCGGTGTCGGTCTTGGGAAAACCTTCGGGACGATTGTGGCCCAGAAGAATCCCCGGGTTACGGTCGGGTTGATCCCCTGCGCCCACGGCGGTTCACCGATTGCGGTTTGGCAACCGGGTAGGTACTACAAACCCACCCGCGGTCATCCCTGGGACGATGCGATCAAGCGTGCAAAACTTGCGATGAAGGCGGGAACCCTGAAGGGAATTCTTTGGCATCAGGGAGAGTCGGATTCCAAGCAAGGTTTTGCCGAGGTCTACGAAAAGAACCTGCATGACTTGGTTTCCCGATTCAGGAAGGAATTGGTAGTTCCGCAAGTTCCCTTCATTGCCGGGCAAATGGGTGTTTTCAAGGAGCGGCCATGGAGTGACGCAAAGAAACGGGTGGATCAAGTCCACCGCGAACTACCTATGAAAATCAAGAACGCGGGTTTCGTTGATTCCAAGGGTCTTTCTCATAAAGGCGACAAGGTGCATTTCGACGCCTCTTCCTACCGGGAGTTCGGGCGTAGGTACGCGGACGTTTTTTTCAAGCTGGCGACCTCGGTCTCACGTTAGACCAAGTCCGGCGAGACTGGCTGGCTCGGAATTATTCCGCAGGAAGGGTACTGTCGTCCTTGGGGGGG
>JABGWD010000124.1 GCA_018645725.1 Opitutia bacterium
GAAACCTTGAGCGACGAACATTTCCCGAGGGATCACTACTGGATGATGGTCGGTCCGACCGGCCCCCGCCGTCTTCGGTTGGCAATTGAACATTTGGCCAATGAAAGAGGGTGCTCATGTTACTTCGTCGACCTCGACCCCCGTTGGGTAAAGCGCCTGATCGCATCCAAGCAATTCGACCAAGCGAGGGCTTACATGGATCACGCAGTGGATCAAGCGTTGACCATTCTCAAGAATCGCAGTGTCAGCGCTCTGTTTACCACCCCAAAACTTCTCGAAGCCTTGGCCGAACGCAAGGATCTCATCAAGGCAGGGATAAAGGGCGTCTTTTGCGGTGGGACCACCATGGACAAGCAATACGCGAGGTTCTTGGTTGAGGAAGTTTGCGAAGGAGGAAAGATCGGTTTTGTGCCTACTTACGGAAATACTTTGATGGGTTTGGCCCGCCACCATCCAATCGGGCCAGAAAACGATTATTCCATCGCCTACTATGCGCCCCAACCAAGAGCTGTTCTCCGGGTCATTGACCCTGAATCGAACAAGCCCGTTGACTATGATACTTGGGGTAGGGTTGAACTTACGACCATGACCAAGGAATTCTTCATGCCTCGTTTTCTCGAGCGGGACGAGGCTTTGCGGCGCAAGCCCTGGTCGGAGTCTCCTTGGGACGGCGTCGCCGAAGTCCGCCCTTTCGGCGCTATGGAAAAAAACATTGTGGAAGGAGTATATTGAACCCATGAGCGCACCACATCTTCCATGCCTCCGCTTTGGCGAGGCGTACCGCAGTTTCAACGAGTCTGAAGTCAAGGATTACCGGGACGGTTCCACCAAGGCAACGCTTAGTCAGGTTAATGCCGGAATCATTCGACGAGACCTTATGCAGATAGGCAAGGCCCGCGAAGCTCTTGCCCGATTCTCCACGCGTGAGCTTGTCGACATAAGCGCCAAGGCAGGTGAACTTTTTCTGAACGATGACCTTCCCTTGGGCGAAGGCGCGATGCAAAGTGCCCAGGATTACTTGGAGACACTCTCTTCGACTAGCGGTTTGCCGCACGTCATGGTAAAAAGAAACATGGATAAGATTCATTATGCCCTTACCCATGTAGAACTCATATTGAATGGTCTTACCCGGGGAATTAACTTTGACATTCTTGATCAAGGCCATGGTGAACAGGCTGGCGCCCCAGTGTGCTTCTATCCTACGACGGATGCGCTCGGTCTGGTGATGCCCAGTAATTCGCCTGCCGTCAATTCACTCTGGTTGCCCTCCATTGCCTTGAAGATTCCCATTATCATGAAACCAGGTCGTGACGAACCCTGGACGCCTTATCGGCTCATTCAAGCATTCATCGCCGCCGGTTGTCCCAAAGAGGCATTTGGTTTCTATCCGACGGATCATGAAGGAGCCGCAGATATCTTAAGGCTTTGCGGACGGGCATTGATTTTTGGGGACAAGAGCACCACTGATCAATACGCGGGAGACCCGGGTGTCCAGGTTCACGGTCCGGGCTTCAGCAAAATATTGATCGGGGATGACGAGATCGAAAATTGGCCCGATTACGTTGACGTCATGGCTTCCTCCATTTCCGATAATGGTGGTCGTAGTTGCGTAAATGCTTCGGCGGTAATCGTACCCAAGTATTCCAAGGAAATTGCCGATGCGCTCGGCAAGAGATTGGGTCCTCTCAAGCCTCTTCCCGTTGATGATCCCGAAGCGGTCCTCTCTGGTTTCGCCAACCCCAAAATGGGGGAATGGATTGACGCCGCTCTTGATTCTGATTTCGAGGGAAGTGGGGCAAGTGACGCCACGGCACCCTATCGCGACGGAACGCGACTGGTCAAAGCCGAGGGAGGCACCTATCTTCGACCAACAATTGCCCATTGTGAGTCTATGGAACACCCCCTTTCTAATCGGGAGTTTCTTTGCCCCTATGCAAGTGTAGTCGAAGTACCGCAAGACGAGATGCTCAGAGCCATTGGCCCAACATTGGTGGTTACTGCAATTACCCAAGACGAAGGTTTCAAAAAGCAATTGTTACGAGCTTCTAATGTGGAGCGTCTTAATATCGGCCCCTTATCTACGATGAAGATTTCCTGGGACCAACCCCACGAAGGCAATATGTTTGAATTTTTGTACAAGCGCAGGTCGATCGGTGTAGCAGCCTGATTTCCGGAAAAAGAAACTTTTGAATGGAAAATACCTCCTCCTGCGACCATTTGGATGACTTCTTTGCAAAGGGTGAGGACATGTGCCAGCGGGTGCTGTACGGCCCGGGTTCCAGCGAAAGGGTAGGCGAGCACGTCAAGGATCTGGGTCAAAGCGTTTTGTTGGTTACGGATCAAGGCTTGTCCGCCGCGGGTCACCCTCAGCAGGTGAAGGAAGATTTGGAAAAGGCCGGCCTACGGGTCACCCTCTTCGACAAATCGATCGAGAACCCAACTGAGTCCAGCGTCCAAGACTGCGTTCATATAGCCAAGTCCGCCCAAATTGACCTGATCGTCGGTTTGGGCGGAGGTAGTTCAATGGATACGGCCAAGGGTTGTAATTTCATTCTTACCAATGGTGGTCGGATGGCAGACTATTGGGGTGTCGGCAAGGCAACGCAGGCCATGCTTCCTCTCATTGCATTGCCTACGACCGCAGGAACCGGGAGCGAATGCCAATCGTTTGCCTTGATTTCGGAGGACAAAACTCACCGGAAAATGGCTTGTGGAGACGAGAAAGCCTTGCCGCTTGTCACCATCCTGGACCCGAAACTAACCTTGTCGCAACCAAGGATGGTTACTGCTTGTACGGGCATTGACGCGTTGACGCACGCCTTGGAATCCGCCGTGACGACAAAACGAAATGATTCGTCCGACCGCCACTCGGGCATGGCTTTTGAACTGATTCACGAAAACTTGCCTCAGGTATTCGAAAGACCCGATGACTTGGACGCGCGTGGAGCCGTTCTGTTGGGGGCTTCCCATGCCGGAGCGGCAATTGAAAGGAGCATGCTTGGAGCCGCTCACTCGATGGCCAACCCGTTGACTGCCCTTCGTGGAACCGTTCATGGGGTCGCAGTGGGTTTGGCTTTGCCCGCGGTCATGGAATTCAACGCCGGGCAACCGGAAACCATGACCCGTTACGCCAACCTTGCCCGGCAGGCCGGTATTGTTCCGGAGAAAACATCCGACAGAGACTCTTTCGAAACCCTTGTCACCCGGGTACGCAGTTTGTTGGACTTGGCGAACTTTCCATCTTCTTTAAGCGAACTTGGTTTTGAAGAGGCAGATCTTGCGGGCTTGGCCAAAAGCGCATCCGAACAGTGGACTGCCGGGTTCAATCCTCGAGCGATCGAGACCCATGAATTCCTTCGACTTTATTCCTCACTTTTTGATTCCACGCCTTGTCTTGGGGAGACTCAGGAGTTAAGTTAGGCCATGAGCGTGAAGTCGATAGTAATGTTGTTTGCGAGAGGGTTGGTCTATCTTCCCCTTTTTGGAATTGGCTATCTAGCCTTTTCCGAGCAAAAAAGTCATTGGCCGCGACATCGTGGAGACTCCGCCCTTAATGGAAACTCGGGTCAAAAAATAGGAAGTTCTCTCAAATTGGAATGGGTGTTCGACGCTGGTGAATTCCTTAAATCCTCCGTAGTCGTCTCCGAGGGGGTTGCTTTCGTCGGAGCGGATACCGGGATCATTCATGCCGTGGACGTTGAGACCGGCAAGGAAAAGTGGCAGTACAAAACCGGGCTGGGTATCGAAGCCCCTCCGCTCGTCCACGAAGGCATGGTGTACATCGGTTCGACCGACGGATTTCTTTACGCCCTCGATGCCGGTAATGGGAAATTGAAATGGAAATACGAGACGGATGGTGAGATCATGGGTGCGGCGAACCAAGCCATGCGACCCAAATCAAAAGATTCCGTGATCGTCGTCGGGAGTTACGATAACTTCGTTCATTGCGTTGATGCCAAGAAGGGAAAGGTGATTTGGAAATTCGAAACGCAAAATTACGTGAATGGCGTTCCTACGATTTATGACGACAAGCATGTGGTCTTCGGAGGATGTGATTCCGTTTTGTACGTCGTGAACTTGGAAAATGGAACCCTCGGCCGATCGGTCGAAGTGGAGGCCCCGATTGCGGCATCCGTTGCTGTCGGTGACGGTGTCGGATACGTGGGAAACATGGATCGGGCGGTTATGGCTTTTGATGTGGAAACCGGCAAGGTCGTATGGAATTACCGAAATAAAAGCTTCCCTTATTTTTCCTCGCCAGCTCTTACTGAAAAACACGTTCTCATCGGTGGGCGCGACAAAGGCTTGCATTGTATCAAGCGAATATCGGGCAAGTTGGAATGGCGGTTTGCTGCTCGGGGAAGAATAGACAGTTCTCCCGTAATTGCCGAAGACAAGGTTGTCTTTGGCTCGATGGACGGCAAAATTTATCTGGTATCCCTGCAGGATGGAAAAGAAATTTCTTCCTATGAAGTGGGGGAGGCAATCTCTTCCACACCGGCTCTTGCAGGCGGCCGCATATTCGTTGGGTGCGAAGACGGCAAGGTTTACGCATTCTCAACCGGTAGACAAAAATGACTGAGGAAACTTTTATCAAGCCGGACCGGGAAACCAAGGACGAAACCAAGGCGGGGAGCTATTTCGTTTCGAACTATCCTCCCTTTTCTCTTTGGAATGAAAAGGACGTAAGCTGTTTGCCCAGCATGCTCAACAGCCCCTCTCCCGGCCCGGCGCCCATGGGATTGTATTACCATGTTCCTTTTTGCCGCAAGCGCTGTCACTTTTGCTATTTCAGGGTTTACACCGACAAAAACTCGAATGACGTCCGCCGCTATCTTTCGGCGACCATGAAGGAATTGAGGGCTTATGCCGACTCTCCTTACCTCAAAGGGCGCAAGCCAAAGTTCGTGTATTTCGGCGGCGGAACCCCATCTTATCTTTCTGCTCAACAGTTGACGCAATTGACGGATGAAATGAAATCCATTCTGCCTTGGGATGAAGCCGAGGAAGTCACTTTCGAATGCGAACCAGGAACCCTCTCCGAGAAAAAACTGGAGGCGATCAAAAACTTTGGGGTTACCCGCCTGAGCTTGGGAATCGAAAACTTCGATGATCATATTCTTGAAACCAATGGCCGGGCTCATCGCTCCAAAGAAGTTTTCAAGGCCTATGAGTTCGCTCGCCAACTAGGATTCGACAACATCAATGTCGATCTTATATCCGGCATGCTTGAGGAAACGGATGACAATTGGTCGAACTGCGTCGACCAAGTCATAGACCTTTCCCCGGATTGCGTGACTATTTACCAAATGGAGGTGCCTTTCAATACCACGATCTTCAAGTCGATGAAAGAACAGGGCAAGCTTGCCGCCCCGGTTGCCGATTGGCAGACCAAGAGGCGATGGGTCGAGGAGGCTTACGGTCGCCTCGAATCCGCAGGGTATACGATTACCTCTGCCTACACGGCAGTGAAAGATCCGGACAAAACCAAATTCATTTATCGGGACCGTCTTTGGTCGGGTGCTGATATGGTGGCACTCGGCGTTGCTTCCTTTGGGCACTTGGGAGGTATCCACTACCAAAACCTCACGCACATCGATCAGTATTGCGAAACCACGGAGAGCGAAGGTTCGGTCGTTAGGCGGGCGCTTCTTACCTCGGATGAAGAACGTTTCGTCCGAGAACTTATTTTGCAATGGAAATTGGGACTCGTCCGGCCAAGTTACTTTCGGGAAAAATTTGGAATCGACGTTCTTGCCCGCTTTTCCGTAGTGTTCGAGGAA
>JABGWD010000125.1 GCA_018645725.1 Opitutia bacterium
CCCAAGACACAGGCCGCACTCTTGGAGGCGATGCAGGAAAAGACAGTTTCATCGGGGGGCGAGGATTTCAAACTGGATGAACCGTTCTTCGTTTTGGCAACCCAGAATCCGATCGAGCAGGAAGGAACCTATCCTCTGCCGGAGGCCCAGCTCGACCGCTTTCTTTTCAATATCATGGTCAAGTATCCCAGCAAGAGCGAGGAACTGGACATCATGCGTAACATAACCAGTGACGAGGAGCCTGAATTAAAAGAGGTCGTGGATGCCAAGACCATTATCGAATTTCAGCGTCTGGTCAGAAGAATCCCGGTCGCTGATCATGTCTTTGAATATGCCGCTGCTTTGGTCCGGGCAACGCGTCCCGACGAACCCGATGCCCCCGAATTCGTTCAAAAATTGATGTCCTGGGGTGCCGGACCGCGTGCCTCGCTCAATCTTATTCTTGCGGGCAAGGCGCGGGCTGCCCTGCGGGGACGCTCCCACGTTTCGACGGATGACGTGAAAGCGGTGTGTCTTCCCATCCTCAGGCACCGCATCATTCCTAGCTTCGCCGCCCGTTCGGAGGGGATGACTTCCGATTCCTTGATTGAAAAGCTCCTCGAGGAGATCCCGGCAAACGAGGACCTCTATCAGGAAAAAGCCGTTTGAGCAGATAGATGTCCGAACACTTGCCGGAAACCAAGTACCTCGATCCGGAGGTTCTTCAAAAACTGGGTGATCTCGAATTGATCGCCCGGGAGGTGGTCGAGGGCTTGCGGGTGGGGAGTCACCGCAGTCCGTTGCGTGGGTTCAGTACGGAGTTCGCTCATCACCGGCAATACGTTCCGGGGGATTCCCTACGGACCATCGATTGGAGAGTATATGGTCGTTCCGACCGATATTACACCAAACTATACGAGGCGGAGACCAATTTCGACTGTCACCTGCTGATTGATTCGAGTTCATCCATGACCTACGGTTCGGGCAAGGTCAGCAAACTGGAGTACGCCAAGTTTCTCGGTGCCTCCCTAGCCTACTTGGTTCTCAAGCAGAGGGATTCCGTCGGGTTGTCCGTATTCGACTCGGAAATCCGGGCCTACCTACCTCCCCGATCGACGATGGGAGTGCTTCTGGAGATGGACCGGTTGCTCAGGGATGCCAAGCCGACCCCGAAAACGGCCATCGCCAAGCAATTGCACGACGTCGCCCTGATGATGAAGAGACGGTCCTTCGTGATCGTCCTTTCCGATTTCCTTTCCGAGGCAGACGACGTTTTGGCTGGTCTCGAGCACCTCAGGTTCGCCGGGCACAACGTCATGGTTTTGCACACTCTCGATCCTCATGAACTGGAGTTCCCCTTCGAGGGGACTTGGCAATTCGACGGCTTGGAGGGTGAGGAACCTTTGATTACTCAGCCCGAGCGTATCAAGGAAGATTACCTTGCCAACTTGAACGAGTACCTGAGCGCCTTCCGGGATGGATGCGTGGCCAGTCAAATCGACTATGCGCTCGTTGACACGTCCAGACCTTTGGACGTTTTTCTGAACGAATTCTTTCATCAGCGCGAATCCCTGCTGAACGGATCGGCGGGCAGAGCCGGAGCATGAGCTTCCTCAATCCACTTCTTCTTCTGGCGGCCTTGGGAATCGCTTTGCCTATTTTGGCTCATTTGCTCAACCGCCAACAAGTCAAGCGGACCGATTGGGCCGCCATGCAGTTCCTCAACCGGAACTTGCGGGTGCGTTCACGCCAACTGCGCTTGCGCGACATCCTTCTTTTGATCCTTCGTTGCCTAGCCCTTCTGTTGTTGGTTTTTGCCTTGTCCCGCCCCTTCTGGCCGGCCGGATCGGGTGGCTGGTTGGGTGGGGAAGCGCGGGCTGGCGTCGTCCTGGCCATAGATTCTTCTTTCAGCATGGAGCGCGGTCCCGAGGGAGCTACGCGTTTCAACCGCGCATTGGACCAGGCAAGGGTCATCGGAGAGGAACTCCTGCCCGGCGATCCGGTTTCCATCATCTTGCTGGGAGGCGAAGACGAAATCATTGCCAGAAACATGGCCTTTGATCCCGATCAGTTCGAAGCCCTTTTGCAAAAGGCGAAGCCGGTTCCGGCCGGAATGGATCTCGATCGCGTCCCCAAGCGGCTCAAGGAGTTGCTCGACGACATGGATGCGCCACAGAAGGAAGCGTATTTCATTACCGACGTTCAGGAGAGGGATTGGCAAAGAGCATCATCCAATTTCCAAACGGCTCTTTCCGATCTTCGTGAAGAAGCCCAAGTTTTCTTCGTTCCGGTCCTTGGCGCAGCCGGTAACTTGGCGGTTACGAACTTCGAGCTTGTCTCCGGCACCCTGCGCAAAGGCACAACCGCACGCTATCAGGCCACGGTACGCAATTGCGGAAACGAACCGGTGTCTGCCGTTCAAGTACAGTGCCGGGTCGAAGGCGTACAGATCGATACCAAGACTATACCCATTATCAATGCGGGAAGTTCCGAAACGGTTTCTCTCTTCATGCCTTTTCACAACTCCGGATCGACTCGAATTACGGCGGAGATTTCCGGAGACCTTCTTGAGACCGACAATGTCCGGCGTGTCGTCGCGGTAGTCCGAGATCGCGTGTCCGTGCTCTGTGTGGACGGTTCCGATGGTTCCTCTGGAAGGCTTCTTCAGGCGGCTCTTTTGGCCCGGGGTGACGGAAGCGAAGACGAGGATTACGTGGTTCGTTCGGTTCCGTGGATCTCGATGCCTTCGGAAAAACTGGAGGAGGTAGACGTCTTGATCCTCGCCGACGTTCCGGAAATCACACCCGAGCAAGCCAAACGGTTTTCACGGCACGTCAAACAGGGGAATGGCCTGGTCTGGTTCCCCGGGGACAACCTGAAAACCGCCGTTTGGAACGATCGTGTTGCCAGGGAAGGAATCTCTCTTCTCCCTGCCGTGCTCGGGCAACCCAAGAACACGAGTACGGATACGGGAACAGGCAGGCCACTGAACCCTTCCATGCCCCACCATGGGATCACCCTCCCCTTGCGGTCGCTCCCGGAGGATCTCTTCAGCGAAACGCTTTTTTTGAGGCGGCTTGAAGTCGAGCCCTCCCCTGCCAGTTTTCCAATCCTGAGCTTGGCGGGAAGCGGAGCCCCGATCCTCCTTGAGCATTCGCTAGGCCGTGGGCACGTGTTTATGTTTACCTCCTCGGCGGGAACGAGCTGGAACAACATGGCCCAAACTCCTGTTTTTCCCATGCTTATGCAGCAAATCGTCACTTA
>JABGWD010000126.1 GCA_018645725.1 Opitutia bacterium
AGTTATCTCATGGCTTTGGACGAACGAGTGGGCTTTGCCGCACCTGCATGCTACCTGACCACTTTTCGTCAACTCATAGAAACGATAGGACCACAGGATTCGGAACAGAATATCTTCGGGCAGGTCGCCTACGGCATGGACCATACCGATTACGTTCTCATGAGAGCTCCGCGACCCACTTTGATTTGCTGTAGCTCTGGTGACTACTTCGACGTCCAAGGCACTTGGGACAACTTCAGGCAGTCCAAGAAATACTATAGTCTGCTCGGCAATCCTTTGGCCATCGACTTGGTCGAGGACAAAGGCAAGCACGGTATCACGAAGCTACAGCGCGAAACGCTTACTCGCTTGGCCCGGCGATGGTTTTTGGGTGACGACAGCGCCGTGGAAGAGAAGCCTATGAAACCGCGGCCGGTCGAGGACCTGTGGTGCACCCAAAAAGGAGAGGTCCTTCACCTTTCGAACGAAAGAACGGTGTTCGACCTAAATCGCGCCCTCGCCACAAAAGTGCTTGGGGCGGAGAGAAAAAGATTCGCCGGACTTTCACCGGAAGCTGCCCGCAAGAAGGTAAGAGAGGTTTCTACGATTCGGTCCTCGGCCAATTTGCCGAAGCTTGAGCATCACGTCGTAGAGACAATTCAAGAAAACGAGCTGAAGATGATCCGAGGGTTTTTTCGTTCCAAGGATTCATATCCTCTGGCCTCGGTGGCTTACCTTCCTGCGAATCCACAAAAGCAACCAATTCTTTTATTGCATGGCGAGAGCGCGAAGCAAGGGCATGAAAAGGCCCTTGAGTTGAGCAAGGCCGGTCACGTGGTGGTTTCCGTGGAGATAAGTTGCACCGGGGAAACCCGGGGAAGCAAATTCTCCGAGCAATACGGAAGCTGGAAGACATTTTACATGTCTTATCTGCTCGGGCGTTCATTGGTGGCATTGAGAGCGGAAGACGTGCTCAAGCTTGCCGTCAGTTTGGATGGCGCGGGCATTGTCCGCAAAGGCACCAAGATGAAAGTAATGGCAATCGGCGACGCTGCGGTTCCCGCACTCCATGCAGTGGCTTTGGAACCCGGCCTTTTCGCTCAGTTGGAGCTTTCCCACCGGCGTAGTTCCTGGATCGCGATGCTGAAGGAAAGTCAGCCTACGCGCTGTTTCGAAGACGTCGTCCATGGCGCCTTGCAGACCTATGACCTGCCTGACTTGAAAAGGCTTTGCGGAAAGAAACTTCTTAGGGACAACAAGTAACTTGAAAACCGATGACAGTCGCCTCCCCCGACACAGGCACTCATGAACGCAAGTAAGCGTTTCCTTCGCTTGAGTGTCACGTTGCATCTCCTGATGGCATTGGACACCCGAGCCAAGCCCAACGTCCTCCTCATCGTGACCGATGACCAGCGGTCTGATACCATTGCCGCCCTAGGCAACGAAATTATCGACACCCCCAACCTGGACCGGCTGGTCAAGCGGGGCATGACCTTTGAGCAGGCCACTTGCGCCAACCCGCTATGCGTACCGAGCCGGGCGGAAATCATCAGCGGATGCTCGAGTTTCCGCAACGGCGTTCTGGGGATGGGCGGAGAACGGATCGATCCCAAGCTCACCCTCCTGCCGACGACCATGACTGAAGGCGGGTATCATGCCTGGTACAGCGGCAAATGGATGAACGATGGGAAACCACTGACCCGGGGGTACAAGGAAACCCGGGGCCTCTTCGGCAGCGGAGGCGGCACTTGGAAAAAAGGCGAAGTGATTCTCGGCCGGAAGGGACGACCCATCACCGGGTACCGCAACTGGACCTTCAAGAACGCCCAGGGAAAACCGGAATTGAGCAAAGGGATCGGGCTCACCCCGCTGACCGACAAATACGTCACAGACGGGGCCTTGGAATTCCTGAAGCGCAAAACCGAAAGGCCCTTCTTTCTTCACGTCAATTTCACCGGTCCGCATGATCCATTGATCTATCCCCCGGGCTATGAGGGAAAATACAAGCCGGAAAACCTGAAGTTGCCTCCTAACTTCTTGCCGAGGCATCCCTTTGATCATGGAAACTTCGAGGGGCGGGACGAAAGGCTCTTGCCTTGGCCGCGGACAAAGGAAGACGTTCTCGATGAACTAGCCGTTTACTATGCGGTGATCGATCATATCGACAAGCAAGTGGGTCGAATTATCGAGCAACTGCGAACCGACGGGCACTTGAAGAACACTTACGTCATCTTCACCAGCGACCATGGGTTGGCTCTGGGCAGCCATGGCCTAATGGGCAAGCAGAACATGTACGAGCATACCATGCGTGTGCCCTTGATCATGGCCGGCCCGGGCATTCCCAAGGACAAGCGAACCGACGCCCTGTGCTACCTGCGGGATCTCTACCCCACGATTTGCGACTTGGCCGACATCCCCATCCCCAAAAGCGTCGAGAGCAAAAGCCTGAAACCTGTCATCACCGGCAAACAGGATGAGATATACACCGAGATATACGGATACTTTCGCGACAAGCAGAGAATGGTGCGAAACAAGCGCTTCAAACTGATTCACTACCCGCATCTGGACCGCTACCAGCTCTTCGATCTTTCCGAAGACCCCCACGAACTGAGTGACTTGAGCGAAGACTCAGCCCATAAAACCACTCTTGCACGACTGAGAGGGAAACTGAAGGATTGGTTCCGGGACCGGGAAAAACGCTGAATACGACACTTCCCCATCCCGAAAATCCTAAACAACTGGATTAGAAATCGAACTTCAGGCCAATCTCTACGCTTCTGCCAGGCAAAGGAGCTTCGGCCTTGCGGAAGGACGTGTGGATCTGGGCAAGTTCGTCAGTCAGGTTGTGCCCGCGGACGAACACTTCGCCCGGCGAATCCCAAAAGTCCAAGTCATAGGAGGCATAGGCATCGAGTAACGAATAGCCGGCCGTGTAGGTCTCATTGGGAGCCAAATCGTCCTGCTTCATGGCACGAGTCAAGTTCATGCCGAAGTTCATCTTGTCCCTGAGGATATCAAAACCCACCCCCAAGGTGGCAGGAGGAGTTCTCGGCAGGTTGGCGTTAGCGGACGTATTCCTTGCCCGAACCAGATCTCCTTGAGCGGACAGCACCAAGGACCAGTCCGCGTTCTCCATGGCCAGCCAATCCACTTCTACCTCAATGCCATAGAATTTTGCGGATACTCCTTTGTATATTCTCTCGTCAAGTGCCTCTTCCCCTGCAGCTGGTGGTTTGTTACCATCCCCATCACGCTGAGCCCCCGTATCGGAGAGGTAGATATAGTCGCTGAATCGGGTATGATATCCTGTCACCTGAGCGGAAACTTTTTCCGTCGTGCGTCGCAAGATCAGTTCGAAACCCACGGCAGTTTCATCATCCAACCCGGGGTTTCCTATCTCAAAAGCCTCAGTGGCATGATGTGCTCCGGCACTGTACAATTCAGCGGAATCGGGAATCCGTTCCGAATAGTTTACGTTACCGCCGAGGTTCCACATCTCATTCAGTTCATGGACAAACCCCGCACTTGCGCTGAACGCCGTATCATCGCGATCTGCAGTGCCTGTGAAATCTCGATCGAGATTCTCCAATCGAACCCCACCGTTGACTTGAGTCTTTTCGTTCAATTCGAATTGTTCGATTAGAAAGACCGCAAGCCTTGTCGATTCCTCTGCAGTTATTTCGTCATTCAAATTCTGAGCCCCTGCAAAAATAGATTCTTCCCCCTGGATCCTGAAGTCATCCAAGTGTCCGTGAAAGCCAAAGGCTCCATTGAATCCACCAACCTCGTGCATCAGGACTATCCGTCCTTCCGTACCTTCACGAAGAAAGGTCGAGTGAGTCTCAAAAGGCAATGCCCCTTCCTCCATACCGATTTCGCTATGCTCGTAATCTCCATATGCAAAATTAAGCTCAATTGTCTGCAACCAATCGGAATCAGCGATCTCGATTTCGGAGCGAAATTCAAACCGATCGCTCTCCATTTCAATGCGGGACTTGTTTTCAGCGTGCTCCCCACCTGGAATGTGATAGGTGTTCTCATACCGTGAATAACCCAATCCGGCATATCCGTTTTCCATGACGTGGGAAGCTCCGAAGCCGATCAACGAACGATCACCCATGCTGTTTTTGATCTTTCCGTTAGGAGAGTCGTATTCCCAGTATTCATTTTTTAATCCATTAAACTGAAAACTGAGGGAACCACTCCCTCCGTAGGCATTGGCACCTGCGTTCCAGCCTTTGTTCACGCTGTTGTAACTGGAAAGAAAGGAACCTCCGGAAGAACCGGCATAGGGACGCACAGGGATGCTTCGATCGATGACGTTCACAACACCTCCTATGGCATTGCCGCCGTAAAGAAGGGCGCTTGAACCTCGAAGCACTTCAATGCGATCAACAAGCAGTGGGTCAATCGGAACGGCGTGGTCTTCGGAGGATGCGGACACGTCAAACGAGTCGTTTCCGTTTTGTAACGTTCGAACACGGTTCTTGTCCAATCCCCGGACAATCGGCCGGCTTGCGCTTGGCCCGAAAAAGGACCGGGACATCCCAGGTTCGTTGGCCAAGGTCTCCCCAATGGTATTGGCCCGAACCCGATCAAGTTTCTTCCCTTCCAAAACGCTCCAAGCCTGTGTGGCTTCGGAGACGCTCGGAGAGAGGGGAGAAGACTCGACCACGAAAGGCTCGAGTTCCGGTACTTTTTCGTTTTGAGCTTCTTCCTGCCCGAAGACAAGTGAAGCTGAGAGTAGTAGAGTGATAAGATGTAATTTCATTTTGTTTGAGTGTGCCCGGACGAAGAAAAGAATGAACGCGGTTTCGACAGGAAATTCTTCCGGGCATGGCCGAACGCGTGCAAGAGGTAAGGAGGGGAAGGCGATTGCTAAGAAAAACGCGCCTTTCCCGACAATTTGAACTTACGCGTAGAGAGGTGGATCCCGGGCACCGAATGGGTCGTGCTTGTGCAAAACCCAAGTCGTGGAGGCAACGGGGAAGCTTGCTTCGCAAACCAAGGCTTCGCAGGACGATACGTCAAGAAAGTGATCCTGCCCCAAATACCCGTGCGCGAAGAGAAGGACAGGGCAAGGAAGCTCTTCCTCCCGCTCTTCTTGATCTTCCTTGTCATTTGAACCACAGGGAAGGCGGTTTTCGGAATGAGGGCACTCGTTGTCTCCGTGAAAAAGCGAGACATGCAAACCGGAACTTACGCTGGAGAGCGAAAGCAAGCCGACCAAACCGGCAAAAGCGAAAGCTAAAAATGCTACGAGGTGTTTCAAAGTAAAGAATCCAGATTAGCTTATCGCAAGGTGCTTGCAATAAGAAAATCCTAGGGCAAGGAACCCAGGTAGGCAAATTGCCTGAACTTCCACTCGCCTTCCAGTTTTTGCAAAAGAACCTCGGCCCGGAAATCCTCTCCGTGCTTCTTTCCGCTCTTGTCCGTACCCCAAGCCAGCACGCGAACGGTTACTTTGGCATCGTCCTCATCCATGGTCTGAAACTCAAGTGCCTCAAAACGCAGATCGAGACTCTTGGCGAAGACCCGCAGTCTTCCGTAGCGCCGAGCCAATTCATGGTTCGTATAGTTCCCCGTGAACAGCTTGGAACTTCCGGTCTTGAGAGAAACCTCTTCGCAAAACAAATTGGCAAAGCTCTTTATGCCAAGGGCACCGGACAGGGGCGAGGCATCTTCCGTCCTGGAAGCCAAATCCGACAATTCGTCGAATTGCTCGCGGATACGGTCCTCCTCGTTGGGCCAGAACAACCAAAGCATAGCCAAGACAGCCAGCACTGAAAAAACCGTTCCCAGAATGATTCGCTTGCTCATTGATCTCAATACTTTGATATCATCCTAACATCCACTGATAACGAGCCGAATGCAAACCCCATGAGAATCACACGACACGCCCTGCCATCCCTCGCCTTGTGTGCATTGGCCCTCATTCCCGCCTACGGCAAAACCGAGCCAAAACCGACTTCGGATTCCCTAAAACTGGATTCCTCCGACAAGGGGTTCCGGTTAAGCAAGGGGGGAAAACCCTTCTTGCGCTACTTGACCAAACCCTCTTCCGAGTCCGCAAAACATGCTCCTCATTACTCCAGAAACGGATATATCCATCCGCTCCATTCCCCTTCCGGCAAGGTCGTCACGGGTGACTATGCCTCCGACCACCCCCACCAGCACGGTCTCTTCTTTGCCTGGACAAAATCGACCTTCCGGGGAAAAGCCACTGAGTTTTGGAATCAGGCCAAGAAGTTGGGTGACATACGCTTTCACCGATATCTTGGAGAAGAACGGCGGGATGAATCTTGCTCCTTTCTCTTCGAGCATCACTTCACCACGGGCAAGGACTCCGACGAACCGCTTCTCAAAGAGACTTGGCGGATCGACGTTCCGGGTAAGGCAATGCCCTACCACCAGTTCGATTTGGTTTCCACCCAGACCTGCGCCACCAAGGATCCCCTGCGCATCCAGAAGTACCATTACGGAGGAATGGCCATCCGGGGAAACTCCCAATGGATGAAGAAGGACGGAAATGGAAACCCCAGGGGAAGCATGCTCACCTCCGAGGGGAAGACGCGCAAGAACGGGAACCACTCGCGACCGCGCTGGGTGGCGATGTACGGCCCGGTCGACGGCCAAGAATGCGGAGTCGTGGTGATGAACCATCCCGATAACTTCCGTTACCCCCAATGGGTCCGTCTTCATCCCTCCATGCCCTACTTCGTCTACTCGCCCATGGTCAAGGAACCCTTCTCCATCGAGCCGGGCAAACCCTATGTCTCGAAGTTCCGCTACCTGACCTTCGACGGCAAGCCCGACCGCAAGATGATCGAGAAAGCCTGGAAGGACTGGACCGGGAAAAGGTAGCCCTGCTTGAATAAAACCTTGGCGTGACCGGCTCTTTTCCCACATTATAAGACCCAAGTCCCCCCTAATTTAAAGTCGATGAAATCAGCAAGGATTGTGCATTTACTTCTGAGCCAACTAGTATTGGTTCACTTGTGCTTTGCTGGCAGCGATTCCAAATACTCCAAGGCGATTACTGAAGGCAAGCCTGACCGGCACTGGACCTTCGATACCTTCTTGCCTACAAAAAACGTGGAGGCTTCGAGCGGTCCGACTTCTCCCGAATACCCGGCCTTTGGGAAAAGCAACCATGCTGTAAAAATGAAGAACGGGGGACGAATCGTCGTGGCCGATCCCGGGAAGGATTCCGTCTTCGATTTCGACGCCGGTGATGAGATTACGGTTGAGGCTATGGTCAGTCCGGACCAGTTGCGCGAACAAGCGGCCATCCTGACCAAGGGAAGGACAAACAATGCCGGATTCGCTGCAAACAACCAGAACTGGGCCTTCCGCCTGAAAAAAACTGCAGGCGGACAAGCCGGAGTGAATTTTCTCTTTCGCAGCAAGGGTACGAAAGATCAACCCGCAGACTGGCATCGTTGGACAAGCAACCAAGGTTTCACGGTGGGTGACGGGTGGCATCACGTCGCAATCAGCTACCGGTTCGGCGACCCCGAATCGATTAGAGGCTACTTGGATGGCAAGCCGGTCAAGGGGAAGTGGGACATGGGCGGACCGACTGAAAGCCCACCAGTCGTGGACGACGACGAAGTCTGGATCGGTTCCTCCCTGGGAGGCAACCTGAGCAATTCACTTTTTGGCTCGATGGATGAGATCGCCCTTTATCGGCGGACCGTGCCGGCAAAAGTTTTTGCCAAGCGCTATGAGAGAATCGAACCCAAAAGAGTTCTTCCCGAGCCCACAACCGGCTCCCTCATCCTTACCCTACACCCCTGGGCTAACCGATCGAAACTTCCGATTAACCCGAAACCTGCAATCGGACAGTGGGAACAAAGCGCCCTCGGATTCGTCCGCCTTCCAAGGAAGTACGACGACTGGGGAGTTCGAGAGGACTGGGGAGAAGGGGTGATCGTACGGGCGGTGACCGAAATCGAACTGGAACCCGGAGACTACGAGTTTCTCGGACGCAGCCGGGGAATCGCCCGACTCTTCGTCGACGGGGTGCAAATCCTCGACTTTCTTCCGGCCATGCGAGGAGGAGGCGCCCACAATCAGGTTCAGCCCGTCCCTGCCGTCCCACGGGAAGGGATGCGACCCCGTTTCCTCGACGACGTCGAAAAGATCGTTCACGTCTCCAGCCCCGGAGGAAAACACATAGTGGTCTTCGACGTCATGGTCGGTGGTCCCAAGTTACGCCTTGAATTTGGAGAAGGTTGCTTGGCCATTGCGAAAAAGGGCGAAACGTTCCGTCTGCTCGGGCCAAAGCCTGGCCCCGAATTGACCGATGAGGGATGGGAGGACTTCGTGTCCCGCACCTCCACCCGACTGGATGCTCTGGATCGCCAATCCAGACTCTCTGCCGACAAGCAGGGAGAGTACTGGGAAACGCGCCATGCTTTGGCCGTTGAAGAACTCACCTCGGACATTGGAACGAGCGCCAGTATCGACCAACTGATTCACGAACGAATCGAGCATGCCCGTAAGAATTCGGGTGATCCGGACTCTTTCTTCAATGCGAAGGTTCGTCCCATACTGTCGGAACATTGCTTTCGTTGCCATGGGGAGAAGGAAAAGGGAGACTTGAACTTACTGGACTTGGAAAACCTTCTTGCCGGAGGCGAGTCGGGTTTGCCTGCAGTCGTTCCGGGCAAGCCCATGAAAAGTCATCTGTTCACGCTCATTTCGTCCGAGGAGGATGAGGAACGAATGCCCCCGAAAGGGGATGGGCTCAAGGATGAGCAAATTGCAATTTTGGAAAAATGGATCCTCCAGGGCGGGAAACTGGACAAGGAACCAAAGAAGGTTTCCGAACGGGCTCCCATCGTCGATGACCTGACTTTTCTCCGACGGGTTTGGATCGACACCGTCGGCATAGCCCCACCGCTTGAAGTAGTCCGCTCCTTTCAATCGGACACCTCGACTGGCAAGCGGGCAAGGATGATTGACCGTTTACTCGAGAAAAACGGATGGGCGGACAACTGGGTCGGTTATTGGCAGGACGTGTTGGCGGAGAACCCTAACCTGCTCAAACCCAACCTCAACAACACAGGCCCTTTCCGCTACTGGATACTCGATGCCCTCAGGGACAACAAGCCAATGGATCGTTTTGCAACGGAACTAATCATGATGCGAGGAAGTACTTGGGACGGAGGCTCCGCCGGGTTCGGGGAAGCCTCCCAGAACGACGTACCCATGGCGGCCAAAGCCCATGTCATCGGCACGGCCTTTCTGGGTTTGCAAATGAAGTGCGCCCGTTGCCACGACGCCCCCTACCACGAGCGAACTCAGCGCGAATTGTTCGAAATGGCCTCCATGCTCAAACGCAAGCCGATCCAAGTCCCCAAGACAAGCAGTGTTCCCGCGACTTTCTTCGAACACGCAAAGCAAGGGGGACGAAAGTCACTCATCCAAGTATCGCTCAAGATCGGATCGACCGTTCAGCCCAATTGGCCCTTCGACGAGCACGACAAAGACTTGCCATCCGAAATACTCCAAGATCCCGAAGACAGTAGGGCAATCCTCGCTTCCAAAATCACCTTTTCCCGCAGGTTCGCGGAGATTTTCGCCAATCGCATTTGGAAACGCTTCATGGGTGCAGGCTTGGTTGAAACGGTTGACGATTGGGAGGGCAAAAAGCCCAGCGACCCGAAGTTGCTTTCTTTCCTGACCGACGAGTTCATCCGCAACGGTTACGACCTCAAAGCCTTGGCCCGGCTCATCATGAATTCTCAAACTTACCAAAGAAAGGCTATCGACGCGCCCGAGGACATGACGGAATCGGATCGTTTCTTCGAGGGTCCCTACCGGAGGCGCATGAGTGCCGAGCAGGTAATCGACAATGCTTGGCAGGTTTCGGGGAAAACCATGGATCTCGGCCTCCTCACCATGGACATGGAGGGGCGTCTGAAACCTGGCTTCTTCATGAATTTCGGAAGGCCTGAACGGGCATGGGAATTCACCACCCTTGCCAATGAGCGCGACCGGCCCAGCCTGGCCATGCCCAAGATGCAGGCCATTGTCGACGTTCTGCTTGCCTTTGGTTGGCGTAATTCCCGGGCCGAACCGACGAGTCATCGCATCGAGGAACCCAATCCTCTCCAACCCGGCACCCTTGCCAACGGCGTAATGGGAGGTTGGCTCACCCGGCTGAGCGACGACTCGGAAATCACCCGGATGTGCATCGATGCAAAATCCGTTGCTCAACTTACGGAAGATCTCTACCTGCGCTACCTCACGCGTTTACCCACAAACGAGGAAAAAAAGGCATTCGAGGAGTTGCTAACCAATGGTTTCAAGGACCGGATCGTACCCAAGCACGAAACCTTGCCCTCTCCAGCCAAAAAACGTTATCCCTATGTCTCTTGGTTTAACCACCTGGACAATGAAGCCAATTCCATCAAACAGGAACAAGAAGAGGATGCCCGCCGGGGCGATCCACCCAGCAAGTTTCTGCAAACCGCGTGGCGCGAAGCTGCGGAAGATGCCTTGTGGGCTCTCTTGAATTCACCCGAAATGATATTGATCCCATGA
>JABGWD010000127.1 GCA_018645725.1 Opitutia bacterium
AAAGGGATCGCCTGCATTTCCGAAAATGCTTTCCACGAAATCCAGGTTGGCTACGCATCCCCCGGGTGAAAAGAACCTGATCTCCATGGACTTTTCCCGTATGAACCCTTCGACGGCCGGGCAGACCACTGGTCGAAGAAGCAGGGAAACCCAGCATTTTGCAGGATTCTCCGAATCAGCGGCAAAAGGAAAGATCATGTCTTCCTGCGGAGGATTCAGGGCAATCCTGAGCAATTCCTTGGCCGCTGCCAATGGCACGATCTTCTTGTCGTCGGGAGCAGGTAGCCCAACGTCGGCAACGTGAAAGACACCGGAAGTCGTTCTGCGGTCACGGGAGGGATTGTGGAGTACCCCCTGAGCCACTCTTCTTGATTCTATGATCCCCGAGCTGAAGAAATTACCGTCCCTGGGAAGCGAACCGGTTCGGGCCAGACCGTGACGATCGAGAACGAATGATTCGGTTGGCAGGCTCGGTCGGTCACTTCCTAAAATTCGCGTGAGGAAGTCTTGAATCCTCCTGTCCACCGGGCAAAGATGTCCCCGAAGCAATCGAACCTTTTCCCGGTATTCCTTGATGAGGGAACTGCTCAGGCGAAGAGCCGAGTTTCCGGATTGGTCGCCTGCCGTGGGCAGCCCCAGCGTGGCTAGCTTGAGGTTGGCATAGTCCGTCAACTCTTTGTACTCCTCGGTTTGTGGGGCGTAACTTTGGCCAATGCCAAGAGATTTCTGTTTGTCGTTTAGATCAATGGTTTGCATTTGAATGTTCGTTGAAGGTCACAAGGGCACGAAAAGAAAGGGTCGAACCAAAACCAATACACGAAAAAACGAGTAAAGATTATCCGCCTCCTCGCCAAGCGTCAAAGGGCGTGGTCGGGAGATTTTTACGAAACTTTCAAAAAACCCAACCAATTCCGACCTTGAAGGAATTGCCGTTTCCGTGGTCAAGGACTCCCTTATGATCGATGAAATCATGCTTCCACTCGATTCGGGTGTGAATGGTGTCGTTGTGGTTGAAGTAAAAAGCCGGGCCGGCCGACAAGGTCTTGGATTCGTCGTCCTCGAAATGAAAATCAGTTTCCCAAAAAATCGAGCCGTTGGAATTTTCAGTCTCGAAATTATACCCGAAGTCGAGGAAGGAATGACACTCGAAGGGTTCATCCCCGTAAAAAACCCATGCATTCGTTCCGATCCCGAAATAATAGCGGGCAGTCTCGAACTCATGACCAACCCCAAGCCCGGTACCCCACTCGTTGTCATAGACCTCGTATTCGCTTTCCCCGGCAAGGGGAATTCTCAGCATTGGCTTGAATGTCCAGGACCCGCTCTTGCCATCGAGGTTGAAATACTTCTTGAGCGGAAGAGCCAGGGTCAGGTCGCCGACCCCGCTGTCCGTTTGAGTCTTCTTCCCACCCGATAAGTCGGGCATTTCCCGTTCCGCATCGATGACAAACGGCAACTTGGCGGTCAGCCGAATTTCCTTTTTCCAAGTGTAAACTCCTTCGACGTGCAGAAGACTTACCTTCTCTGAAAAGCCTTTGTAGAGCTCTTCGCTACCCAGTAACAAATCGTTTTCGGTCCGGTACTCATAATGGACTTGGTAACCCCAACCGCCTGACCAGCGGGGCATCATGTTCATAATTGGCTCGTCGGCGTGGGCCCGAAACTGGGCGCATATGAGAACAATGCTAAGAGCCGGAAAAAAGAGACGCACGCCGATTACAAAAAAGGCTACTTATGAGCCTTGTGATGAACAACCTCGACCGAAGAGTCCTTTTTGAACCTTAATGCATCCAAGTGCCCATCATGCAATTTGTACTGCTCGACTGCATCGTAGCCAGCGTCATCGACTCTTTCAATGAGGTCCTTGTTATCGATGAGAGTTCTGTCCTTCAAGGCGATCTTTACGAGTTGGGTATCCGCATCCATGTCGATGCCATCCTTGAACCTCTTCTTGTCCACGCCCTTCATCTTGGACAGATTCTTGCGGACCCCGATTGCGCAGGACGGGCAAACGAGTCCTTTGACGTAGATAAGAGAAATATCCGGGGAATCCTTCAGCACCTTCTTGGCAGCGGCGAGCCTTACTTCAGGGGTAACTTCTTCCTTGTCTTCGTTTGCGAAAGAACTGGTTGCTGACCCAAAGGCCAAGGAAGCGGCAAGGAGCATGGAAAAAATCTTCATGACCATAATTTAGTCAAGGGAGTGGGAATTTTCAACAGGAATCGGACGAAATATCA
>JABGWD010000012.1 GCA_018645725.1 Opitutia bacterium
ATTGATGAAGCCAAGCGACTGGCCTTTGCTCATGCTCCCGTTGAACAGTTGCCCCCGCCGGACGCGCCTAGAAATTGGAAGCCCAAAAAGATCTCCCTTCCTCACCTACGCAGTCGGGCCAAGGTCTATTTGGCGATGGGCGAACTGGAAGCCGCCGCCACCGATGCCGAGCAGGTCTACCTCGCCGTTAACCAAAAAGCGGGCTATATCAGCATGCGCACCGATGATCTGGAAGAAATCGAAGCGCTCCGGGAAACCATTCGAAAGAAACGGAACAAGGTAAAACAGTAGGGCTTGCCACACTTGTGACTTCCGATTTGCTTACATCAAGAGCGGCAGGTTATCCCCCGTGAAAGCGAGTGCCAAACCTCATGCGCATTCGACTGCTTGCGTTACTTGCCGTAGCGACGTTCTTGGTTTCACGATCACATATCAGAAATCGGAGATTATGAAGGAGGGATTACCGATCTTCATTCTCTTCGGGAAGTTCAACATGGTGGGCTTTCCATGTCAGAACGGCTTGCTACCTGAGTAGTTTCTTTAAGGCTGAGGCGTAAAGGCTGAGTGGCAAACCCAATCCATTTGAAACCCAAATTAATTTGTATAAAAGAGTCGTCATGAGGCTTGTTTGTTGAGGTTTATGTGTTATAAGCTCCGACCGATAAGTAGGTAAACGAGTAGATCCTGTTTTATTTGCAAATATACAAATTTGTATTTGCCTTGCGGCTAATATGCAAGTAGTGGATGGGTTTGCCAAACAAGATAGAAAAAAATGAAAGAATTTGAAAACAGACTTATTACCTTTACGCAGGCGGCTCACATACTCGGATACAAAAATTATAGATCCGTACTAAGATTGATCAAGGAAGGGTACCTGAGGGAATACGAAATCCCTCATACCAAGAGAAGGAGATTGGCTTTGGCAGAGGTTATGAAAGTCGCAGTCCCTGAACCGTTCGACGGCGCGCATCTGAAGTAGATTCTGAGTTCGAAAGAGGTGGGTATGCAGATGAGAGAAAAGATGGAATATTGCGGGGAAAGATTCATAACCTTCAGCGAAGCTTCGGAGATACTGGGGATCCGCAGTTACTCGAGGATCTCCAGCATGGTAAGGGGCGGATTGCTTCGGGCATACGAGTTGCCCGAAACGGATCGCCTTCGGGTTAGGCAGAGCGAGATCGTTTCACTGATACAAAAAAATGACAAACAAGCGGAAAATGAGGAGAATGACAAATGATGGAAGAAAATAATCCAGACCGATTCATAAAAATTACCGAGGCAGCGGAGATACTTGGGTTTGCCCATTATCGATCCGTCAACCAGATGATTGAGCGAGGCTCTCTCGTAGGTTATCGACTGCCCCACGTGACTCGCCGGCGAGTTCTTCTCAGCGAAGTCTTGGCCTTGAAGGAAAATGCCGAGAGCATTTCTCGGACTGCTTCATTTGAGACGACAAGAGGTCGCGGCAGACCACGCAAGTATGGTTGAGCCGTGATTTGGCTCGTGATATTCCTGTAAATGATTTTATGAAACTTATGAAAAACGACGCAAATACCGTGCGATTGCTTTCAATTACCGACGCAGCGAGATTTCTTGGATACAAGACCAATCGTCCGATCGCGAAGTTGATTCAAAGCAATGCTCTTCCGACATACACTTTGCCTGACAGCAAGCGAAGACGTATAAAAATGTCAGACTTGCTGAATTTGGTTCAGCTTTCATCCGGGCAAGAATAGAGCCCCGACTACATGCGTTGAAAGGGATCTGAAAAACACCAATTGGGCGAGTCAGGGACATTGTGAGCAAGGGTAGTTCGCATTTGATCTTGATGCGAATTGTAGCACGAGAGACGGGGAGGCATGCGATTTCGTGGTAGTGGGCATAATGGCCCGAGGAAGGCTGCTTGGTGCACTGGGATGAGAATATTCTGATGATATTCTTTGAGTCTGCGTACGTTTCCCTTGATCATTATGGATCGATGAGTTTCTCACCCAATTTATTTGTGTATTTATTTTCGTTTTTGCATCTTAATCCTAGACTGCACTCCAATTGTCGAATTAGAATGAATTTAATCCCGATCCAATTTCAATATGAACATTTCCGATAAGATCCTCTTTGTAGACGATGAAAAATCCTTGCTTACTGGTTTGCAATTAACCTTGGGCAGGACCTTTGACGTGCACGTCTCTTCATCCGTTGACGAAGCCTTGAAGATGTTCGAGGAACAAGGTCCCTTTGCCGTAGTTGTTTCTGACTTTCAGATGCCGGTTATGAATGGTGCGGAATTTCTTCAGAAAATTCGTGAAGTTGACAAAGAAGTCGTTACGATGTTGCTCACGGGGGCGGCAAATTTTGAAAACGTGTCGGATACCGTTCTTCACGGACAGATTTTCCGCTTGCTGGGCAAGCCGTGCTCCGCGGACAAGATGAAGGAGCATATTGAGGCAGCTCTGCGCCAATATCAATTGATTCGCGCGGAGAAGGATATGCTTGAACAAACGCTAAACGGCGCGGTGCGTGCCATGACCTCTATTTTGGCTGCTTCAAAACCATTGTTTTTCGGGCGTGCCCAAAGAGTAAAGGAGGCGGCGTTCAAACTGGCTGAGTTACTTGAAGTGAGCGACGCATGGCGCCTTGAACTAGCTGCCACGTTCTCGTATCTCGGCCATGTCGGACTCCCGGACAACATTCAGGAAGACGTTTACAAGCAAAACGAATTGCCCAAGGAAGTCGTTGAGATTATGGAGGGGTTCCCGACTTTTATAAGCGGGGTGCTTGGTGGCATACCCCGACTGGGTGAAATTCCCGAGATAATCAAGTTGATGAATGCAGACTACAACCCTCAGGTAATGGACAAGACGGGAATCCGTAAACTTGCGTCAATATTGAGGTTTAGTCAACAGTATGATCATTATGCATCGGAAGGCCGTTCCAATGCCAAGATTCGTGAGATCCTGTCAGAATCGCAGGATAAGTTTGTCCCTGGCATCATTGGCGCTTTTACGCAGGCTTACGACGTTTCCGCAGAAGATGATTACGTTGACATGATTGATCCCCAACTTTTGGCGGAAGGAATGGAAGTGAACCAAGATATCCGATTGCCCGACGACACCCTGATTGCACCCAAGGGGACGGTTGTCGATGAACATTTTCTTCGGATCATGAGTAATTATTTTGCCACTTACTACGAGAGCCCTTTCCCCGATGCAGTTCAGGTCTTGGTGAGAAAGGGAAAAAGTTAGTCAATCAGGCATCGCTTGAGTAAATGGAATAAACCGCCCGCGAGGTGAAGATCAGGCATTATCTGTTGTTTATGACAATCGTGTCATTGCTTGGCACTTTTGCCCTCTTGTTCATTTCATGGCGTCATATGAGTCAGTCAAGCGATGAAACCGACCAATTCAGCTCGTTGTTTAAATCAAGTGGAGAAGCCTCCGATACTTGGAAAAAGGCAAAGAAGCTTTCGGAGCAGAGCAAGGAGGTTATTTCCATGATGGATTACTTTAAGGACATTAAGGACGAACCTTCGATTTTGTTCCAGTTCGTCGAAGTCATGCTTATCGAAGTCAATGAGGGTATTCTGGCAATGAAGTTAGAGCCCGACGTTCCCAAGGACTTGGTTAGGAACTATGAGCTGGCTTTTCGTGATTTCAACAGAACTTCGGTTCAATTGGGCTCTCTTGCCTTGGCGTCGAACCCCGAACTGTTTCCCCAGCCAGACTTTGACAAAGTAACTGCGGATTTTCGTTTGGCCGTTGGGAAACTGGATCTTTGGACCAATGAATTTTTGGAGTCCGAATATGCTAAGATTGAAATCAGGGAAGCGGAGATAATTGAATCCAGAAAAGATTCCTTTTCTCTCATAGGTATCGCTTGCGTTGCCTATCTGTTGATCATGCTGGCAGTCGGTTACGTCATTCAAAGGAGTTTTCTTAACCCGATCCGCAGGATGGCTCATGCGGCGGACGAGGCTTTGAGCGAAAAGCGATCTTTTACCCAAAGTTCGCTCAAAGGGAACGATTCGGGCGGCATAGCCGGTACGTCGCCCGTCAAAACGCTTTTTCAGAAGGAAACCGGCCCCCAAGAGATTGAAACTCTTTCAAGACGACTTTGGCAGCTCGTGCACAAGCTTGAGGAGGCGGTGAAAGAAAGGACCGGTCAACTTGCCGAGCGAACGGAAAAGTTGGAGGTTGAAATTGAAAACCGGAAAAAACTGGAGACTGATCTTCAGCATGCGCAAAAAATGGAAGCTGTGGGACAAATGGCTTCCGGTATCGCTCATGAAATTCGGACACCTGCCCAGTTTGCCGGTGACCACCTTAGTTTCCTTAAGCATTTCGTTGATGAATCCTTCCAGCAAGACATCTTTTCGAAACTTGAGTTCAGCGACCCTGCCTTCTTGAAAACAAATGTCCCCGTTGCCCTGGAAAGCATACGAAAAGGGCTTGAGCATATCACGGAGATCGTTTCCGCGATGAAGAGATTTTCCTATAAGGATACTCATGCTTCTCTCTCGCCTGCGGACATCAACTCGATCGTCAGGGATTGTGTCTCGATTTCGAGGAACGAGTGGAAGAATTCGGCGGTTCTGGATACTGACTTGGCTTCGGATTTGCCCATGGTTCCCTGCCGGTTGAGCGAGATCAGTCAAGTGATCATCAATTTGATCGTAAACGCTTCCCATTCGATAGCGGATTTCCATAAAGGCTCGATGGGCAAAATCACAGTAAAGACTCGGGAGGAAAACTCGTCTTGGATCCGAATATCGGTAGAGGATAATGGCGGAGGGATTCCGGTCAACGTGGTGGATCGTGTATTCGATCCCTTTTTTACGACGAAAAAAGTAGGAGTCGGTTCAGGTCAAGGCTTGGCCATTTCCTACAATTTGATCGTCGAGAGACATAAGGGGAAAATTGATTTCGACACGACTGAGGGCGAAGGCACTGTTTTTAACGTTTTGCTTCCGTTGACGGAAGTCGATGGTTCGGGTTCTGCAACCGAAGAGGTCGCGGAGAAAAGCCCTGATTGACTTTTGACAGAAGAACCACACTTTATCAAAGGGTAAAGATGTTGATTCCCGTCACAGTTTTCCAAGGTTGTTTGTTTTAGCCGATTCGGCCTGAGATGGTTGAAGAAAATGATCAAACCTTATCTTCTCCCGACAGTTATATTTCCTCAAATTGGTTGCCTTCTCCTCCTGGCGCTCAAGAAGAGGGGGCGGATACTGTTACCCGTAGCGGCGAGGCAAAACCGACCGCCGCGGACGTCCAATCCGCCAAAATGGAAGCATTGGGCAGGCTGTCTGCAGGGATAGCTCATGAAATCAATACCCCCGCCCAATTCGTGGGGGACCACCTGAAATTCATCGAGGACTCGATTAAGGAGATTCTCAAGGGCCCGGGGAGCGTCTATCTTCCTGATTTCATCAAGGAGAACCTGCCCATTGCCATCAAGAATACCATTGTCGGGGTTAACCGAATCGGGGGCATTGTATCGACCATGAGGAGGTTCTCCCATCAAGGTCTCGATAAAAACATGAAGCCTGGCGATATCAATCAAGCCATTCGGGATGCCTTGGTCCTTTGCAGGACCAGGTTGGACCAGGAATTCGTCGACTTGAGGTTTTCGTTAGGCAAGGACATGCCTAAGGTCAATTGTGCCCTGAGTGAGATCAGTCATGCCATCCTGAGCCTGATCGCAAACGCCTATGATTCCATCCTCGAGAACGCGACAAACGAAGAGAAAGGTACTATTTCCATTCGATCTTCGGCTGAGGCCGATGGCGTGAAGGTTGAGGTTCGGGATAATGGAGGAGGAATCCCTGACTCCATCCGTGATCGAATTTTCGAGCCATTCTTTACCACCAAAGCGGTGGGGCAAGGGATGGGGCAAGGGCTGGCATTGGTTCACGCCCTTATCGTGGTTGAGCATGGAGGGAAACTTGTCTTTGAAACCGAAGTAGGCAAAGGCAGTTCCTTCGAAATCTTTCTTCCGTTGGACCCCGAACGCGAGCAGGCTTGACTGAAGTATCTGAATGGGAACGCTATTCGACGATCGAATCCCATTGGTGCTATATTTTTGTGTTCCATTACTTTCTCAAGTCAAATGCGTAGCCATCTTTTGGTAAACGTAATCATTCTGATTTTCGTTGCTTGTTTTTCGGTTCTGTTTTCCTCAGGGGAAAAGAAGTCGGACTTAATCTTATTGGCGAACGAGGGAAGCAGTTTTGGTTTCGAGAAAGCGAAGGCCGGCCCCTTCGAGCAACTCAAAACCTCGATTGGCATCTGGAAGTCAGAGGCAGGCAGAGTTCTCATAGACGACAAGCATGCGAAAACAGGAAAGCAATGCCTCCAGTTGGCCGGAGGCAAAGAATCGACTGTCACTCTGGGTCTGGCGGAAGCAGTGGAAACAGCCAGTGAGCTTACTTTCTGGGCAGAGCGCTGGACAAGTCGGTCACCCTTTTCCTTTCGTATCGCCGTTGATCGAGGCAAAGGCTTGCAGGAGATCTATGATGGCAGCAAGACAATCCGAGTGGGGCGAGCCTTCTTGAATCATGTCAAGGTGGGGCTTCCGGTGGGTGTCAAGCGGTTGCAGTTTAATTGCTCGAGTCCTCCGGATACGGGTATTCTTGTCGATGACCTGCGAATCGCCCCCCAGCAACCGCAGGAAGTCATTTCGGTCGAGGTCCTGCCACTAACTCTTCCAGTCCTGATCGGCAAGGAAGCCTCCGCTCTTCTCAAACTGAAGATCGAGACGAGAGGCCAACTGAATCCCATTTCATTGACTGAGTTTCATGCCATGCCCACAGGCGACGCAAATCAATCCGACATCTTGTCCTTTCAGTTGCGCCACGGTGTCGGGCAAAACCGATTCCTTGCCAGCAAGCCGGTTGCCTCTCTGGGTGCAAGGCAGGCAAAGGGCGAGCCATTGGTTTTTACCTGCCCTCCCCCTGCCTGCCCTCTCGTGGAAGGCGACAACTACCTCTGGGTCTCCTGCCGCTTGAGCAAGGAAGCCAATGTCGATCATCTTTTTGGTGTTGCCGGCCGAAGAATCTCCTTCTCCGATGGCAAAACGATCAAGCTAAATCAAGATCCGTCCATCCAGCGAATGGGAGTGGCCTTGCGAAATGGTGGTGACGATGGAGTGCACACGTATCGCATACCCGGTCTGGCGACTACGAACAAAGGAACTCTGGTCGGTGTCTATGACGTCCGACGGAGATCGGGTGGAGATCTCCCCGGCGATATCGACGTAGGCATGTCAAGATCGACAGATGGTGGTCGTGCGTGGGAAGCCATGAAGGTAATCATGGACATGGGGAATGATCCGCAGTGGCGTTATGATGGCATTGGGGATCCGGCCATACTGGTCGATCAAACCACTGGCACGATTTGGGTCGCTGCCACTTGGAGTCACGGTAATCGTTCGTGGTTAGGTTCCGGGCCAGGTTTAAAACCGGAGGAAACCGGTCAATTGATGCTAGTACGCAGTGATGACGATGGCGTTTCCTGGTCTGAGCCGATCAATATTACCGAACAGGTGAAGAAACCGGAGTGGTGCTTCATTTTGCAGGGACCTGGGAAGGGGATCACGATGCGGGACGGAACGATCGTATTTGCGGCGCAGTATCAGGATACGCCCCAAAAAAAGAGGCTCCCGCGTTCAACGATCATTTACTCAAAGGATCATGGCATGACATGGAAGGTCGGGGCAGGAGCGTTTGACGATACGACGGAAGCTCAGGTAGTGGAAGCCGAGCCAGGTACGCTGATGCTCAATTGCCGGTACAATCGCAAGGCTGTACGGGTTGTGATGACCACGGATGATATGGGGAAAACCTGGAAGAAGCACGAGACTTCGGAGCGTTCGTTGATCGAGCCTCGGGCCTGTATGGCCAGCCTTATTGATCCCAGTAAGGAAAGCGGAGAGGAGTTGGGGGAGTGGTTGCTTTTCTCCAACCCCGACAGCGTTCGAGGCAGGCATCATATAACCATCAAGGCTTCGCCCGACCCAGGCCTGACCTGGCC
>JABGWD010000128.1 GCA_018645725.1 Opitutia bacterium
ATGCTTAACAAAGCCGGTCAATGGGCCCCCGCTGCGGATCCTTTGCATTTTGACAAACCGGGCATGGTCGGGGTCGGTCTTGGTAAGATTTTCGGGACGGTTATAGCGGAGAAGAGTCCAAGGATTACGGTCGGACTGATCCCCTGCGCCCATGGAGGTTCGCCGATTTCCGTTTGGCAACCGAGTAAGTACTACGGGCCTACCCGCGGACATCCGTGGGACGACGCGATCAAGCGGGCCAAGCTCGCAATGAAGGTGGGAACCCTAAAAGGGATTCTTTGGCATCAGGGAGAGTCGGATTCCAAGCAAGGATTGGCCGAGGTCTACGAGAAAAAGCTGCATGATCTGGTGTCGAGGTTCCGCAAGGAACTGAATGCCCGGCAAGTTCCCTTCATCGCCGGGCAAATGGGTATCTTCGAGGAACGACCTTGGAGTGACGCCAAGAAACGGGTGGATCAAGTCCACCGCGAACTTCCCATTAAACTGAAGAACGCGGGTTTCGTTGATTCCAAGGGTCTTTCTCATAAAGGCGACAAGGTTCACTTCGACGCCTCTTCCTACCGGGAGTTCGGGCGTAGGTACGCGGACGTTTTTTTCAAGCTGGCGACCTCGGTCTCACGTTAGACCGAGTCCGGCGAGCCTGGATGGCTCGGAATTATTCCGCAGGAAGGGTACTGTCGTCCTTGGGGGGGTTGCGACCGATCATGGGGTATTGCTCGAGATCGATGACTTGCCCGCTGACAGGCCCTGAATCGGGAGCCAGGAAGTGAACCACGGTGGATGCGATTTCGTTCGGCCAAAGAATTCGTCCGGACGGAGCCAACTCCTTGGGCAAATCGGCATACCAGTCCTCCTTGAGCCCATGCTCCTGCTTTCGCTTTGACTCGTTCTCGGTGAGTACCCAGCCAGGGTTGACTTGGTTGACGCGCACCCCGTGCTCCTGCATCAGCGCATCCCCAAGGTTGCGGGTGAGGGTCATGAGGGCGCCTTTGGAGGCTGAATAGGCGAGAAGGGTCGGTTCCCCGCAATGGGCGTTCACGCTGCCGATGTTGACTATGCTTCCCGAAGACTTGCTTAGCTCCGGAAGGGCCGCTTGGATCAGGGAGAGGGGGGCGATGGTGTTGACCTCGAGCACCCGTCTGAAATATTCCCTGTCGGTCGATCCGACGTCGGACCAGGTAACGAAAGCGGCGTTGTTGACCAGTCCGTCCAGGCCCCCGAAGGTGTCCTTGGCCAAAGCGACCAGCTCCTCCGGGCATCCGTCCTCGGTCAGGTCACGAACGAGAGAGACGGCGTTGCCGGGGCCGAGTTCCTTGACCGTTTCCTGCGCGAGGTCAGCTTCAAGTCCGTTGACCACGACCTTGGCGCCTTCCTCTACGCAAAGCTTTGCGATTGCTTTGCCGATTCCCGTGCAGCTCCCGGTTACGATGATTGTCTTGTCCTTGAGTCTCATGATTTCAAAATGCTTTTGACGCCTTGCATAGGGTCGTTAACCCGAGTGCCGCGGTGACCGACTCAAGTTTGATCGAAAAGAAAAAGGTCGGTTCCATTGGGGCGCAAGAACTAATAACTCTTGTTTTTTCCTAAGCATTCTTTCCGGGGAAGCCAAGACATTTGAAAAGGGATTTGTATCTTTTCGCCAACCGATTTGCGTTTTCAAGAAGGCTGCATTATTATTTGGTGTATTTAAACCAATAGTAGCTCCCAACTTAATTAAGAATATCCAGAAGATGAACACTCTAACACCTTTCCCGAAAAACAAGCACGCATTCCGTAAGAAAATGCGCGAGTCTCGATCCAAGGTACGCAAATCGTTGCACGAGCAACGCCAAAGGTTAATTACACTACGACTGGGCATGAAGGAAGGCCGCGATTTGGTTGATGACATGGATGCCTGCACTGGAGAAATAGACTTGTTGTTGAAGGAGCTGCAATCGATTGAAGACGGAGGGCACACCACTTTTCTCAAAGTCAAGCGATCGATTGCTCCCAAGAAAAACATTTCCTCGGGAAAAGCCAAACTTAAGGAAGAAACCAATGAATTGAGAAAGCGGGTTAAGGCCCTTGAAGAGAAACTTTTCTTGCCGAATCTGACTACGGAGCAGCGTGATGGAATTGTTCGGGATGTTTCGGAAAAGAAGGAGCGGCTTGTTGACTTGCGTAACGAATTATACGCATTGACTCAGTATAATCACACCCGATTCGTCGATTCGAGAGACGAGGACCGGAAAAATATCGAATTGGAGGAAAAGTTGCGGAATCTTGATGTTCGCAATGAAGAGGTTCAAACTAAGATGCTTACTGCCCTTGAGCAGGCTGACGATTCCTTGATCAACAGTCTGTATGAGGAACTCGATTCCCTTGACGAAGAGAAAAGAAAACTTCTCGAACCGGATGGAGATCCTTTCTTGCAGCCTGAGGATACCGACGGAGACTCCTAGCCCTTCGAATGCCTCCAACTTCCCATCCCTCCTCGGGTCATTTGCTCAAATAGGCGAATAGATCGCGAAGCTGGCTTTTTGTCAGTCCGTTGAGCAAACCCGGGGGCATGGGAGAGGCGGGGGATGCCTGCAGGCTTTCGATCGAGGAGCGGGCAAGCGTAACGGACTGATTGGCGGCGTCCCGAAGCGTAACGGCCTGTGGGTTTTGTTCCACGATCACTCCGACGAGGATGCGCCCGTCTTTGGTCTTGGCCACGTAGTTGACGTAGCCTTCGCGGATCTCGAGGCTGGGATCGATAATTCCGGGGAGCCAGAAGTCCAAACTGTTTCTCTCATATCCAGTTAGGTCCGGTGCGAGCGTTCCGCCCTCGCCGAACAATTTGTGACAGGAGGCGCATCGGGTCTCGAAGATCATCTTCCCCTTGGGGTGGTCGCCGGGCTTTCCTTTCCCCGTCAA
>JABGWD010000129.1 GCA_018645725.1 Opitutia bacterium
AGCTTACGCACCGCATCTTCGAGCTTCCTCCGCTCGGCCTTGAGCTTGTCGCGTGCACGGGCCCGGATTTTTCTTCTCTCCTTGGCGCTGAGCGGTTTTCCTTCGGTTTTCGTTTTGCTCGTCGAATCGGGACGGGCGTCACGCAGACCCTCGACCAGTCCCGTTTGGGCGGATGCCGAACCGGATTTCCAAAGGTAGTAATCATAGTCTCCTGCGAAGTTCGTGGTCTTGCCGGCCTCGATGCGGATCGTCCGCTTGGCCAAGGCCCGGATGAAATGGATGTCGTGACTCACGAAGATCAAGGTGCCCGAATAATCTTTCAATGCCTGAATGACGGCATCGATGCTTGGCATATCGAGGTGAGTGGTGGGCTCGTCGAGGAGGAGAAAGTTAGGAGGCGAAAGAAGGAGCTTGACCAGTGCGAGTCGGCTCTTTTCCCCACCGCTCAAGACCTTGACTTGTTTGAATACGTCGTCGCCTTTGAAGAGGAAGGCACCGAGCAGGGTCCGTACTTCCTGGGTGTGGATGCCCGGATCGACTTGGTCCATGGCTTCATCGAGGACGCTTCTCTCGACATTGAGCACGTCCACCCTCTGCTGGGAAAAATAGCCGACTTCCACGTTGTGCCCGAGCTCGCGTTCGCCTGCCTCGATGGGCACGAGGTCGGCGAGTATCTTGAGCAGGGTGGATTTCCCCGCTCCGTTCGGGCCAACCAATACGATCCGTTCCTGCTTTTCCACTTCCAAGTCGAGGGATCGATAGACCAAGTGGTCACCGTAGGACTGTCTAACCTGGGTGAGGGTAGCCACGCGCTGTCCGCTCCGGGGGGGTTGAGGGAAACGGAAGGTCAGGGTGGCCTCGGCGCTTTCCGGGGCCTCGATCCGTTCCATCTTGTCCAGGAGCTTGATTCGGGCTTGGGCCTGCGAAGCTTTGGATGCCTTGGCCCGGAACCGTCTTATGAAATCTTCGTGATGAGCGATCTCTCTTTGCTGGTTTCGATAAGCGGCTTCATGCTGCGCTTCGCGCTCGGCTTTTTGCACGAGATACTGGTCGAAGTTTCCCTGATAACGGTAAAGCTTGCGGTGACTGATTTCGAGGATCCCGTCGCAGATCGCGTTGAGAAACTCGCGGTCGTGGGAAATGGTAAGGACGGAACCGGGAAATTTCCTGATTTGTTCCTGAAACCAGCCCAAGGTCTCGAGGTCGAGATGATTGGTCGGTTCGTCCAGCATGAGGAGATCCGGTTCCATGACCAACAACTTGGCCAAGTGGGCCCGCATGATCCAACCTCCGCTTAAGGTGCGGGCGGGTTTGTCGAAATCATCCTGATGAAAGGCCAGCCCCGAGAGAATTTTCTTGGCTTTGGCTTCGAGGGTGAAGCCTTCCAATTCGGCAAATTGCTCGAGGGCTTCCAGTCGAACGGGGTCTTCCGGGTCGGGAGCTTCCCGGAGAGTCTTTAGAACCGTTTCCAATTCCGAGGTTACGGAAGTGGCGAGCTCAAGCACTGTCTCGTCCCCCGTCGGGGCGCTTTCTTGGGGAAGGTATCCGATTCTCGTCCCTCGTTCCCACTCGGCCTTGCCTTCGTCCGATTCGCTCTCCCCCAGAAGAATGGAAAACAAGGTGGTCTTGCCTGCCCCGTTCGGTCCGACTAGCCCGAGTTTCTCCCCGCGCATCAGGCGCAGGGAAATCTCCCGAAAGAGAACCTTCGGGCCGAAGCGTTTGGAGACGTTGGAAAGGGTGAGCATGGCGAGACGAAAGCAGACAGGGTTGCGCAAGCCGGCAATTTGGCAAAGCAATAAGAACGGCCCCGGTCAATTAGTGAGCCTTTTCCGCTGAAGTTGTCCGGCAAACCCGGATCAGCTCAGCCTTGGCCGAAGAGGTCGATCAGCTTTTCCTCCTCCTTCACTTTCATGGGAAATTTCTTGCAGAAGGGGTGGCTGTCGATCTTCGCATGTTCGCGCAGGGCTTGGTGCAGATGCTCGGGGCGTACCCGAATGCCCTGCTCCTTGTCCAAGGCCAAGGTCTTCGGGGAGATGGGGGTGAGAAATTGTCCGTCATCGGTTTCCCCGATCACGCGGTTGCCCGTGATCCCATTTCCCATGAACATGATCGAGCCAATGGACCAATGATCCTTGCCGTCTCCCTTGTTGTAGTGGGGTGTGCGTCCCATTTCGCTCTGGATGACGACGACGAGCTTGTCACGGATCTTCAGCTCTTCGGCCCGCTTCATCAGGTAGTCGATCCCGTCGAGGAATTCGGGGATCAGTTTCATTTGATCCCGGTCGTTCTTGGCGTGGCTGTCAAATTGGCCGATGGATAAGTTGGCCGATACGCAAACCCCCGCCTTGAAGCAGGACAGGGCGATCTCGGACTGGCGGTGGAGCCTCACCTTGCCGACCTCGCCGCTCACCTTTGCCTCGACGCGCTTGAGGGCCTTGGAACTGGACTGGGCGGCGTAGAGCATGCTTGCGGAGTGTTCGGTCCGGGGCAATTGGTGTTTTTGCTTCGGTGAATTCGCTTTCTGTTCGAGTGTTTTCTCAATCAGGTCCTGGGCAAAGTCGTCATGGTAGGGAAGGCGTGAAATGCCCTGGATGGAGTCGGCGTTGGCGACCAGGTTGAGGGAAGGAAGGTATGGAATTCTTGCCATCGGGACCAAATTGCCGGTGGCGGAATAATTCCCGAAGGTCAGGAAGGCCAGGGGGGTTTCCGGTCCCCGGCAGGCGGCGACAAGGGCGGCGAAAGTAGGGTAGGCCAGGCTGTCCAGTTTGCCGGTGGCCATGTATCGCTTGCAAGGGGAATGGTTGTTGATCGAATAGTCCATTCCGTTGAGCACGAGCAATTCATTTCCATAGGTCTTGTGGAAATCCTCATTGCTCATGCCTTTCCCGACCTGCTTGGCATTGGGCGCGAACTTGTGTTTCCCGTGGGTCAGGATATCGCCCTCCTTGTACAGGCGGTTGATTTCATTCACCCCCTTCGGATCCATCAAATAAGTCGTGTCCCAACCCCCCGAGGCATTGAAGACGACGTAGTAGGGGCCCTCGTACGGATCGGCTTCTTTGCTCTTTCCCGAAAGAAGAGCGGGGGCGCCGATGGGAAGGGATAGCCCGAGACCGGCTTGGCAGCATAATTTGATGAAGTCTCTTCTCATGATCTATTCGTAAAGAAATTCCTGATGACGGAGGAGGTAGGTCACGACCGCCCGCCACGCCCGGAGTGTGTAATGCGGGTCGTCCACTTGTTTGCCGTTTATTCGTCCGCAGTGATAGGTTTCCCGTTTGTCGATGCCTTTCCGTTTTTGAGCCTCCGCCACCACGGCGACAAACAGCTTGAAGGTTCGATCGACTTCCGGACCGTCGACCGAATCTCTTCTGTCCAGGAGGCGAGCGTGCAGGTGAACGATGCCCTTGCGGATTTTCAAGTCGGTTACCGGCAGGACGCCGGGAACCATGTTCTTTTCGACCTTGGGAAATAACCTGCGCTTGTCAGGAGCGAGCGCGAAGTCCGCAACCACGTGCTTGCAGGACAAGTCGTTGGCCATGATCCGCTGGATTGCACCCATGGCTCCGCTTGGTTCGCCCAGGCGTTCGGTGACTGATTTCGAGTCGATGCCCCCGTAAAGAATTTCCATTTCCTTCTTCAGCTTGCCCCAAGGGGATCCGAAGATCGCCTCGATCTTGCGCTCCAGTTGCTCGGGTCCCAAAAGCCTGGATACCCCCAAGTCGTGAAGCTCGGCTTTACGGTCCGGTTGGCCGATGGCCGCATCGAGGCCATCGGCCCGGTAAAAGGGGGACTTGGCCAATTCCTTGAAGACCAGCTTGAGGTTGAAGTTGGCTTGGGCAAAACGTTTTGCAATGTCTGCGATTTCCAACCTTTGCATCTTGTAGGCCCGGCGCCGGGCAGAGAAAAAAGGATCTTCAATATCCTTCGGCGGGCGCAAGGCCTTGCGGCCGGTCAGGACGTACCAGACGTGTTCGGTCATGGCGATTGCGAACCTCGGATCCTTGGCCGTGCGCTTGGCGAGCCACTGCAAGGCGCGCCACTTGTCTTCCTTTGGCAAATCATTCCCTTCCAGTCCGGGGACGAACATGTCCTTGAACCAGCCATCCTGACGGGGGCCGAAGTGGCCCTCGTCATTGTAAAAGTCCTGAAAGAGACCGGAGACCGGGTCAATGGTGCGGTGACAGACCACGCAATCGGCGGCTTCCATCCATGGGGTCTTGTACTTGGAGTCAATGGCCGCGGCATCCGCGACTTGATCTGCCAGTTCCATGACGTCGATGCCGAGAAAATGTTGATAATACATGCGGGCCCGCAGACGGTTACGGTTGGTTTCCGTGGTTGGATAGCGTCGCAGGTACTGAAAGGTACTGAGGATGCCCGCGTGCGGATAAAACCGGGTTTTTGATTCCTGAACCAAGGGTCCATTGACCGGGTTGTCGTTTCTCGCCTTTAACGCTGGCAACTTGGCGGGTAGGTACTCGAAGGGATCATCGGGATCCTTGAAGCGTTCCTTGATCCGCTCGTAAATGCCATAGCCCCGGGCCGAGTAGGGCGTTACCATCATGTAGTCGGAGGTCATGATCTCGGTGAAGGGGAGGTCGTTGCGAACCACGTGGGCAATCAACTCCAGAGGTTCGTTCCGGATGGCTTTGCGGTATTCGCGAGTCATGGCATAGAGGGCTTCTTTCCTTTCTTTTTCGTCCTTGATGTGGCTGAGGTCGTACTTTTGATACCATAGGCGACTCTTCTCAAAATGATTGTAGGACAGGATGAGCTCACCGTTCCCGTCGTAGCCGTTGGTCAGAAAGATATCGTTGAACCCTTCCTTGAGGCGTTGGTAGAAGGCATCCTCGGTCATGATTCGGTCAAGGACCGGGCCAATTTCATCCAGTCCGTCTTTCTTGATCAGGTCTCGTTCCCCGGGGCGGGGCAGGCGACCGGCGAGCGAAAGAGTGAGCCGGCGTAGCAGGCTTTGGTCATTGACCATGGTCACCCCAGCGAAGAAAGGCTTGGGAGGGCTACCCCTTTCCTCCTGCTTTTTCTCGTCGCCCAATCTGCGAACGAATTCCCCGAGCAAAAGATGTCCGGACGATTGGGGAGTGAGGACGACCTGACCTTCGTGATCCAATTCTCCAATCGGTTTGCGCAAGAGTTTGGGAAGGCCGTCCTTGCGCGGTCGGGCCATTTTGCGGAAGGCTGCGTAATTTTCCCTGTTGGCCTCGTTCAAACTCTTTCCCTGAAGAGGGATCGTCTGGCGCAGGACGAACGAACTTTCCTCCGCTTCCCCGCCTTCCCGATGGCATTCCAGGCAAGAGAGTTCCCCCACCTTGGCCCAAACCTCCTCGGCGAAGAACCGGTCCGGTTGGGGTTGCAGGTCGTCTGCGCACGCCAAGGGCGTAACCATGGCAAAGGTGGGCAAAGCCATAAGCAAAACCTTCATTCCAATGAGTTTAATCAATTTTGGGATTTGGCGAAAAGGAGAAAAAAGTGAAAACTGAATTTTCTTTCTTGCTACAACCCCGATGAAAACAGTCCTATTTTTTCATCATGCGTTTCTTCATACCTTTTCTTTCTTTATTTCTTATCCTTTGCGCCATCGGCAAACCAAACGTCGTTCTGATCCTATCGGATGACATGGGGTATTCCGACGTCGGATGTTACGGGGGGGAAATCATGACTCCCAATCTTGATTCGCTGGCCGAGAACGGTTTGCGCTTCTCCCAGTTCTATAACACGGCTCGTTGTTGTCCGACCCGAGCTTCCCTGCTCTCCGGTCTTTACCAACACCAAGCCGGAATCGGATTGATGACCGGAGACAAGAACTTGCCCGGATACCGTGGAGAGATTGGTCGTAACGTCCTGACCATAGCCGAGGCTTTGGGTTTGGCCGGGTACAAGAATTACATGTCGGGGAAGTGGCACGTCACCCGCCACGTCCGGGCCGAGGGACCGAAGGAGAACTGGCCCCGTCAAAGAGGGTTCGACCGGTTCTACGGGACCATTATCGGGGCGGGTAGTTTTTATGACCCGGCCACCCTTTGCCGGGAGAATACCTATGTCACCCCGGTCAATGATCCCGAGTACAAGCCGAAGACTTATTACTATACGGATGCCATCAGTGACAATGCGGTGAGTTTCCTCAAGGACCATGCCAAGTCCGATGCCGACAAGCCTTTCTTCCTTTACCTTGCCTACACCACCGCCCATTGGCCCATGCACGCCTTGCCGGAGGACATCGAGAAGTACAAGGGGAAGTACGACGAGGGGTTCGATCCAATACGCAAAGCCAGACTGAAAAAACTCAAGTCTTTGGGGTTGGTTTCTCCCGATACGAAACTTTCCCCTGGTTCGGACGACTGGGAACGGACCCCCCATAAGGAATGGGAAATTCGGAACATGGAAGTCTATGCCGCGATGGTCGATAACATGGATCAGGGAATCGGCAAGGTGATGAAGGAAGTCAAGAGGCAGGGCAGGTTTGAGGATACGCTCTTCCTTTACCTCCAAGACAACGGAGGATGCGCCGAGGGCTACGGGCGCTACACCCCCAAGAACGGCTACCGTGAGTACAAGCCGATGGGTCCGGATGATCTGCAAAAGAAGATCTGGCCGCCCATGCAGACCCGGGACGGTAGACCGCTCCGTACGGGTCCGGGCGAGATGGCCGGTCCCGAGGATACCTTCATCGGCTATGGTCGTGGCTGGGCCAACGTCTCCAACACCCCCTTCCGCGAGTACAAGCACTTTGCCCATGAGGGAGGAATATCAACCCCCTTGATCGCTCACTGGCCCAAGGGCATTGGCAAGAAGATGAGGGGCAAGATCGATCACCAACCGGGTCACCTGATCGACGTTATGGCCACTTGCGTGGACCTCTCCGGTCTCGACTACCCGAAGAAGGTGGGGGAGCATGAAATTGATCCGCTCGAGGGCGTAAGCTTGGGGCCCGCTTTTCGGGGAAAACCCTTGAAGCGCAAGGACGCCCTCTATTTCGAGCACCACTTGAATTGCGCGGTACGGGACGGGGATTGGAAACTCGTCCGCTACGGCCGGACCGGACGACCCTCTGCCTTACAGCCTTGGGAACTCTACGACATGGCCAAGGATCGCGTGGAATCCAAGAACTTGGCCAAGGAAAAACCCGAGATCGCCAAGGCGTTGGAGAAAAAATGGGAGAGCTGGGCAACCCGGGCCAAGGTCAAGCCCTGGCCATGGACCTTCGAGCAGAAGTAGGCTGGAATGTTCGTGCGTTGAAGTGATGAGGCAAAGATGAAAGCAATGCCCGCGCTTCCTCTCCTTGCCCTTGCTTTGATCGGGCAACCTTTGGCAAGGGCTGTTGAGTTTTCGCTTGGTGAGAAGGAAGTCGTTGCTTTTGTCGGAGGAACGAACGTTGGGCGCGCTCAGGAGGATGGATCGCTTGAAGCGATGCTCACTCGTGCCTTCGCCAAAAAGGAACCGGTCTTTCGGGACATGTCCTGGGATGCCGATACCGTCTACCGGCAGAGCTCGGTGATCGAGAGGTGGCGAAAGAATGGTTTTGGTGACCGCGTTGAACAGTTGGAGCGCCAAAAGATTACCCTGGTCATTGCTCAATTCGGCCGCCTCGAGTCCATGGCGGGCGAGGAAAAGCTTGAAGATTTTGCGAATGCCTACGAACGCTTGATTGACGACTACCTGAAGCAGGCAAAGCAAGTCGTGGTGGTCGCCCCGCTCGCATTCGAGAAGCCCGCGAACTCTCTCCTGCCCGACTTGACGGTCCATAACCCGTCCCTCGCGCTTTACGTGGGCAAGATCAGCAAGATGGCGGCCGAGCGGAAGCTGGTCTTCGTCGATTTGTTCACGGGCGCACCCCGGGGATGGACCGGGAACGGGATGCACTTGAGGGCTGATGCCCATGAAATGGCCGCTGCCCTCTGGATGGAAAGGGCGGGACTGGAGGTTTCCCCATTTGGGGAAATCAAGGCACTGCGGGAGGCAGTCCGGGAAAAGAACCGGCTCTGGTTTGATTATTGGAGACCGGCCAACTGGAAGCTCCTCTACGGGGACGATTCCCGTCGCCAATTCACCCGGGGAAAAGTCCCTTTCCGGGAGGAGTGGAAAAGATTGCTTCCCTTGATCGCGAAGGCGGACGATCGAATCCGCAAAGTTGCGGTCGGTGAACCCGACCCAGGGCACGATCGACCCGAGCCGGAGGTTTTGCATGGGGACGAACAAGCGGACGTGGAAAAGGAAACCAAGGCCTTCGAGGTCGGGTATGGCTTGAGCGTAACCCTCTTTGCGGACGAGAAGCTCGGGCTGACCACCCCCCTGGCCGTCCGCTGGGATCCGAACGGCCGGGCCTACGTATCGGTGACCACGGCGTACCCGCACGTTTTCCCAGGGGACGTATTCAATGACAAGATCCTTATTCTCGAGGATACCGATCGGGACGGACGGGCTGACAAGTCGACCGTTTTTGCGGAAGGTCTCAACATCCCGACCGGTTTCGAGCTAGGCGATGGCGGAGTCTACGTCGGGGAAAGTACGAAGATCACTTTTTTGCAGGATACCGATGGGGATGACCGGGCCGACCGGAAAAAAGTTTTGCTGAGCGGATTCGGGAGCGGGGATTCGCACCAGGCGATCAATTCCTTTGTTTGGAGTCCGGAGGGAGATCTCTTCATGGGGCAGGGCGATGGGGTGGAGTCCCGGGTGGAAACCCCCTTGGGTTCGAGCGATCTTTACCAGGCGGGCATCTACCGTTTTCGCCCAAGGCGCCTGCGCCTGGATCCGCTCCTCGATAACTGGATGGGCCCGGCCAATCCCTGGGGCATGGCCTTCGACGAGTGGGGACAGATGTTCGTGGTCGACGGGGCGGGGGGTGTGTCCTGCTTGTCCCCCGGTCAGGTTCCCGCCCAGAACAGGCTTAAGCTCCCGAGGATTGGCAATCCGGGAGGCTATTGTGGGATAGGCTATCTGGATGGCGGACATTTGCCCGAAGAGTTGCAGGGCAGATTTGCAACAGGTGACTTCAAGGCCAACCGGATCAAGATTTTTTCCCTGTCCGACGATGGGGCCGGGTTCAAGTTGAAATGGGAAGAACCCTTGCTCCGCTCATCCCACCGCAATTTTCGTCCTGTCGACGTGAACGTCGGGCCCGACGGGGCTATCTACGTCGTGGACTGGTACAATTCGATTACTTGCCATCAGGACGACGCCTATCGCGACCCGCGCCGGGACAAGGCGCATGGCCGGATTTGGCGGATTAGTTCGAAACGCCCGCCGGTTCGCCCGCCGAAGCTTCTGGATGCTCCCCTGCGACAGGTTTTCGACAGCCTCAAGGCTCCCGACTCGTGGACCCGTGGACAGGCCAGGAGAGAGCTCTCCAACCGATTCACGCCCGCTCTCCTCGAAGATCAATTGCCCTACATGGAAGAATGGGCCCTGGGCCTGGACGATCCGACCGAGGAGGGAAGCGAGCGCCACCTCATGGAGGCCCTTCTCGCCTGTTCCACCATTGAGATGGTCAGTGGGGATCTGCTCAGGAGAGTGGCCCGATCCGAACTTTCCGGGGCACGTGCCCTGGCGGCCCGGATCACGGGCCGGTGGGCCGGTCGAATCGAGGACCCGCTCGACATACTGGCTGGCTTGGTCCGGGACGAAAATCCCCGCGTACGCATGGAAGCGGTGCTGGCCGCGGGACAAATCCCGCAGATGGATTCGATCCAAGTCGTGGCCATGGCGAGTGAACGGGAAATGGACCGCTCGATCGAGTATGCCTTTGCCCAAGCCATTCATCACTTGAAACCCCATTGGGAAGAGCCTTTTGAAAAGGGCCAACTGACTTTCTCCAAGTTGTCCCACGTCGCGGCTGTTTTGAACCGGGCGGGCTCCAAAAACATGGTTGGCAAACTCAGAGGGGTGGCGGATGACCGATCCCTTTCGCGGGACCAGCGCAAGGGAGCGATGAAGACCCTTCTCGCGGTAGGCGGACCTCGTGAGTTCAAAGACTATGGACTATCTCGCGGGAAGTTTGCTTTTGGCGCTCGCTACGATCCGGATACCCATTCCGAATTGTTGGAGGACATGGTCGAGGCAACGGTTCAGAGAGGGGTTCGTCCGGATGGAGACCTTGCGGGATCCTTGCAAGCCTTGCTTGATTCAGGTCATGAGGAAGTACAGAGGAATGCCTTGACCTTGGCCGGCCTGTGGTCGGTCCGGGATCTTGGGGCGGAGGTGGCCCGTATGGGAGGAGATGAAAATCTCGCTCCTGGCCTACGGGGCGCTGCCTTTCTCGCCCTGGCCAGAATGAAAGTACCAGTTGCTGAAAAAATCCTCGATGAGTCTTCCCTCAAGGAAAACTCTGCGGTAATCAGGAATGCGGCCGTCCGGGCCATGTGCCTGAGCGATCTTCCCAAAGCCGCAAAGCGCGGGGCCGCCTTGATCGCCGAGGGTGCTTTTGATGCGGAGGGACTGGCCGGCTTGCTCAAGGCCTTTCTTTCCAGAACCTCCGGAGAGGATCGTCTGGTCGAGGCCCTCAAGCCCGTCAATCTCGAGCAGGACGTTGCCGATGGTCTTTTGCAGGCGCTCTACTTGTCCGGACACCTGAGCGAGAAGTTGAGTGAACTGCTTGGCGGAAAGGCGGAAAAGCGAATCGAGCCTCTTTCCCCGGACGAGAAAACCATTTCCGAACTGGTCCGCCTGGCCCGTGAAAAAGGTGATCCGGCCCGGGGAAAACTGGAGTCCGTGTCTTGCCTGGGTTGTCACAGGATTGGGACGCAGGGTGGCCTGATCGGACCCGATCTGACCTCACTGGGAACGACCCTTTCGCCCGAGAGGATCGTCGAGGAATTGCTCTGGCCGGGCAGGCAGGTAAAGGAGGGATATTCCATGATCCAGCTTACGACCAAGTCGGGCGAAATCCTCCAGGGCTACGAGCGAAGTTCGAAACCGGGCACCATCGCCATCCGGCAACTGGCTGAGGATTCGTTCCTGACCCTGAGGCGTGAACAAGTGGGCTCGGTCAAGAAACTGGGAAGCGCCATGCCCCCGAACCTGCTGGCAGGCATGTCTCGCCAAAGACTTCTGAACTTGATTCAATACTTGGTTCAACTGGGTAAAACAGAAAACAATGGGAGTGACTAAAAATGAAATTGATAAAAATGACGCAAAGCCTCTGCTTTCTTTCCATCTGCCTTTCCTCCTTCGCCATTGGGGCTGAAAAGGACGACGGGTTTGTTTCAATCTTCGACGGCAAGACCTTGAAGGGCTGGAGCCCGGTTTCCACTCAGGCCAAGGATGCATGGGTTGTTCGGGACGGGATAATTCGGGGAGATGGAGACAAGGGAGGGCGTTGTTACCTCGCTTACGTAGAGAACAAGAAAATTGGTAACTTCGAGATGAAGTTCAGCTACCGGTTGACCGGAGACAAGGCCAACAGCGGGGTAAGCATCCGGGCGGTGAAGGACACGACCAGGCGTCGGGATTTTCAATGCTACCATGCGGACCTGGGTGCGATCGGTCTGGGCAAGCAAGTCATGGGGGCTTGGGATTTTCATACCCCGGGTCGCAAGGAACATCGGTGCTTTCGTGGGGATAGCTTGGTCATCGACAAGAATGACAAACCGACCATTACGGCGATCGAGAATGGATTGAAAGAGGGGGATATTCGAAAGGGCGACTGGAACGCCGTTCATCTCATCGCCCGGGGAAATCACTTCAATTTCATCATCAACGGGAAGACCTCGGCCGAGTTTACGGAACACTTGCCCAAAGAGAAACGTCTCCATGCAGGCATGATCCAACTCCAGTTGCACAACCCCAAGATGCTTGCCGAGTTCAAGGATCTGCGTTTGAAAACTTTGGACTGAAGCCGGTCCTCACCCAACCGGTAGCGGGTCAGAAATATTTTGCGGAAACCGGAATTTTCGATAGCATGATATGGCGAACCCAGCAAGTTTACCACGAACCTTTTCATGTCTTCACACCCAACTAGCGCAACCGACGAATTACGGGCCGATCCCATCAGGACGAAGCCTTTGGCCATTTGGCTCAGGTGTGTCTGCTTGAGCGTTGTCGTTATCCTGGTCGTCGGGGGGATTACCCGGTTGACCGGATCGGGGTTGTCGATGGTTGACTGGAGACCCATCGCAGGAATTCTTCCACCCATTACGGATACGCAATGGAACGAGGTGTTTGATCAGTACAAGGCCTCTCCTCAGTACCAAAAGGTCAATGAGGGCATGAGCATGGAAGGCTTCAAGGACATTTTCTTTTGGGAATACCTGCACCGGATTATGGGCAGGATCGTTGGCCTGCTTTGCCTTCTTCCTTACTTGTGGTTTTTATTCCGGAAAAAGCTCGTTGGGAACCTCCGTATAAAAGGCTTGGTTCTCGTGCTCCTGGTCGGTGCCCAAGGGGTGATGGGTTGGTACATGGTCAAGAGCGGGTTGGTTAACAACCCCGAGGTCAGCCATTACCGTTTGGCCGCCCACCTGGGACTGGCCTTCTCCGTCTTCGGTTTGGGTTGGTGGATGTTGCAGGATTTGAATCCCGGAGATCCGGGCGCGGGAAAGACGGGAAGACTGAGACTTCTTGCCTGCATTCTGCTAGGCCTGCTTTGTCTGCAAATTACTTACGGAGCCTTCACGTCAGGCATGAAGGCGGGTTATGGTTTCAATACCTTTCCCAAGATGCAAAAGGAATGGTTGCCCGAAGGCTTGTTCGGTCTGACCCCTTTCTGGAAGAATCTGGTTGCGGACAAGTTTTCCGTACAGTTCATCCATCGCTGGATGGGGGCCGCGCTTGCCTTGGCCACCTTGGGATTGGGTTGGTATTCCTTCAAGTCCCTTGCCCTGAACGAAACTCAGAAGAGTCGGCTTCGTTGGGTTCTTGGCTTGGTCGTCACCCAGTTTTCACTTGGGGTGGTCACCATTCTCATCATTATTGATTTCCCCATCCTTCTGCCCGTGATTCATCAGTTGGTGGCCCTGTTCCTCTTTGCTTCTCTCTTGGCCTTCATTCATTCTTTGGGAACAGAACCGAGTAACCCGGAAAGCGGTGCCGGGGAAGAGCAGGGCGCGACTTAGCGATTGGCCGATCCAAAGGCCCACAGGTTGTTTTTCCCGCGAACGTAAAGGGTCTCTTTTCCTAGGGCGGGGGTCACTTGGATGCTCTCGCCCAGTTCGACTTGGCCAAGGGCCTTGAATTCGTCACCGGTGCGGACCACGGAGATCAACCCTTCTTCCGATGTCAGGATCAAGTTGTTTCCCGCCACCACCGGGGAGGCCACGTATTGCCCGAGTCCGCCCAACCTAGTGCGGTAGACCATTTCTCCTTTGCCGGCATCCACGCAAGTGAGAACGCCCCCGTTGGAGACCATGTAGATGCGGTTCTCATGAAGAATAGGGGAAGGGACTTCGGGAATGCCCTTGTTGAATTCCCATTCGACGTGTGAATCGGTGACATTGCCCTTTCCACCCGGTTTGACCGCAACGAGGAGGGGTTTCCCACGCCCGATTGTCAGGTTGCCGATGAATTCGTCCTTGTCCCAAAACCCGTCCTTGTTCTTGTCCGTCCAGAAAAACATTCCGTCCAGTCTCTTTTTGCGTTTTGCGGGATCCTTGGGCAGTGGAAGACCGTAACCGGGATGCCCGGGTGGGAGTTGAGGCCGGAAGGGAAAGGTGAAATGCCCGGTCATTTCCTTGCGTTGCAAACGGCCGTCTTCATTGGCATCGAAACTGATGACCGCTTTCCAGAAGGGTAGAGGATCGGTCTTCAGGTCGGCCGAACCTCCGAGCTTGGAACCGGATGCGAAGACGAAGTTCTTACCTGCGAGGGGCCTTGCGACGGTCTCCCTCGAGAACCCGTCCACTTGCCATTTTTCCTCCCCTTCGGGGAGCGAGTAACCCCGGAGGGAACCGTTTCCCAAGACCACCAGTTCCTTCCCTTGGTCGTGCTCCCAAATGGTCGGGGTCGACCAGCCGCTCCGGTGGAACGGGCGGGGTCTTTCCCATGCGATTCCCCCATCTTTTTTTCGGAGGGCCAGAATGCGCGATCGGCTGACCCTGCTGTTGGGCAGGTTGGCATCGTCGTCGACCACCAGAATGAGCAAATCCCCATGAGAGATGGGTGAGGAAGAGGTGCCGTAGAGGCTCTTGGGGGTGGGGATGGGCTTTTTCCAAATCTCTTTTCCGTCATGGTCGTAACAAAGCAGCCCGAAGGAACCGAAGTAAACGAAGAGCCTGTCTTGGTCTACGAAAGGGGTGGGTGTGGCCGGACTGCTCGCCTCGTGGAATTTTTCGATCTCCGTCTCGGGGGCTTTTTTCTTCCAAAGCAGTTTGCCCGATTTTCTGTCTAACGCCAGAGTCACCAACCGGCCTTGCTCGATCCCGGTAAGGAAGATCTTGTCTTCCGAAAGAACCGGGCAGGAAAGACCAAAGGGAAGTCGGGTTTTCCATATCAAGTTCTCCTTCGAGGGAATCTTGATCCGGGCATCGGACCGGATGCCCGAACCGTTAGGCCCGCGGAACTGGTTCCATGTATCGGGTTTGTCCGCCCGAGCAAAAAAGTTGGCTAGCAAAATCAGGGGAACAAGGAAGACTAAACGGGTGAGCATTCCTTTTTTTGGCTCTTTTTGTCATCCGTTTCGAGCGTTAAACCATATTGCTTGCAAAAAAGACAATCACTTTGGATTCCCGATCGGGTGAGGTTCCATGGCAAAGCACTCGTCTCGGGCCCTTGCTACGGATGGCCATGGGCTTGCCTTTGGGCTTATGCTTTGACTGCCACGCTCGCTTTCGGTAGGGGGTGATCATGTCCATTCCACGAACTGCTGCGTTCCTCGCTATCTTGAGCGTATTGTGCGGTTGCTTGGGAACCCACAGGATCAGTCGTCCGGAGTTAAGCGGTTTCGTCTATGATGCCGAGACCGGAAAACCGTTGCGTGGTTGCAAAGTCGGGGAAGCAAGTACGGATGCAAAAGGCTATTTTAGGCTTCCCCGGAAAACTTCTCCGAAAACCTCTTTCGAGGGGAGCAAGCCTCGTCCTTTGGTTGTCAGTGAATTCGTGATTTTTCAGGGTTACGAGATGGTGCGGTTATACAGTTTCAAGCCATGGGGAGTTTCCGGACTTTCGAGCCCTTGGGAGGTGAACCCCATATTCCTCAGGAGGCTGAACAGCGAAGAGAAAAAAGGAACGGATTTGCCCTGGCGCGAAGTTTCGGTTTCCGAACCGCTTCCAACTGCACGGCGTGATTCCCCGTCCCCGCTCCCTGATCAATGATGCGGGCCCGTTCCCTCATCCACAATCTTGCCCAAAGCTCACTTTTCCAAACCAAATGAAAACTTGTCACACAACTTGCCTTTTTACTCTTCTTGCTCTCCTTACTTCTTCCGCCCTGCAGGCCAAGCGCCCGAAGCCACCAGTCAGGCCTTTCGATGCTCCAGGCGCTCCGAAGTTCATCCGTCTGGATGACAAACCGGGAGTCAATCCGCCCGTCGATGCGGTGGGGAACTTCCTCATCGGACCGGACTACCAATCGGCTCCCGAGCGCAGAATTCCCAAGGATTCGCCGAGAGGAAAAGTTTCCCAGTTCACCATCGACTCGAAAACCACCAAGTTGCTCAACCCCGGGATCGCCCGCAAGGTATTCGGCAAGGTCGATCCCAAGAATCCAAAGACTTTGATCGTCGAGACCCACGAGATCGATTACGTCCGGCAGATCACCGTATACGTTCCCGCTCAATACAAGGAGGGAAGACCTGCTCCCTTCATGGTTTGTCACGACGGACCGAAGGGAAAACCCAACCAGGTGATCCCCAACATGCTGGACAACCTGGTCGCCCAGAAGCGCGTTCCGCCCATGATCGTAATCCAGATAGCCAACGGGGGAGGGGATGCCCAAGGGCATGAACGAGGCAAGGAATACGATACCATGTCCGGACTTTTCGCCGAATATATCGAAGCGGAAGTTCTACCCCGGGTTGAAAAAACCTGCGGGGTGAAGCTGACCAAGGATCCCGACGGACGGGCGGTGATGGGGAGCAGTTCGGGCGGTTCCGCCGCTCTCATCATGGCTTGGTACCGGACCGATCTTTACCGCCGGGTGCTGACCACCTCGGGTCCCTTTGTGAACCAGCAGTGGCCCTTCGATCCGATGACCCCGGGTGGCGCTTGGGACTTTCACGACAAACTGATCCCAAACTCTCCGAAGAAACCCATCCGGCTCTTTCTTGCGGTGGGCGATTATGACCTTCTCAATCCAAACGTCATGCGCGATGGCATGCATGACTGGGTGGAAGCCAACCACCGCATGGCCAAGGTTCTCAAAGCCAAGGGTTATGAGTACCAATATCTTTTTTGCCAAAATTCCGGTCACGGGATCGGCAATGCCAAGATTCAATTCCTCGCTCATGCCATCGAATGGGTGTGGCATGGATACAAAACCAAAGACTGATCATCCATAGACCGCTCTTTGGATTGCGCTGGGTAAAAAGCAAAAACTAGGATACGTTCATGCCCTGCTCCGGCAGGCCGGGGTGCAAGTTGATTCCCTCGGAAGTTCGACCGGCATTCTGCCCGAACTGCTTGCCTGAGAATTCTCCGCTTCTTTCATAAGTTTTCTTGATTGGGGAACTTTTTCCCGTTTTGGTGGGGAGCGTGAAACCCCTGCTACTTACCCTTCTGACTTGCGCATGTGTCTGCCTA
>JABGWD010000130.1 GCA_018645725.1 Opitutia bacterium
CCTACGTGAAACTTGCTGGCATGAAAGAAGCGGGATTGAGCGCCCGTTCTGTTTTTCTTTCCCCTTTTGCATTGTGCGGGTTTGCCAATTTCATGTCGATTGGCATACAAATCGGAGGGATCGGGTCGCTTGCCCCGGAGAGACGGTCGGATCTTGCTGCACTCGGTGTGAAAGCTTTGATCGGGGGAACTTTGGCAAGTCTTTTGTCGGCATGTGTAGCTGGCATGTTTTATTCATGAATGGTTCGCTTCGGGCGGCATCAATTGTTTGGTGATTTGACCTTTCTTGAATTTCCCGCAACACTTGATACTCTTGTATGACCAAACTGGAAATTGATATTCCGCCTTTTGTTCCCGCAATGACCTTGAGGGATGCAGTCCTGTTTCCCAAGGCCATGATGCCCCTCCGTATTTTCGAGGCTCGTTATCGTCAAATGCTTGACGACGTTTTGTCAGGCAACCGAATGTTCGCCTTAGCGGGTGTTCGTGTCGAAGACGATCCTGCGGAAACTGGACGGGAGATTCCTTTTGACGTGGCAACGGTTGGAGTGATCAGGATCTCCAAGAAGCATGAAGACGGAACCTCTTTCGTTTTGCTTCAAGGCATTGAGCGTGTAAGAATTCGATCAATTAACAGCGAAGGTCCTTATCCAATGCTTGAAGTTGAACCGATGAAGACCAAGGTCGATGATTCGTCATTGGGGGTTCGTCAGGAACTTGTCGTTCAGTTAAAGCGCAACCTGAAACTCGGCGGCGAAGTTACGGACGAAATGATGGATTTCCTTAATCCCCTTGAAGACGACGTTGCGTTTGTCAATCTGGCGGCCTTTACCCTGTGCAAGCATACTCTCCGCAAGCAAGCCATGCTCGAGGTGTCAACTCTCGGCAAGCGGGCGAATATGCTTCTCGATGATCTCTTGCGTGAGAACGAAAGGCTTGATCTCTTGAAGAAAGCAATCGGCGACGTTCCTTCCGAGGACTTTGACTCCAATTGAGCCATGGCTGAATATACTGAGGAGCAAAAGACAAAACGCATTTCTCATTTCAGGCGAATCATCAAATACCGGATATGGTTCGGCTGGATCTTCGCCTTTGTCGGGGTGAGTCTTTTTGCCGTTGGTCTCCGGGGTGACCAAATCAATTGGATTGTGGTCATGAATGGGGCTCTTTTTTCCGGCTATGGTCTGTTTATGGTCAGGCAGGCAAAGAGAGCCTTGGACAAATTAAGCGAAACTTCGACCCAGTCGAGCTCAAGTGGTTAAGCGTCCTGCCATTCCTGAGGATGAAGCATCTTGGGGTCGGGCGGGTCGTTTTCGGAAAAGTAAATTCCCATTCTGAGAAAAGCCAACCGGTACTCGGGCGTTTCCGGGCGCAGTTTCTGTATTTCCTCAAAAAGACTCTCTGCCGACCGCCCTTGCAATTCGTATAGTTCCTTGATCCCAATATCGATCAAGTCCCGGGCGACTCGAACGTCCATCCTTGGTATCCTCATGATCGCCGAGGAGAGGGCTTCCCGGTCGATTTTTTTCTTCTTCTTGCCTTTGTCGGGGTTGTTTCCGAAAAGGGCGTCGAGCGGTATTATGTCGTTAAGGGCCACAGGTCAGATCTAGGAGAATAGTATGTGGATGGGCAAACCAAAATGAAAAATTCCCTTGCTTGGGCAACTAATGCCAAGCAATATCGATCTTCTTTCCTGCGGGCGTAGTATATCGGTAGTACGTGAGCTTCCCAAGCTTGAGGGCGGGGTTCGATTCCCCGCGCCCGCACCATTTCTCACGTCCCTTGAGGTTCAATGCGGTTTTTGGTTTCTTTGTTTTTCTTTTTGTCGTCGATATTCCTGTCCGGATGCTTTTCGTTCAAGTCCGGATTAAGGTTTGAGGAAGAAACCGAGAGCACGAAGAGAATTCATCACTTCGTCCTTTGCTGGCTTAAGGAACCTGGTAATCTCGAACACCGAAAGCAAATCATTGAGGCAAGCAAAACCTTTCGCAGGATCCCCGGTGTTTTGGAGGCTCGGGCTGGAGTCGCGGTTCCGAGCGACCGCACTATCGTCGATGATTCCTTTGACGTGGGAATCCTGATCGTGGTTAGGGACAAGGATTCTTTGAGCTCCTATTTGGAGCATCCTCTTCACCAAAGAGCCAAGGAGGATACCCTTCTGCCCTTGGTCGCCAAAATTTTGGTCTACGACCTCAAGAACTAGACCTTCCGCGAAGGTTATTGCTTGCGGAAGTCGATGACGTACTTGGCGACTTGATCGAGCTTAAGCTCGGGGCCGAAAGTGAAAGTAATGAGCTTGGACTCATCTTTTCCCAAGTTGAGCATTTGCTTGGCCCTGCCGATTTCCTTGCCCTCGAAATTCATTGCTTTGGCCAATAGTTCGCCTTCGACCGGGTCGACTGTAATGAGGTAGATCACGACGTTTAGCTTTTCGACGGAAGAAGACGTCATTGTGATCTTCTTGTCCATGAGCGCCGAAGCCAGGGTTACGGGTTTCTCAACTTCCATACACGAGAACAAGAAGCCTATCAGTGACAGGGCGAGGAATGCGATGCGAGTTTTAGCCATTTTTTCGATTTGCTTGGTGATGTGTAAAAGAATGGTGAAACAAGATGCGTAAAATTTCAAGCATCTTGCGCAATCGGGTTGATCGTTCAATCGGCGTTCATCTTGAGAGTGAATGAAGTCGACCCCCATCCTCCTGAGTTTCCATCCCCCAGCGCGAAAGACAGTACGTGACGGTTTGCTCTAAGTTGAGAGTGCACGATTTCCCTTAGCGTTCCTATCCCTTTCCCGTGTATGATTCGGCCTTGAAGTATTCCGGTCTCGAGGCAGGACGAAAGGTATTCCTTGATCAATTCCTTTACTTCGGATGGTTGAAAACCGTGAAGGTCAAGGGTTCCCGTTATGGGTACCTGAACCGTTCCGTCGGTGTTTCCCTCGTTCACTCGGGGAAAACAAGATTGGGGAAATCGTGACGGGGCGTGCCCTTGACGACGCTCCCCTCTATCTCGTTGAATGACTTGTTCGGGTCTTGCCTGTTTTGGGGGACGATTGACGGAGTCTGTGTTCTGGCAACCGGGATGACTTTTCTCGGTTCGGGGTCCGGTGAACTGTCCGGCTCGGGTTCGCCCTCCTTGAACTCGTAGGGTTTCGGGTTCTGTTGCAATTCGCAACCAAGGAATGGGACGCAGAAGAAAATGGCCAGTATGAATCGATTCACGCCTATAGACCATTGATTTTGCTTAGGCTTCCGTCAAGCGATCACTTGACGAGATGAGTTTTTTTTCAATCGGCAATGGAAATTTTTACGGGGTGGGCAAATTGCGTTCTTGTCCAATAGCCTAATGAAATTCATATTTTCAGGGTGAAGATTTTTCTTTGGTTTGCCATCTTGTTTTTACTCGGAAGCATCGGATGCACGAATTCGGGGAACACGAGAATGAAGGGGGTTGCCGTTCGCGAAAGCAAGCTGAGAGAGTCCTGGCAACACAATCAACTTTCTACTTACGAATACCTGTCCGCGTCAATCGATCTTGCTCACGACAAAAGCGTGATTCGTTTCGATCGGCACAAAGCGCTTCTGACTCGTTACCCCAAATGGGTTCCCGGTTTCCATTCAAGACCGGATACGAAGTTGAGAAACAGTATAGCGGAAGCCTATGCCATGGGTCGGATTGGCGATTCGGAATACGAGAGCTTGATGGCGCAAATTTCTGTTTTGCTGGATCGCTGGGGCGACCAAAGGAGGATTCTGACCAAAGAACGGTTTAAATTGGGTTACCCGAGATAATCGTTGTAACCTCACGGTTTGGCGATTGGATGAATGAATCATGCCATTGCTCAAAGTAAAGCTCTCCCTTCCGGAAATATCAAAATCCTCCTCTTGTAACGTGAGGACCAAGGGCACCGAAATTCTTTCAAGCGCAATAGGGAAATCCCCGGATTTCGTCATGGTTATCGTTGAAAGCGGTGTGCCCGCTTCATTCGGCGGGAACCTGACTGAGTCATGTGCCTACTTGGAGGTCAAGAACGTGGGTGAGCTTTCTCCGGAAATTACGGGCAAATTGAGTCAAAGTCTCGGGGGGTTGATGGAAAAAGAGTTCGGGATTGCACCCAACAGAATTTATATCGAGTTCCAGGAATCGGAGCGTCACCTTTGGGGGTGGAACGGAAAGACTTTTGCTTGAAAATCAGGGGTTCCCTGATTTGTTCCAGAAAATCACAAGGTTATGGGTTTGCCGTCCCGCGGCAATTATCTCAGGTCGCTTGTCTCCGTCCAAGTCCGCGATCTTCAGATCCTCCACCGCAATTTCCTTGGAACTTAGCTTAAACTCCTTCCATTTGCGAAAAGTCTTGTCGGTGGGGGCGAAAAGCTTGAGCCCGGGTTCGCCACTTGGTCTCATTGCCCGCCAACCTGCGACGACCTGATCATAGCCCAATCCGAGGAAATCTCCCGTTCCAAGGGCATGACCGTCCTTTAAAGTCGTATCCAACACGACTCTGTCCCAGGAGTCCTTCTTCTTCAAGTAACAGGCAACAACCGAACCATGTCGCGGTTCGATCGTGGTAACGAAATGATTTCCCATGGCATCCTTGCCGTCCCGCACCTCTCCGCCAAATGGCTTGGCGATAAGTTTGGCTTTCCATTTTCCTTTCCTTTGGTCGATCAACCAAGTTCCTTCCATGCCGGTTATGAGGATTTCTTCCTCTTCGTCCGAGTCCCAGTTCACCGGGTGGAAATTATGGCTGTTATGGAGGAAATCACAAACCAGGCTCGTTTCCCAGGGGCTTTTTGCGGGAGAATCCGGTATTTTGTATGCGAGCACTTTGATTGGGGTTCCGGCATTGTTCTTGTTTCCCCGTCCGTGCAGGGGTTTGACGATCAAGTAGAACACCCCGCCCTTGCCCTTGACCCAGTGCATCCTGTGGGTTGTCGGTTCGTGTGGGAGTGGGTGATGATTCCATATTCCCTTGCCCGACTCGTTGGGCGAAAGATAAAAAACCGCTCCACTTTCAAGCGTATCTCCCGGGTTCCACTGTCCTCCCATGGCAAGTTCCGCTCTGCCGTCCCCATTTAGGTCGCGGGCGGTCAGGCAAACGTGATCGCGCTGGGTCAGGTGATTGACGACGATATGTTTTTTCCAGCCGGGGTTCTCGTACCAGGCGACCTTGTCCTTGTCGACGAGAAGAATGTCTGTCTTTCCGTCCGAATTCATGTCGGCAAGTTGAACCCCGTAACCAATGCCGACCTTGTCGTCTATGGTTTGCATCTTGAACTTAGGGGTCTGTCCGAAGAGGGGAATTCCCGAGAGAAAAAGTACGACAATACAAAGTGTTTTCATAAATGCCTTAAAGATGGATATTTCCGCAAATACAATCCTTAAGTCAATTCCTTGGGTTTTTATCCCGTGACTAGGTTGCATTGATTCGAAACCCAAGGAATCTTTTCGGCTATCTTTAGACTTTGCAAAACGTCTGCCTGTTTTCATGATGCAAAAATGAGTTTTTCTCCTTTTGCCCTTCTCGTGGTTTTTGTGTGTTTTGTGATGTTGTCCTGCTCTCGGGAAAGCGTGGAAGAAACACCGGATGACGAAAAGAAGTCACCTGTCCCTTTGAGTTCAGGCAGTAATCTTACGCATGGATCCGAGGGAGTGAATCAGGGGAGTGAGTCCAATTACTCGGTGGATTTGTCTGCCCCGGGTGCCATTTCGATCGACCAGGCGACCTTCTCAGAGGCAATCGACTTAAATGAGAACGGGCAATGCTTTGACAAGCAAACCGGGGATTTGCTCGAAGGACAGTTCCGGATAATCTCGCAAAATGGTTCTCTCCTGTCGTCTTCGTTCTTCCGGGGCGGACTTTATCACGGCAAAAGAGAGGATTATCATGAGAATGGAGTAACCTCGGTTTCCTCGAGTTACTTTTATGGAAAAAAGAACGGGAAGGAGGAATGGCGCGCTGAAAGCGGAATCAAAACCTACGAGGCAAACTTCAGGCAGGATTTGATCGAGGGATTGGAAACGACATGGGACGAAGACGGTCAAGTTGTCTCAAAATACCGCTTCGAAGGAGGGAAGTTGGTCGAGCGATTGATTGAAAACGGCACAGCCGTCAGTCAATGAGTAAAATGACGGTGCCGGCTTCGCAAATGGGGAAGGGCGTACGACCGCACCTTGCCGTCCGTCCTCCCGTTGATGCGGTTTCTTTGGTTCTCCCTGTTTCCTTCTCCCGATTGGGCATTCGGTTTGACTGAATCGACAATGAATCTTTTTCGGGGGAATGTCTGAAACTTGACAGTTCTCTCTGTAACGAGTCCAATGCCGACGTGAAGATTATCAGCATACTATCAACTTTTCTTTTTTTGTTTTCCAGCGTGGTCGGCGCGGAACCCGAAACCGTTCGAGTCCCCGTGAAGAAGGTTCTCGAGGGGGTCGAAAAAGCAAAGCCTATTATGATTCTGCCTGTCCCGGACCAATCGGGCAGGAGCCTCCTTGTGCTTCAGGGCGGGAAAATCCTTCTTTTGAGCAAAAGCCTCAAACCATCGACTTTTCTCGACATGACCGGCGAGAAAATGATCGACAACTCGTTTGAGGAAGGATTGCTCGGTTTGGTCTTTCATCCGAAATACCCGCAGGACAAGAGGTTTTTTCTTTATCATACGCTTCAGAACCCCAAGCGCTCGGTCTTGGTTGAGCGGAGAATTGATGACCCGGGCAAACTGACCGTCGATGCTTCCCATGGACGCGTTCTGTTGGAGATCGGTCAACCGTACTGGAATCATAATTCCGGAATCCCAGTCTTTGGACCGGATGGCTTCTTGTATCTTTCCACTGGAGACGGAGGGAAGGCAAACGATCCGCATGATTTTGGCCAAAACACGTTTTCTTTGCTCGGGAAGATTCTGAGGATTGACGTGAACTCCAAGGACGGTGACCTGAAATACGGTATTCCCGAAGGAAATCCATTTGTGGACAAACCGGGGTTTAGGCCTGAAATCTGGGCGTTGGGTCTGCGCAACCCCTGGATGTTGCACTGGGATCTTTCCACAAGCACACTTTATTGCGCTGACGTTGGCCAACATCAGAAAGAAGAGGTCAATCTCATCCAAAAAGGCGGAAACTATGGCTGGAGCTTCCGGGAGGGAACGCAAGACTTTGACTTGAAGAAACGAAGTTCTCCCGAGGGGGTCGAGTTTATCGATCCGGTTTTCGAATATGACCATACCCAAGGGACGAGCATAAGCGGGGGAAGTATCTACCGGGGCAAGTCCAACCCGAAACTTCGTGATCATTATGTGTTTGGTGACTGGGGGACTGGCAAATGCTGGGCAATAAGAGTCTCGAACGGAAAAGTGGTCGGGGAAAAGAACATTGTCTTCACGGAAAACAAGGAAGGCTTGAACATGGGCTTCAAGATGGTCAAGGGAAAGCCCAAGAGTTCATTCAAGCCCGTGAACTTTTGCCAGTTGCCTTCAGGGAGAATGATGATTCTCGATTGGAGTGGCCAAGTTTACTCGAGTTACTAAAAGGTCAAATGTCAGTTGAGTCGATAGACGCCCTGGAAGAAGAAGAGAAGAGTGTTCGAGGGAAATCCCACCTTCATGAACTCGAAAACCGTTGGCGTAAGGCCATGGTTGAAGTCTCCGATGAGGATGAATTCCTCTACCTGGTTCATCATAATCGTTTCAGGCTAAGAAACATATCGAGTCTGAGAGAAAAAAGGCCTGGGATTCTATTGGGTTATATAAACGACAGTCACTTTCCGAATTTTCATACGGTCGAAATATTGAAGGTGGCGGACATGGTTTCACTTACTTTGAATGAAAATTCATCTAATGAAATAGACCGGATCCGCTATGATTTGGTAAAGGATGACATGAATGCCATTCGAAAAAGACTCCCCAAGGGATTCAGTCCAGCTTTCTTTTGGGATATGCAAGCGGTTCACGGTCACGTGCACCCCCGTGGTCTGTCTTGCGCTCCGTTTCCTTCCGTTGCGAGCATCTGCCATGTCCAGCAAGGCCCGGCAGTAAAAACCATATGCGAAATGTTCGATTTCGTTTTACCCGTAGGGAAGGTCTTTTCCTCTGCGGTTTCTTACGGCAAGGCTTCCGTCTTGCATCTCCCTTTCGGATTCAATTGGGCTTCCTTTCATCGTCTTTTCAAGGGGGGTGACGGGGGCAGGGATGTCGATGTTTCCATCACTTTTACTTCCTCCTCGAATCCGGCGTACCATGAACTCCGTAATCGGGTTACCTCCCTCGTTTCGGAGTTTCAAAAGAAATGGGCGGGGCGTTTTCGAGTTGAAGTCAGATCAGACCTAGCAAAAGAAGATTATAAAAACTTGCTCGAGAGGAGTAAAATTTCACTCAATGTGGTTGGTATCAACGGACCTTTCAATTACAGGAGTTGCGAAATAGTCAACTCCGGAGCTTTGCTTTTTCAGACCAATGTTACGGAAGAAGGCTTGCCGGTGGATTATGAGGGGGTTTTGGAGGAAGGAAAGCATTTCGTTTCCTTCACTCTCGAGGATCTTGAGTCACAGTTGCTCGACTATCTTGGAGACGAGCAGAGGACAAGTGAGATGGCCTTTTCAGCTTCTGCTCACTTGAAAGAAGAACATTCCTATGAAGAATTGTCGAAATCATTGATAAGCAAGATATCGGAAGCAAATTTCAAAAGAGATTTTTCGTCACTGGACAAGGATGAGTTTTGGCTCGGAACCTTTCTTTGGCAACAATACCAGAAGGAAGACACTAGATTACTTGGAGCTGCATTCATTGGGCAATCTTTGGCCCATTGCTCGAATGACTTGCGTTTTTTCTCCAACTGCTTGGCGATTCTCCCTGAATTGGCCCGCTCATTGGGGTTTGATTTCCTTAAGAAAGCTATCTTAGGCCGCAATGAAGCTCTTGCAGAATCTCTTGATCCGAATAATCTAAAACAGATTGCGGTTCAGTTGTTCACGCTCAAGGTGGATCACGTAGCGACTTGCTACAATTTTCTTTCTCTTTCTTTGGAATTACAGTGGAGCCCCCCAGAAATGCTACGACCCATCGCCGAGCAGGCTTTTGTAAACAAAGAATGGCCCGGCTTTTCCGGTGATTGGATTTTGCGACCTTGTGGAGCAGTTAATGATATGGATTCTTTGGGATTTCAAGAGTTTCGGCACCGACGCTTTCACCTTCCACTCCTCAAGGTCAGGAGCAAAGAACAGGAATGGGTCGTCTATCGAGACTACCTCCTTGCGCTTTTGAAGGTAGAAGTTTGAACGGCTTGATAGATGGAGTTCGAAAGGCAAAGGTTTCCCGTTTTACTTAGAGGGGCATGGTTTGGTATCAATAAGGCGTTTAGGGAAAAGCTAAAGGAAACGAACTCTCTGACTCCCGTCCAGTACACCTTGCTCAGGAATCTATACGAGGGGAGGGGGCAAATACTCAATCAGCAGGCATTGTCCGAATTGCTCAGTACCAACAAGAACAACTTGGCTGACTTGCTCAATCGAATGGAGGGGAAAAAATTAATCAAGCGTCACGACAACACGAAGGACCAAAGAAACAAGAGTGTTTCCATTACCGTAACCGGAGAGAAGGAATTCCTTCGAGCCCGGGAGCATGCCCTCACTCTTCAGCGCGAAATTCTTTCCCGATTCCAGAAGAAACAGCAGGATTTGCTTATGTCCTATTTTGCCCGTTGCAATGACCGTCTCGAAGAAATTTCCTGATCCGACTGAAGGCCGTTCTTTCGGTGGTTGATATTTTTTCAGAAGAGAAACGGTCCTATGTGATGAGTTGCGTCTCGTCCAAGGACACCAAACCCGAAAAAATCGTACGAAGTTACCTTCATCGTTCAGGGTTTCGCTTTCGTCTTCATGCTCGAGGCCTTCCCGGAAAACCTGACTTGGTGCTGGCGAAATACAAGACCGCCATTTTTGTTCACGGTTGTTTTTGGCATCGGCATCCAAGATGCAAAAAATCCACGACTCCGAGCACCAGAAAGGAGTTTTGGATGGAAAAGTTCAGGAGGAACGTGACTCGCGATAAGCGCAATTACAAGCAACTCAAGGAGCAAGGGTGGCAGGTTATTGTCATTTGGGCATGCAAACTTGAAAAAAACAAAAGCCGGGAAGATGCTCTGAGCAACTTGGTTCGGACCCTGAATCGTTCCGCCGGCACACGTTAGTCGACGCTACCGAGGAGAAACGAAATGATCCTCAGGGATTCGCGTCAGAGAAGTAAATCAATCTTCGCTTACGTAGGGAGCCTCGAGGCCTTGGCCCAAATTTTCCAATTCCACACTCATTCCGTCGAGGCTCTCCTTGATTGAGGAGGCTCGTGACACAAGTCCGTTGATCCTGTGGTCAAGAGATCTTTGCTGGGTTTCGACGGCTAGTCGTGGGCCGGCTCCGACTGCCGCAACGGCGGCGGTCTTTCGTTCTTCGACGTTCGGCCAAAAGTATCCGCCAAGGCTAAAGGCGATTCCAATCGCAGCATAGTACGACCCAAAGGCATCGCTAAACAAGCTTGCCGCTATCGTCCCGAGTCCAATGACAAGAAGAATCTTGTTTGAACCAAAGGAGTATTCCCTCTTGGTGTTGGCATTGGATTTGGATGGTTTTTTGAAGTCATCGATGATTTTTTCTTTGAGAAGAACCAAGTCTTCTACCTGACTCGCTATATCGGTTGCTTCTTCGCTCAGGTTGTTATGCTCCAACTCCATTCGGCGGCGCTTGTCGGTTGCCGCCTCGCTGTCCAGTTTCCACTGTTTGATTGCTTTTTCCAGAAAACCATCCCTTGGAGTTCCTCCTCCGACCTCCATGAATCGTTGGGTGAGCAACTTGGCATCCGGGGTCAGGTTCATCTGCCTGCCTGAAAAAACGATTTGATCTTCGTGGTTCTCGATAAATGAAAAAACCTTGGGTCTTTCTTCCTCGGGAAACAATTTGCGGCACAAATCCCTGGTGAAGGAGTCGAGTGCCTGGAGGTTTACCGGGATCCAATGTGTTTCCGAGTCAGGGAAGATGGCATTAAAGGCATCCACGATGGTAGCGATTACGTTTAGGCGCTCCGCTTCATCGGGGTTGTCTTGCCGGTGGAACTCCTGGATTTGATCTCTGATTTCCTGATTGATGACCAAGCATCCGTCAGGTTCCTGACTGGCAATGTTTTTTTGCCTCTTGAGCCAATTGTAACTGAAAGCGGCGTCTCTGGGAGAACAAAGGAACTCCAAGTTGTAGCGATTGACACGCTTGAAGTAGGAAGCAAAGAGGAGATGCTGGAACTCTTCCTCGGTGAAATCCGAGAAATGGGGAAGTGTTTTTTTCGTCTGTTCTGACATAACTGAAACCTTTGCTTTTTGTAAGATAGTAGATTTTTTGAAGATATTCAACAATTTCAATGGGTTGCCTTGGCTTATTTCTTTTAACTCTGCTCCGGCCATTGATTGAAAACCATGCAACCCTGCAAGTTTTTCGCATTGAGCGGGACCAAGCGGTGGGAGCGGGAAACGTTGAACGCGCTCGAAGCCAAATCGGTCGAAAGTACCTTGCAGTGAATGGTTCGGACTCTCCGAAGAAAAAAGAAACCTGCAACGCTTGAACAATTCGGATGAACGAATCGCCTGGTTGAAAGGCCCCGTCAACCAGTCAATTCCATCGTCGGAATATTGATCCAGGTCATCAAGGATAAGAACAGGCGTTATGTCATTGATCGAAATTTCTCGGGCAGTCAAGGACTCCTCAAGGGTTCCCACCAGCGAGTTGGCCAATTTGATTCTCCATTCGTCCTTGTTTTCCTCATGAACCCGGCTTCGCTCGAATGAAATCACCAGGCTTCCCCATTTTCGGGCGAAGTCATTCAATGCGGACTGGATCAAGTCACTGCTCCCTCTCGCGGAACGAGCCAAAGATGCGGAAAAATTCAAAGGGTTCGAGTAACCCGTAGCTTTGTGCGACAGGCATAGATGAACCTTCTTGCGGTCAAGCAGTTCCCGTTCTGTTTTTTCAAGCAAAGCGGACTTCCCCATGCCTTTCGGCCCATGGATCAAAGCTGTCCGCAGGCTGCCCTCCACTGAAAGTGATCTTGTCAGGGCGGCCAATTCTTTGTCTCTGCCTATGAGTTGCTTTTTCATCTAGTTGGTAATGGTGTTTTTTTCAGTCGTTCCCTCCCCGCGCCTGAATGGAGCGGAGAGGGTAACCGATTGGTGCTGAGTCAACCTATCAGGACCTTATGCTGGGGAACTTCAGGAGATCGAGGACCACTTGCATGCTCAGGTTGGATTGCGCCAAAGCGGCCGCTCCTGCCTGATACTGCAAGCTGTACTTCGAGTAGTTCAGCGTTTCCTCGGCGAAGTCTGCGTCCATGATTCTACTGTGCGCTGATTGGAGGCCGATCGACTTGGTTGCTAGGTACTCCGACGCGAATCCCAGCGACGACGCCTTCCCTCCGCTTTGAGCTCGAAGGCTGGCAATTTGATCGATGCCATTCGATATGGTGGCCATCGAAATCATGTGGTCACCGTTTGTGCTCTTGATGCTTAGTGCAACCCCCGTACCTACACCGCCAAAAACATTGACTGTTCCTGCAGAAGTAGCAAGGAATGTTCTTTTGGCGGCATCTGCGGATATAGACAGTCCTCTTGCCAAATCAAGGTTGCCGAGCGTGATCGATGATCCTGACGCTCCCTGAGCCGAAGTATAGATGGTGCTTGCCGATTTATGAGTGCTACTGGAACTGAAGAGACTGACTCCACTGAGTTTTTCGCTTCTTAGTCCTCCCAACTGAACTTGCAAGTCACGAAACTGCCCTGCGTAGATTGCTTTGTCGGTGTTGGAGGTCATACTGTCTCGGTGTTTGGTTTGCAGGGATTGCATCTCCAAAAGGATGTCTCCTGCTGACTTCAATGCGCTGTCCTGCATTTCCGTGAAGGACTTTGCATTCTCCACGGCAGACTGGACTGCGTTGTTGATTGTCAGCTCATTCTGCAACCTCATTGAAAACGCCAGTCCTCCTGGATCATCTCCAGCGCTCAGAATACGCTTCCCACTTGAGATCCTCTGCAGGCTTTTGTCCATTAAAGACTTGGTTTGACTGAGGTACTGCATGTTGCGAAACGATGCCGCGGAACTTGTTCCTAAGGTTAACGCCATGATTGCATCCCCCTGTCTATTTCCAGGTTTTGGCAAAGGCTTTGAGTGGCCTTTTCTAACCGGTGTTGAATTTCATTTTTCATAGGTATGTCCTCCTTGATGTTTGGTTTTTCAATCGGCGAATTACTTGCGCCGTGTCCAAATGGGTTTTTTTGATATTGTGAGTTTTTCATATTCTTTTCCTGCCTAGCGCAGTAGCATGAGCGCGACGTCGTTGCTGGTGTTGGCTTGAGCGACCATGGCAGCTGCGGCTTGCGTCAGGATGCTGTACTTCGCCAAGTTCGCGCTCTCTTCGGCGATATCGACGTCCTCGATCCGCCCAACTGCGGCCCGCACGTTGGTCTCCTGAAGAGCCAAGGATTCAGCTGCGAAGTTTAGCCTCGAAACTCCTCCTCCGTTTTGAGCCCTGAGGAATGCAATGTTGGAAAGGGCTTGCTCGAAAACGCCCATCGATATGTGTTCGAGTTCTATAACTGTCGCGGTGCTTGCGGAAGCAAGGGCGACATTGGCTTGCTGGGTTGGAGTCAGCTTGACTTGAGCATTACCCGTGGTGGCGTAGGCCACGGCATTACCCGTAGCATTATTCAACTGGTTGTCTATGGTCAGTGCGGAAAGCAAGGTAGACTTATGTATGCTTATTATGGTGCCGGCGGTTCCATCACTGCTTGTGTGTATGCTCACGGTATAATCTTGTGTCGCGTTTCCTCTAAAAACAGCATCGGCAGAGTTCTCTGCATTGCGTTGCGCAAACAGGCTTGAACCATTGAAGGTTTGTTGCGAGATCTGGTGGAGTTGAACCTGCAAGTCAGCAAACTCATTGTCGTAGGAATCAATGTCCTGGGCGCTTTTCATCGGATCTTGGGAGGCCATGCCTTTGAGTTCGGCCATCCGGTTTACGATCCGGCCCGCCGTTTGAAGCATTCCGTCCTGGACCTCCATGAAAGACATTCCGTTTTGCACGTTGTTTCTCGCGCCAGCCAGTCG
>JABGWD010000131.1 GCA_018645725.1 Opitutia bacterium
GGGGTGCAGTCTTTTGCCTTTGAAATAGTCTCTGGGGTAGGTGGAGCGTAGAGTCTCTCGGTTGCCTTCTTGTTTGCCTATGATGAAGTCCGTAAGAGAACGGAGATCTTTTTCAGGATAAACTAATTCATAGGCTATCATTTCGGTCCCGGTTATTCCCTTGGCAATGTTGCGATAGATCGCATCGTAAGAATCTCCGTTTTTCCAATACGAATCAATCAAGCTTGGCCCGATTCCTCCATCCAGATTGACCCCGTGACAATTGAAGCACAGTTGCTTGTAAATAACCCCTCCACGTTCGATCTCGGAGAAAGCGGGCGTGGTCAGAGCGAGCAGGAAAGAAAGCAAAGAAGGTTTGAATGCTTGCATGGGCGAAGGGTGGAGATAATAGGTTCTAGGTGGGTGGAATTAAAGGATTGAGAGGATGGGATTCCAAGAGTGCTGCAACAACCTCAATACCATTTGCTGTTTGGATAATGTCGAACCTAGAGCAGGCCGAATGATTATCGGTTCGCAACGGGATATAGACGTATCCAAGCGGGGGTATGGGTATGTCGGGTTTCGTTTCCTTCCCTTGTGCAAAAGCGGGCGACCAAGTCCATTTCCTCGGCCTTTCGCATGCCCTCTTCGGGCCCGAGGATCATCAAGGCGGTGGCGAGGGCATCCGCATCCCGGGCAGTCGGGGCGAGGACGTTGACTGCAATCAGTTTGTGCTCGACTGGTCTCCCGGTCCTTGGGTCGATCAAATGGGAGGCAGGTTTGGCCGAGTCCGGGTTTGGCTTGGTCTGCCGGTAGGTACCGGAGGTGGCTACGGAATAGTTGAGCAGGTTGACTGTGGACAATCCGTTCGTTTTGCCTTCGGACCCATCCTCCAAGGCAATGGTCCACCCTTTCCCCGACTTTCCGTTTCCACGCCCTCTGATTTCCCCTCCGATTTCGACGAGGTAATTTCTCAGTTCCCTCTGATCGAGCATTTCGCAGACCTGGTCTATGATTTCGCCTTTGGCCGATGCCGATAGATCGATTTGCAGGTCGGGTCGTTTCTTTCGGATTTTGTTACCGTCCCTGATTTCCAATTGGTTCATGCCTACTTGCTCGAGAATTCCGTTGATCTCGTCCTCGGTTGGAATTCTCAACCGGTTTGTGGAAACCGGACCAAACCCCCAGAGGTTGACTAGGGGAGCGATGGTGGGATCGAACGCGCCATCGGTTTGCTCGTATGCCCACTTGGCGTGCTTGAGCAATTCGTGGAGGAGCGGGGGGACGGAAATAGGCTCGGTAGAAAGGGATGCGTTTACTTGGTAGAGTTTGGAGTCCGGTCGCCAATGAGAAAAGATTTTTTCGGTTTCCTCGATCTTGGCCGCAAGGTCGGCCAGAAGTTCATCCCCGTCGATTGGCTTTGAGCTTATGACCTTTACGGTCCAGGACGTGCCGAGCGCTTGGCCTGTTAGACTGAGGATTTTTGGGGTGTCTTCGACCTCCTTTTCACAACTGAGGAGCAGGCCGAAAGAAAGAAGCCAAAGGAACCGGAGCATCTTGCTTTAGTAAATAAAGTAGAGAAGAAGGGCTAGTCCGAGGAGGCTAAAGCTCAGGTAATCTCTTTTGCTCCACCCGTCCACCCCTTGTTTGAATTCGAAAAGCTTGAGTACTGCTCCGGTGGGACATCCGTATCGGCAATAAGCCATGGGGACGAATGCCGAGGCAACTAAGCTGATGAGTGCGATGGCAATGGTAATCCCTCCTGCAACCTCCCAGACATAGGCATCAAATGGCTCGAGGATGGCCACATTGTGAGCGGAACCGGTAAAGGCCATAAATACAACCAAGGCCAGTAATCCGGCCGGTAGGAACTGGAGGACACTATCCAGTTTTTTCGGCAAACGAAGGGGCTTTTTTCTCAGTTTTCTCATCCATTGTTGGGCGGCTCCATGGGGACAGAGTTGGTGACAGTAAAAGGATTTCCCCGTGGCCATGGGAACAAGCAGAGCGGCGAGGGTAAGGAGGACGAGAATGGGTGCCCGTTCCCAAGGCACGCCGTTTTGGGCCCAACCGGCAAAGAGGGCTTGGGAGAGAATGTCTCCGTTGATCAACCCAAGATAGCAAACGAGAAGGACTTGGAGCGTACGTCGGAAGAATTTTGTTTTA
>JABGWD010000132.1 GCA_018645725.1 Opitutia bacterium
AAGGACTCGATAACGAACCGGTGACCGACGTCCGGACGACGCGACAGGTTTTCGCGCTACGCGACGAGGGTTTGTATTTCGTCAATACGCGCATGGATACGGAGAATGACAAGGAGCGCGAATACACTCAATTTCTGGGGCTTCCCACATGGGTTCCAGCCAAGAAGATGAAGGAGGCGAAGGAGAAGGTCAGGGCCTTGAGCGAAGCCGGGCATCGCTTGATTGTCAAGGATGAGAATGCCGGTTTTCTCGCAACCTCGAACCCCGCTCGCGAAAACGTTTCCATTCATCTCGAATCCAACTCGCCTCTTGTCTATGCCAACGGCCTCAACGGCAAAGGCGAGCATATCCCAAGCAAACCGCAACTGGAACTGATGGATGAGAACCTGAAGAAATGGGAAAGCCGCAAGATGAGCGAAAAGGACTTTCCCCAAAGATGGCTGTCCCAACTACTGCGTCCCCTATCCGTTCGCTGGAACGGCAAAGCTTCCCAAGTGTTCCTCATGACACTCTCTACGAGAAAAGCCTCGGCAAATGAAATCGCTCATCCACTGGCCGGCGGGCTGAAAGCTTACGAGAAAACTCGAGGTCAAAACGGCGTATTGGGTTGTTCAGTCACCACGCAAAAAGGCACTCGCGTTTGGTTTCAGACAGGTCCTCGAATGAATAATGCTCTTCGTGCCGGACCAGTCGAAGCAAACGGGGAGGCACTGCTGGCAATGAAGAAAAACGGCGTACTCAGTGGAATCGTTCTGGGGGCAAAATCCATACGGATTGGAGGAAACGTACATGCCTTGGCTAAAAACGACGCTGAGTTCAGTCTCGATGATGACGGCAACTTCAGGATTCAAGCCATCCGCCGGCCTATTGATACCGTTCGCATTTCTCCTGCCCAAACTGCCTTCGTAGACAGCCTTGAGATCCGTTTTGACATACCCGGTCAGGATAGCCGCCAGGATCTGGAATTTCGATACAGCCTGGATGGAAGTGATCCCACGCTCGAATCGGATCTCTATACCCAGCCGTTGCGCATAGACCAAACCTGCATGGTCAAGGTTCGCCCCTTTCGCAAAGGCCTCAGGGAAACGCCATGGAACTTCCCGGGGATGGACGCCGGCAAAACAATGTCCGCCATTTTCACCAAGGTCGACTACCAGCCGGCTCTCCAGACCACAGACCTCAAACCCGGCGTTAAACTAGAGTATCTAGAAGGCGATTGGCCCGACCTCTTCATGAATGCGGGCGACAGTGAGGTCATCCCCGTCCTGAAGAAGGAACACGTGAGCAGCTTGCTGAACGCAAAAGACATCGCTGCTGTTCGCAAAACGAATCAATCCTATGCAGTGCGCTATAAGGGCATCCTTGAAATCCCAAAGGACGGGATCTACGTTTTTCACGCGCCTGCCCATCTCTTCGACGTCACGATGGATGCCGGTTACGATCTGCGCGTTTGGGTGGATGGTGAGGACTGGTTCCCCGATCCAGGTTTGCATGCCCGGAATACCTGGTCGGTGGCGCTGAAGAAAGGAGCCCACGATTTCAAGGTCGCCTTCGTTGATTTCAGGGGCAAAACCTTTAAAAGCGAATACTGGCTGCCTTGGCAGGAAGGACAAGTTTGGGAGGGCATCCCCAGCATCCGGATCTCCGGTCCGGGCATCAAAGAAATGCCAGTGAACGACAGCTGGTTGAAGCATCGCAAGTACAACTAATCATGACCTCTAAAAACTTAAATCCGTTCAATGCGCTTTGTTTTTTCGCATTTTTTTCTCTAAGTTCTTTCGGTCAATCCGCCTTTCAAAAACAATACGAATTCCCCCTTCTTTCGAATGTCTTTCGCAAAGTGATCTTCCCTCAGGGAGACGGGGGATCCAAGTACTTCCGGATTCCCGCAATCATCACGGCAAAGAACGGAGATCTCCTCGCAGTGATCGATGCCCGCCGAAACACCACCCGGGATCTTCAGCACACCCGTAACATCGATATCGCTTTCAAGAGAAGTTCAGACAATGGCGACACTTGGTCGGAAATTGATTTCATTACCAAGTTCCCAGACGGGCAAGTAGGATCCGATGCATCCTTGGTCGTGGATCGAAAAACGGGCCGGATTTTCTGCTTTTACAACTACCTTGATCACGATACGGAGTTCAACAAGTCCAGGCCCTCGAGGACGGCGGTCAACTATCGGTATTATCTGCAAACAAGTGACGACCATGGCAAGACTTGGTCGGAACCGAAGGACATTCGGGACGAGGTGTTGCCTGGTCACCTGACAAGAAGAGATTTTGTATTCGTAACCTCGGGAAGAGGGACCCAAACTCGATCGGGACTGCTCATTCACACCGTGGTTCACGTTGGGAAAGCAGGCTATTTATTCGGGAGTTCCGATCAGGGAAAGACTTGGGGAGCCTTGAGGAAAGCATCTCCGTTCTCCCCGGCCAACGAGTCGAAGTTCATCGAACTGAGTGACGGAACCTGGATGATCAATGCCCGCGTCAACGGCTCGGGATATCGATACGTTCACCGCTCGACCGACCAAGGCAAAACATGGGTGAGCAAAAAAGAAGCCAACCTTCCCGATCCGGGTTGCAATGCCGAGCCTCTCGTCTACACCTCGAAAAAGGACGGGTATGCTAAGAACCGTCTTTTGTTCGTCAACTCGCACAGCCAAAAAGGCCGGAAGAACCTAGTTCTTTCACTCAGCTACGACCATGGCCAAACCTGGGCTCATAAGAAATGCCTGGAAAAAGGCTCCGCTGCCTACTCCGCGATCACGGCCTGCAAAAATGGCGATATTGGGATTTTCTTCGAAAACGGCACCCAAATGACC
>JABGWD010000133.1 GCA_018645725.1 Opitutia bacterium
ACCTGCCACCGCGATCATCTATTCCCTACCGCTCGCTCTTCAAGTTCCGCTCTTCAACCTTACCCTTTGCTTCTTCGTTCTTTTGGTCAGCGTGTTCTCCAAAGACGAAAACTTGGGGTAATTGAAAATTGGCGCAGGAATCGTGGGCAATCGTTTGCCAAACGGTTGTTCTTGCCCGACTCAGAGCTCCTTGATCCGGATGTCCTTGTACTCGACGCGCATCTCCTGGCCACCGTGCAATTGCAGTCCGAAGAATCCCTTGGTCCGACCCTTGTCGTTCTTCAAGTCCGAGCAAAGCACCCCGTTGATCTTGACCGTGACGTCACGCCCGACGGCCCGGAGCTCGAGGTCGGCCCATTTTCCTTTTTCGTATTTTCTTTGGGCAATCGCTTCCTTGCCTGGTTTGTTCACCCAGGCCCGTCCGCCTGTCTCGTAGAGCCCGCCGGTTTCTTGCGAAGTATCGATCTCGACCTGAAACCCATTCACGCTGACGGCGCTCTTCACCTTGCCTGAACGAAAATAAAACCCGCTGTCTCCCTTGTGCACCCGGAACTTGGCCTGGATTACGAAGTCGGAAAACTCACTGTTGGAGAGCAAGATGCCATGTCTGCGTTCCGATTTCGGGCTGGTCCCGAGGATGGCTCCGTCCTTGACCTCCCATTTTCCTCCCGGTCTGGGGGTCCACCCATCGAGTGACTTTCCATCAAAGAGCGCTTCCCAGGATCCTTGGTTTGCAGATGAATCAGTTTTCAGGGCATCGGCGATACAGTCGGCCACCTTTTTTCCCAGAGCTTTCTTCCCCTCGGGTTTGAAATGAACGTTGTCGTCGGCAATCGCATACTTGGCCCACTGCGGTTTCATGAACGCATGCAGGTCGTTTACTTGCACCCCGTTTTTTTTCATTACTCCGAGAGCTGCCTCGAGATACTTGCGCTCAAGCGCGGGGGATATCCGGATGTCCTGCTTGAACCTTCGTTTCATGGTTGTTTCGTTGGCCGGGCAAGCGGGTGTGGTGGTTGCCCAGATGAGCTTGGCTCCGGTCTTCTTCAATCGAGCGACCAAGAACTCGAGCCTCTTCCCGTAGGCTTCCGGGGAACGATCCTCCTTGTGGTATTCCCAGCCGTACATGTCCCACAAGCCCCAGTTGAAATGAATCAAATCCCATTTTTCGTCGCCCAGCCACTCCTCGATCTTGGTCACTCCCCGGATGGTCGGACCGGCGTTTCCCTTGTGACGCTTGGCTTCCGCTACTCCCTTCAAGTTTTCAACGACGTGCGGAGTATAGCCAATGGAGATCGAGTCCCCCATGATCAGTACCTTGGGCAGTTCGGCCGAAGCAAAAAAGGGGAGGCTGAATGACGCAAAGAGGACAAGGAGCAAAGTCAGGCGTTTCATAGTTTTTAACGGTAAGGTTTTAATCCCCGAGCGAGCGGATGGGTTTTCCTGCCTTGAGCTTGGAACGGATGCCGTCGTGGTGGCGGGACATGTAATAAAAGGATTGGGTCGAGCTTCTTTCCCCGAGGCAAATCTGGAAGGAGATGCGGTATCCGCCCTTGGGCCAGTTCGGGCCCTCGAGGGCAAGGGGGTTGACGATACCCGAGACCTTCTGCCCGGGACGGAGCATTACGGGAACCGTTGCGAAGGATATTCCCTTGGCTCCCGGTGCCGGGTAGGTTTTGCCCTGGCACAGGATGGCCATGCTCTCGTTCCAGAGAATTTTTTCCCCGAGCCTGCGCAAAGCGGGAACCGTTACCGGTTGGGTGGTGGGGTTGCTTACCGAGATTTTATAATCCCCATCACCGTCCGGGTTGGTCCACTTGATCTCAGCCTCGGGTGGAACCTTTTCCACCTCGAAACTGGCGCCTGATCCAAACCCGAGGGCAGGGCGTCCTGTGGAAGCGCAAAAATGCTTGGCTCCTTCCTTCAAGTTGGCGGGCCACTGGGTCGGGAGATCGGCCCAAGGGGAACTAATCTTTGCGAGGTCGCCGCTCCATCCGAGGGGTAGGGCGCAGGCGAGGCGGATGGCATCGATCTTTTTCAGGTCGAACTCCACGACGTTCTTGGCCTGGAGAGATCCCCGGCTCTTTTCGCCACCGACCACGCAATCCTTGCCCTCGGGGAAGACGGGCTTTGCGCGCTGGCGGGCAACGTGGGAGGCAGTCACTTGGTCTCCGGGTTTGATATCCCCCCGGATGACTTCCTTGACCGTGAAAGTGAGCTTGTGGGTGAACATGGGCGGGAAGGACCGGCCGACCGGACCGGCCACGACCTTGTCGAGGGTGCCCGTGAATACGTGTTGATGGCTCGACCAAGCGGGCGGAGCTTTGACCAGTTGGACTCCGCCGGGGAGGCGGATGGGACCGCGCCCGGGAAATGGCCTGGGTGCGACTTTGATGGGCTGGGGGCCGGGTTTGATCTGTACCCGGTCGGGGGTGGGAACCTTGTTGGGGAAGGATGCGGTGGGAAGAAAAACAAGGGCGAGGGCAAGGTGGAATGATTTCATAAGCAGGGTTGGGGTGATCTTCAAATAGAGAGTAAGTCAACCGCTGTGGGCAACCCAATAATCCGGAACGAACGGAGTTTTGATCCGAACCGCTCTTCCTTGAAATGGGGGTGCCTCCGGCTAGAGCTTGAGTAGCTCTTTGCGCTTTTGCTTATATTCCTCTTCGGTGATCAATCCGTTGTCAAACCACTCCTTCGCCTTGATGAGTTCTGCGGTAACGTCGACTTTTTCCTCTTGGTTGGGAGGCGGAGTGGGTTGTTGGGCATTGTCCTTGGACATGCCTGCCATAAAATTTTGCGCCATGGACATTCCCATTCCCAGACCCAAGCCTGCGCCGATCCCTTCCCCGGCTGATCCGCTTGGGTTCTTTGCCGCATCCTTCATTGCATCGATGGTTCCAATGTCCTTGTATTTGTCCGTGTCTTGAGCGGCAATTCCGGAGGCTTGGTCAATTCTTTCTTGCACTTCGGGAGGCGGGGTAATCGCCTCGACTATGAGATCCACCAGTTCGATTCCGTATTGCAACAAATCGTCCCGGACGTCCTGCTTGGTCTTCAGCGCGATCGTGTCGTAGTGAAGGGGCAAGTCGAAAATCGTGTCGAGGTGTTTTGCCAAGTTTACGTTGAGCTTGGAAATGATGAAGGCCCGGATGTACTCTTCGATCTGATAGGTACTTTCCTTCCCCATCGTACCCATTATCGTTTGAAGGAAGGTTCTGGGCTGGATGATGCGGATGGAAAAGGCTCCATGAGCCCTCAGTTGGATCATCCTCAATTCGGAATCCCTGAAGTTCACGGGTGTTCCGGTACCCCATCCCAACCCGGTAAAGGTCTTTGTGCTTACGAAATAGACGTAACACCGGAAGGGGGATTTTCCGAAGGGGGCGCCGATGATTTTGCCCAAGAAAGGCAGGTTCATCGTGGAGAGCGTGTGGCGACCCGCTTCGAACATGTCAAGAGCCCTTCCGTCTTTGTAGAAAACGGCAAGCTGACTTTCCTGAACTACGAGTTGGCTACCTAGCTTGAATTCTCCGGAACCAATCTCCGGGCGTTTGATGACGATGATTTCTCCACTGGGATCAAAAAATTCCAATACCTCTAAAATTGCCATGGTCTTCTTGGTTTCTTGGATTGAGTCGCCTTAGAGCAGTTTTGCCCTTGCCAGTAAAGAATGAAGACCGTTTGCATCTTTCTCCATCTTCTGTAGAGTCTCGTCAGAGACATCCGTTCCGTCTTGAACGAGCGATGTGGAGGAAAGCGTAAGGTTGTCGATGGTTTCCGAAATTTGCAGGTCAAGGGACTTGAAGTCCGGGACCTTGTTGGCCAATCCTCCGCCGTGTGAATGAGAGAGGCATTGTTCGGCATTTTCAAGTTTCTTCATGAGGCGGTCAACCCGCGCCAAAGCATCTGCTTCTTCCACCTTGGCGTCCCGCATGGAAAGGAGAATTCCCGAAAGATCATATGATTTCGAAACGTGCTCTTCCCTTTTGGCAAGCACTTCTTTTTGATCCGCTTGGTTGCGGGAGTCGAAATAAATCAAGGTTGTGCCGATGGCAAAGAACAGGATCGATTCAAAAAAGATGGCTGCCCCAAAAAGGTTGTCGCGCTGGGGGGATTCGGGGAAAAGAGCGAAAGCGATCAAGGTGACGATTCCAATCAATCCGTAAAGCGTGGTTACCTTGAACAGAATCGCGGTGATGGCGCCGGAAAAACCATCTCCGAAGTACCCCTTGATGAGGAACGCCCCGATCATGAATCCCAAGAGGAATTCGAACCAGCAAACAAACCCAATCCCAGCCAAGACCAAAGTACCTCTTGGCTCGAGAAAGATATTGAAAGCCAAAAGCAGGGTTGCCCCTATGAAGAGTAAGGTAAAGACCCCAATCAAGATGAACGGGGTTAGGGGTGCGTTTCTGGCCATCTGGATAAGGGTTTTGTTTTTTTTGCCGGGAAAGGCTTTGAACGTTATTGGAGGAACCTGCCTTCTCCGTCCGTGTAGCCGCCGCACAAGATGATAATGAGATCAAGCAAACACCAAATTCCAAACCCCCCGCAGGTAAAAAGCTGTATGACGCCGATGACGATGTTTCCCATGTAAAAATGATGCACGCCAAACAACCCAAAGAAAAAACACAAGATAAAGGCAACGATCTTGGATTTGGGTGGGGAAGCGTAGACTACCTGTTGGACCGGTTGAGCGTACTGCTGCTGCGGTTGGGCGTACTGCTGCTGAGGTTGAGCGTACTGCTGCTGAGCGGGTTGAGCAGGTTGTTGGGAAACCGGTACGGCCGCTCCGCATTTTTGGCAACGGGTGTCGTTGGCGTTATTGGAAAAACCGCATTTGGGGCATGTCATTGTATTTGAAATCTAAAAATTGCCTTATCTAGGGATTAGGGATAACTCATGCAATGATTTTGCCCAATCCCTGTCAATGTATTTTGTGGTCGTTTTATCTTGTGACACTCTCGAATCAGGCGGGGCATTCCAGTGTGACAGGAAGTCCCGAGTCGGCACTTTTCAAGGCCGCGAAGCAGAGCTCGAGGGACCGCAAGTTGCCCCGGGCGCCATGGCTTGGCTCCCGGTCGTCCTCGATGGCGCAAAGGAGCTCGCCCATGGTCCCCTGAAAGCCCGACTCGAACCATGAACCCTCGAGGGGAACCTCGACTGAGCCTTCCTCCAAGTGAACTTCCATCATGGGCTGATCATTGAGCCCGGGGCCACGCGAGCGCAGCGTCCCTTTCGTACCGACCACCGTGGTGACGTCCTCCTCGCCAAGCGCGCAATGCGCGTTGAAGGACATTCGCACTTGGGCATCCGGATAGTCAATGATTGCGGAGGCGAGGGCGGGAGGCTTGTAAACTTGATCGGAATGGCGAACTGCCGAGGCGTAGACCTTTTTGGGTTCACGCTCTGCCATCAGGCAGGATGCAATGTCGAACCAGTGGACCGCAAAGTCGAAGAGGATGAGGTGATCCATTTCCTCGAAGGAGGGGATTCCCTTGACCCAGGTTTGGTCCCACTGAAGGGAAAAGTCGATTGAGGTCACTTCTGCGATCAGACCGGAGCTTATTGCATTGCGCATGTAGCTGAAGTGGGGTGCCCACCGTCCGTTCTGGTTAACCGCGAGCTTGAGCCCTTTTTCGTCAGCTAGGCCGACGAGTTTTTTGCCTTCTTCCAGATCGAGGACGAAGGGTTTTTGACTGAGGAGGTGTTTGCCTGCCTGCAGGCAGTCGAACAGGATGGGGAGGCGGTCGGCGGGGTGGGGCGTGACGTCCACCACTTCGACGTCATCCCGTTCCAATATCTCCCTATAATCCTGATGCACGGTGGCATCGGGATAGAATTTGTCACGCATGGCATCGGCCTTTGCGGGGGTGCGGTTGGAAAGGGCGACCACGCGGTATCCGCAGTTCCGGTAGTTCTTGAGGTGAAACTCACTGATCCCTCCCGTTCCGATCAGGGCGATGCCGGGGTTGTATTCTCGAGGGCGGGGAGGGAGGTAGTCGACCGGGGGCGGTTCGATGGCCTGGGTTTTCTTCTCCGGGCTGAGCCCGTATTCCTCCTCCTCGCTCATGCCGATCGATCAGTCGCGCAGGCCGATCTCGTCCATCATGCGGGCGGTCTCCCGGTAGGCTTCCTCGACCCATTCCACGATCTTGGAGGGATCGGGTGAATACTCGAGCTCGAGGGAAATGGTGCCGTCGATCCCCAGTTCCTTGATGGCTTGGAGGTAAGGCATGAACTTGACCACTCCTCGTCCGGGGGGAAGGTCGCCATGAACCTTGCCGTCGCAATCGCTGATGTGGACGTGCGCGGCCTTGCCTTCGAGGCAGGAAACCTCGGCGGGGGAGACGTCGGCCAGCACGAGGTGGCTGACGTCGATGTTGGCCTTCACGTTCGGACGGTCGCAATCGTCAATGAAACGGACCATTTCCTTGAGGTTGTTAAGCAAACTGAGGCGGAAGGGTTCGAGTTCGAGGGCAATCTCGATCCCCTGTTCGGCCCCGTAGTCGGCGAGGGCTTGGGTGTTCTCGACAGCCCATCCCCATTGGGCTTCGGGCGGGATGACTTCCCGTTGCCAGATATACTCTCCTAGGACGAGCAGTAGGTTGTCCGCTTTGAAACGGGCACACAGGTCGATGAATTTCTTTCCGCGCTCGAGGTGGAAATCGCGGACCGGATCATTGAAGTCGATGAGCCCGGCGGAAACGATGGGCAAGGAAACGATAGGAAGGTTGTTTTCGGAGCAGGTGTTCTCGATGCTGAGAATTTCCTCCTCGGTGATGGTCAGTGCCTCGGTGAAGACGTCGACCACGTCGAACCCGATCCGGGCAATGTGCTCGAGTCCGGTCTTGGTATCCACCCCGGCTTGTCCGAAGGCGCTGTTGATAATTCCTAGCTTCATGTTGATTTCCTTTTTTAGTTTTCCTCCTCGGCGAGACTGGAGGCGCTTTGATCATCGGCCTTGAGGTCGGCGAAAGCGGTTTTGGCGTTTTCGGCATGACCGCGCCCGACGTTCAGGATTTGGTCGTCGTCGACTTTGTCCAGTTTTACGTATCGGGGGTGGTGGGATTCCTTGTAGGGATCGTTGGATGCCGCGTTGTAGCAGCAGATCATGGCCCACCTCGGGTGATCGGAGTTGTTCGCTGCGGAGGCGTGCAAGGTATTCGAATGAAAGAACATGGCATCGCCCGGGTCCATGGTTGCATGGACCAGTTCGAGCCGCTTCTTCGCTTCCTCCACGCGTTCCATGTCCGCTCCCGCCTGGTCGCCCGAGAGGATGTGGTTGATTCGCCCGAGCTTGTGCGAACCCTTGAGCACTTGCATGCATCCGTTCTCCTCGGTCGCCTTGTCCACTGCAACCATGACGCTGCAGAGGTTGGGAGAGAGGACGCCATTCTGGTACCAATATCCGTAGTCCTGATGCCAAGCCCATGCTCCGCCAACCTTGGCATCCTTGAGCACCATCTTGGAATGGTAGTGATAGGCCTCGTCATCAAGCAAGTCATCGACCCGATCGACTAATTTGCGGCAACGGGCGATCATCCCGTAGATTCCGTCCCCCGGATGATTCCAAAGGGCGAGGCGTACGGCATTTCCCTCGCCATCGTCCATCGATGAAGAGGACTTGTCCATGGCGTTGTCCGCCCGGGCAGTTTGGCCCAGAAGACTGATTTCCTCCTCGGAAAAGAGTTTGCGGACGATAATGAATCCGTCCCGTTCGTAATCGGATCGTTCTTCGGAAGTAAGGATGTTCATGGCTTTCTTTTTGGGGTTTCACAAGGGAGGAAAGGCTCCCCGGAAATATAATGGATAGGATTAGGTTCTTTTGTTCAATCTCTAATCTTACCAGAGAGGGAAGCCTTTTTGCTAGGATCACACACTTTGATTTTGGTGCGATTTGACCAAATGGTCTGCTTCCAAAAGATCGTTCTGACTGTGGCTTGTGGTGGAAAGACCGGTGGACGTTTGAATAGGGCTTGCCTTTGAGGGATTCCGCGTAGGAGGCTAGGAGTTCGTTTTTTTAACAAAGGAGAACCATCATGAACAATTCATTCCTCACGAACCGTCGCAAATTTATCAAGGGCTCGGCCGCCGCAGGCGTTTTGTCTCTGGCCCCTGGCTCCATCCGGGCCGCCAACAAGGCAAGCAATTACATCCGCGTGGGCGTGATCGGCTTGAGCCGGGGCGTGGCCCACGTCCGTCGATTCGCCGAGACCTCGGGTGTCGAG
>JABGWD010000134.1 GCA_018645725.1 Opitutia bacterium
CATAACGTTGTTCCGCCCGAGCGACGTCACGGTCGGCCCGGACGGAGCCGTTTACGTCGCCGACTGGTTTGATGCCAGAGTCGGCGGACACAGCACGCGAGACGTCGGTCAGACCGGCGCGATTTATCGGATCGCGCCCAAAGGGGCCAAGCTTTCCATCCCCAAGTTCGACCTCTCCACCACAAGCGGACAAATTGCCGCCTTGCGCAATCCATCACCCAACGTGCGCGAGCTCGGACGGGCCCCTCTCGAAGCAGCAGGAGAAAAATCAATTTCCGCAGTCAAGAAATTGCTCGCTGACCCAAACCGTTTCATCCAGGCCCGGGCAACCTGGTTGCTGGCAAAACTCGGACCGGAAGGCCTGGCAATCGTCGAGTCCCGCCTCAAGCACAAGGATCCCCAAGTTCGCATTTGCGCATTCCGCGCTCTTAGGCATGAGAACCACCGGGTTCTTGAACATGCCGCGAAACTGGCCGGTGACTCCTCGCCTCTTGTCCGTAGGGAAGTTGCCTTGGCCCTACGCTACGTCCCCTTTGAAAAATCACGTGACCTGCTCCTTAAGATTGCCGGTGGGTATGATGGAAAGGACCGTTACTACGTGGAAGCGTTTGGCATAGGCTGTACCGACAAGGAGGAAAAGATCTACGTCGCCTTGCGCAAAAAACATTCGGGCAAGAAATTCGATCCGAAATATGCCGGGCTGGTCTGGCGGTTGCATCCGGTCAGTGCAGTGAACGAGCTCAAGGGCTGGGCAATGGACAAGGACAAGGATGATGCGTTCAGGAGATCCATGCTCTTTGCCATCAGTTTGATCGAGGCCCCCCAGGCGGCCACCGCGATGGTGGAAATCGCCAAGGGAGCAGGGGGCGAAACCGCCAAGCTCGCTTCCGTATTCATCGACAAGCGCGACCAGGGAATTTGGAATCCCTACAAGGCAAAGGATCAACTCTCGGGCAAACCCGCCGGACCAACCGTTTACGTCGACAGGCTCGCCCCACTGGAATTCGGACCGGAGACCAAGTTGCCCAAGGCCTCGAAAATCCTATCCCTCAAGGGAGACGCCAAACAAGGCAAGGTATTGATCGGACGGTGCTACGTTTGCCATAAGATCGGATCCGCCGGGGTCGAGTTCGGACCGGCTCTGGCTGGTTGGGGAAGCGGACAAACGCGCGAAATTATCCTCAATTCGATACTCGATCCATCGGCTGAAATTTCCCACGGGTTCGAGGGTACGGAACTCATTGTGAAAGGAGACAAGAAAATCCAAGGGTTCATACAGGCCGAAGGCGACCCCTTGGTCATTCGCGTTTTTGGCGGACAGGACCTCGTGATTGGCAAGGCCGACCTCAAGTCCCGCAAACAAGTGAAGACCTCATTCATGGCTCCCGCCAGTCGGTTGGGACTCGATGCCCAGCAATTGCGCGATGTCGTGGAGTACCTGAAATTGAACTGATCCCCCTTCGGGCGCTTCATTTACAAAAGGGAATGACTCAATCCGGTTTCCATTTGGAAAGTACCTACGCGGAACTGCCCGGGATCTTTTTCTCCAAGCTTTCCCCGACTCCGGTCAGCCAGCCGGAGCTCGTGATCTTCAATGAAAAGCTAGCCGACGAGATCGGCCTGGACCTTTCGGGCATGGATGGGGAAGAACGGACCAAGCTCCTTTCCGGAAATCTCGTTCCCGACGGAACCGAACCTTTTGCCCAGGCCTATGCCGGTCATCAATTCGGGAATTTTACCATGCTGGGGGACGGACGGGCCATCGTTCTGGGCGAACACATTACCTCGTCCGGTCAACGCCTCGATTTGCAATTCAAGGGCTCGGGCAGAACCCCATACTCCCGGGGCGGGGACGGGCGGGCCGCCCTTGGACCGATGCTTAGGGAATACGTTATCAGCGAAGGAATGCATGCCCTCGGTATTCCCACCACGCGCAGCCTGGCGGTCGTCGCGACCGGGGAAACGGTGTATCGGGAAAACGAATTGCCCGGGGCAATCCTGACCCGAATCGCCGGCTCGCACATCCGGGTAGGCACCTTCGAGTATGCATCCCTCCACGAGGACAAGGCAATCACCCAGGCTCTTCTCGACTACCTCATCGACCGGCACTTCCCCGCGATCAAGGAAAAGGATAACCAAGCCCTCGCCCTGCTCGAGGCGGTTATCGAACAACAAGCCGGCCTGATCACCCACTGGATGAGAGTGGGCTTTATCCATGGGGTCATGAACACCGACAACATGGCCCTCTCCGGAGAAACGATCGATTACGGACCCTGCGCCTTCATGGATGTCTTCGCACCCGACACGGTCTTCAGTTCAATCGACCGCAAGGGACGCTACGCCTATGCCAACCAGCCTTTCATCGCCCAATGGAACCTCGCCCGTCTGGCCGAGAGTCTCCTGCCCCTGATGCATGATGAAAGAGAAGATGCGATTGGCATGGCCGAGGATTCCCTAAACGCATTCGAGCAAGTTTACAAAGCCAAGTGGCTCTCCATGATGGGAACCAAGCTCGGGCTTGCCGAAACAAAGAAGGAGGATGAACAGCTAGTCACCGACCTGCTCGATTGGATGCATGAGAACGCGACCGACTACACCAATACCTTCCGTGACCTGAGCCAGGAAGAACTTCCCGACGGAGAACTCTATGCCACCGAAAGCTTCCAAGCGTGGCATACCCGCTGGCAAGCGCGTCTCGGGGAAGAAGAAGACTTGGACTCCTCCCTCGCCCTCAGAAAATCCGTCAACCCGGTGGTCATTCCCCGCAACCACAAGGTCGAGGAAGCCCTCCAAGCTGGCGAGGAAGGTGACCACAAGCCCTTTCACGATCTCCTGAGCGCGCTCGAGAACCCATACGAAGACGGGGATCACCTCACGCCCTACCAATCCCCCCCGAAACCGGAAGAAAAAGTACTGCAGACCTTTTGCGGAACCTGAACACCTATCCGTTCGGCCATGAATTTCCCGACCATCCCAAGCCTCTGCCTTTTCTTGGTTGCCGGAAACCTGGCAGTCGCCGGGGAAAAACGGTATGCCTTCATCGTTTGCGGAGACCCGCAATACCATGCCGAGAAATCGGCCACCCCCCAAGCCCTCGATCCGTACTCGGAAGAAGCCATGGAACGATTCATTCGTCTTGCCGGTTCCTTGGCCGGTAAGGAGATTCCCGATTCCCTCGGTGGAGGGAAAGTATCCACCGATCTTCTTGGAATGATCGTTACCGGGGACCTGATCGACAGCGCTGATAAAAACGGCGGGCCCTACCCAGCCATGCAACGTTTCGAATGGAAGCGCTACAAGGCGGACTTTGGATTGACCGGCAAGGACGGTCGGCTCCCCTACCCGGTCTACGAGCTCCATGGCAACCATGACGGCC
>JABGWD010000135.1 GCA_018645725.1 Opitutia bacterium
AAATCGGTACGAATTTCCGGGCTTGGCTCCTGAGCATCGCGAAATTCCAGCTCAACAACCATTGGCGCAAAACCAGTCGACGGGCCAATGCAATGGATCGTTTCCGTCACGACATTGCCGAAGCCGTTCAGCCTGAAATGCAAAAAGCATCCGACGAGCTGAAGCAGGAAAACGTAAGACGGTTGCTCGATTGCATCTCCAAGTTACCCGACCGCACCCGTCATTTAATCCGGGCTGGTCTGGACGGCGTACGGATGGAATCGCTCGCCGAAGAATTGAATTTAAAACCCAACGCCATTTATCAACTCCGTCACCGGGCCCACCTTACCCTGAGAAAATGCATGGAGCAAAGAACACTCGAATCATGAGCAAATACGACAACGACCCCGACTTCCTCGACCTGCTTGCCGCTTGGCACGAGAACAAGACCCTTTCTCCCACGAGGAAGATGGAACTCCTCGAACGACTTGAACAGGACGAAGCCTTGCGGCTCGAATTGGCCCGTGAAATCGAGATGGCAGGGCTCACTCGGGCCGCCCAAGCCGGAGAACCGCGTTGGCTCGAGCTTGAGGAAAAACTCGGAACCGGAAAGGAAATTTCTCCGGATTTCGAATCCGAGGTTATGAAGAGGTTGCAAGAAAACAGTCCTGAAAAAAACAGTCCTGAAAACCAAAGAAAGAATATCCTTAACTTCCCCAACCTGGCATGGTTAGGAATTGCCGCCGCGTTGGTCTTTGCATTCCTGAACCTTTCGAACGAGAAGCCGGTTGATCAAGGAGTGGCCAAGCTCATCCGGTTGGAAGGGATAGCCAAGCCAATGGATCAAGAAAGGGTTTTGCAAAAGGATGAGGAATTCGCCATCGAAGAAGGCTTGGTGGAAATGGCCTTTCGCGAGACCGGGGTTCACTTGATCGGAACGGGGCCCTTGAAGATGACCTTGCTCGGGAACGACCGTGTCTTCTTAAAGGAGGGTGAGATCAAGTTGGTCGTACCCCCCCAAGGCATTGGGTTCGTGGTCGATACCATGGAAAGAAAATTCGTGGATCTTGGAACCAGTTTCGTCGTGCAAGCCAGTAAGGAAGGCTCCAAAGTTCTGGTCCTCGAAGGTGAAATTGCGGTTGGAGGAAGAAACGACAAACCCAGTCAACTCATGAGCCAAGGATCGACGGCCGACTTCGATCGAAACGGCAGTGTCAACCTTCGGTCCCGCGGGCCAAGCGGAGTACCCGAACTCTCCCTGCCTTCGATGACGCCCTCCAAACATTCCCTCACCGGCAAAATTTACGGCATCAAAGAGGGGAGCCTCCCCTCCACTACCGATAAAGAGAAGATCAAGAAACGAGCCATCGTCAGGAATTTCGTACCCTTGGTTCGTTCGGGCTTCAAAAACCAAGCCAGGTTCAAGAACTTCGTCCAAGGCCGTCCCTTGCGTTTTACCGGAATCGCCGGCACTTATGACAATTTCCCTCTGCGGACGAGCTTGGCGCACTATTCCGTAGAGAGCGGTTGGTTGGCTTGGTACTCCGGGCAAGTCAAAGCTCCAAAAACCGGACGTTACCGTTTCTGGGGCTATGCGGACAACAACCTGCTCGTTGCCATCGACCGTAAACCGGTCTTCGAAGGCTCCCGCTACGACTCGCACTTTCAAAACGAACTCAAGGTCCCCCGCAAAAACCATCCTTTCCTTCCATGCCTCAACGCCCGAGCCGGTTTCGCCTCGGGGAAGTGGTTTGAAGTTGGCGATGAACCCGTCCGCATCGATCTGCTCTTCGGTGAAACCAGCATGACGATGACTTCGGGTCTTCTCTTGATCGAATACCAAGAGGACTCCTATGAAAAGACCTACTGGGGACAGCCCAAGTGGCCTCTTTTCCTGACCGAATTCCCCCAAGAGAAGCAATTGGCCGAACTGGATGAGTTACGGATTCACATGGAAGAGAAGATCAAGGGATCCTTTTCCGTTTCGCAAGATTCGATTTGGCAGGTCGCATCCGATTCCTAAGCTTCCCAAAAGCCTCCCATTGCCTCTCGAGTTCCTGATCGCCCAC
>JABGWD010000136.1 GCA_018645725.1 Opitutia bacterium
GCCGCGTTTTTACGAATACAAACCCAGCCAGTGGATCGTCATAGAGTAAAGACCCCTTCCGCGAGCTCCTGAAAAACCTTTCCCGCTCAAGCGGAATTTTGCCCGTGCCAAATTCAGAGACTTGACGGTGTCAGCGCAAAACGAATAGAACCCAAGCCATGAACCCAAACGAACTTCACAGTATCGGAGCCTTGAACCAGGCCAATGCCAGCGAACACCTCAGCGAGCGCGAAAAACACCTCGTCGGCTTGGCCGTCACCCTTACCCGGGGTTGCGTCTACTGCACGGGCGGACGGATCGAGAAAGCCCTCGCCTCCGGAATTCCGCAGGAGACTCTGAACGCCACCGTGGACTTGACCGCCGCGGTAAACGCAGGCGTGGTCGTGCGGACCGCCCTGCAGGGAATCGAAGGCAATGACCAAGAGGAACCCTGCGACGACGGGACCTGCTCGGCCGGCAGTTAAAGAAGGCAACGCGACGAACTCCCCGCCCGTGGAGAACCTTTGGCTTTGGTGAGCGCCGGACACCTTCGAAACAGCCAGCCTTTCGGGTGAAAAGGAAAGAAATGACACCGGATTAGAAAAAAATGATCCTAAAATCCGATTGTTTCGCTATATGAACAGTGAAGATTGAAATACAAACGATGGGGATTGAAAAATGGATTGTTGGGAAAACGGAATGAATTGGGGAATAGCCCTGCTTATGCTGTTGGGAACGATGTACTTGACTTGGCTGCTTTGCGGGTAACTTTCGGCTGACGGTTCAAACCTTCTTCCTTTTTTCGGGAATCGGCAAAAAAGTCGGTTCCCGCCCCTATCAAGATCTACCCAACCCCCCCGCTTGACTGCACGGGGAAGGCATGGTTGGGTAACCCGATGAGACTAACCCTACTCTCTCTTTTCTTCGCTCTCTTTCTTTGCGGATGCGGGGACGCTCCCGAGGAAAAAACCAAACCCGAGGAAGACCCGCCTTCCTCGGAAGCAGGTCTGAGCAAAGGCTCGGCCCTCGTTCTCTCCCTCGATGGCAAGGTCACGGTGAGGGAGAAGGACGGTGAAAAGGCAAGCCCAGCCGAACTCAATCAGTTCCTTTCGGCAGGCGTCACCCTTTCAACGGGCCCGGCCTCCAACGCCCTCCTTCTGCTCACCAATGGGACGACCCTAAGCGTCGGCCCGGACACAACCCTTGAGCTTAAGGCTTTCTATCAGGCGGACTTCAAGAGCGGGGACGCAAAGGTCGGTTCCCTCGAGGAAGAAGCCAGTTCCTCCGACGTCCTGCTCGACCTGAAGGCCGGCGACCTGGTGGTCGACGTGAAGAAGCTCAAAAAAAAGTCCAACTTCGAGATTAGCACGCCCTTGGGAGTGGCGGGCATACGAGGCACGTCCTTTAAGCTCCTCGCCTCGGCGGAGTCCACCACCCTTTCCGTTCTCACGGGACAAGTCGACTTCGTCTCGCCCTCCAAGGAAAGCTTTCAGGTCGAGGCCAGTCAGGGCATCCTCTCCCCCAAAGGCGGGAATCCGAAGCTCAGTCCCCTGACCGAAGCGCAGAAGCAGGCCATCAAGCAAGCCGTCGACAAGGCCCGCGAAAAAGCCGACGAGGTGGAGTTAGGCACTCTCAAGGACGGGATGGGGTCCGTTCCTCCATCTCATGACTCGGGGAAAGCAGTGAGTGCTGCGATTTTCGAGAGGGAATTCAGGAGGCAACTCAAAAAGCCGGACGAAGAACTGCTCCCGGACGATCTGAACACCCTGAAGTCGTTGCATTTGAATGACGCCATGGTTCAAGACCTCGCAGCACTATCCAAAGTCAACGGACTCGCCAAAGTTGTTCTTGAACGAAACGGAGTGAACGACCTTTCCCCTTTGGCCCAACTACCCAAACTCAGCCAACTTAGCCTGATTTCCGATTCCATGAACGACCTTTCTCCCTTGGCCAAATTGACCAATCTTACGTGGTTGCGTCTCGGCGGAATGGGAATCAAGGATCTCACCCCCCTCGCCTCTCTGGTCAACTTGACCGAACTTAGGCTTGAAGAAAACATGGCAGACGACTTTTCCTTCCTGCAACCTTTGTCCAAACTGCAAAAGCTATACCTTTGGGGTACCGAAGAAAAACTTTCTGCTCAAGTGGCGAAAATCAAAGAGTTTTTGCCTCAGGAAAAAATTGTCGCTTTTGTGGTGGATGCTTCATACTCGGAAGTCAGGCAGGCAGGCAAACCGATCGAATGGAATTGGGAAAAGAAAGCCCGGACCATCCAGACTAGAAACGTTTCGGACGGCATCGAGGTTCTCGATGGCAAGATTTATTTGCTGGCAAACAAAGGGAAAGTTGGCGATTCGAGTGCAGAAAGGTATGACCCCTCAAAAGATCAATGGGAAGCCATCACCCCCCTCAACGTTTCCAGAATCGAAACCGCAGCGGTTTCTCTGGGTGGAAAGATTTATGCCATCGGAGGAAAAGACGAAAACGGCACCGTTCTTTCCAGCGTGGAAATTTACGACCCGAATACCGATCAATGGATCATGGGCGGACCCTTGCCTATCCCCATTGAATCGGCCCATGCTCACAACTTCAATGGCAAGATCATCTTGATCCCCGGGAAAGGGGTCGATGGCAAAATCCTCAATCAAGTTTTTGAATTCGAGCCATCCACGGACAAATGGAGCGAGAAGTCTCCATCGGGAGCAGACAGAAAAGCAACCTTTCAATTTAGCTCGGTTATCTTCCAAGGAAGGATTTGGGTAATAGGAGGATCGGACGAGAAAGGCAGAATTTATCCCGAGAAAAACTGGGTCTACTCGTACGACCCCGCGACCAATGTTTGGGTGACGGAAGCTCCCCTGACAACGCCCAGAAGGATCTCCTATGCATGGGTCGCCAATGGCAATATTTACAATGCCAGTGGATATAGGTCACGGGATTCGATCGAACGTTATGATCCCTTTACGCGACGCTGGACCGTGGCTGGCAGTTTGCCGGGAAGCAAATACGCAGCAGGTGCAGTCGTACTGGGCAACAAAGTTTACCTTGTCTCCGGGCGGACTGCTCATAACTTCCCCACCAGAGACGTCTACTCGGCCGACATAAGCCCCAACCCCAATTCCGGGCAAGCAAAAGAGTAAGGCCGAATCCTCCCCCTGCGGCAAAAGTCGGGGAATCCACCTCAACCATCGAGATGAAAGTGCGTTTCGAGGTCTACGGTCAACGACCCCTTTGCGCTCTCCCAGTCTCCCTCTTGACCCGGGCGGGCAAGGCTGATTGTGTCAGACGATGAGAAAGTTTCTCGAAATCGCCTTTTACCTGCTTTACGGGCTTTCCCTGGTGGGAGGCGTTATCTCCGATCTTCTTTATGGGGGACTTTTCAGTTGGGCGATCGAATCGTTGCTTCACTTCAGGCTTGGCGAGCTGATCAATGTATTGTTGTACGGCGGATTCATCACTTGGTTCCTTTACTTGGCGGGAATCGCCTTTGCCTTTCTCGTGTTCAGAAAGAATCTCCGGTGGGCCTTGTTCGGCCTGGGGGCCGTCTTTCTCGTCCTCTTGCTCAGTCAATTATGGACGACGTTTGCGTATGGGTTTTGGCTGAGCTTCGGAAGTATCCTTTCCTGGATTGGCGGAATCGTTAACTTCGGCCTGCTGATCGCTTCCTTCATTGTTGAGTTCAAGGATTCGGGGAAGACGGAAAACAAAGTCCGCACGGTTTCGCAACCGGGATCAGTCTCATCAAGGATTCAACCGGGGACTGAGGGACCGGAACTCAGCGACAAGGATTTCCTACCCGTCTTTCTGCTTTGCTTCCTCGTCGGATCTCTGGGTGTCCACAGGTTCTTCGTCGGACGGATGACCTCGGGGATCTTCATGCTGCTGACCTGCGGAGGGCTGGGCATTTGGACGTTGATCGACCTCATCCTGATCCTCGTTGGTTCCTTCGCCGATGCAGAAGGCCGAATCGTGAAGTACCAAAGCACCCAAGCGACGCCCGCCAACTCCAACCCCAATCTCGGCGTGGCCAAGGAGATCACGGAGCTTGCCTCGTTGCGCGAACAAGGCCTCCTGACCGAAGAGGAATTCAACAGGAAAAAGCGCGAACTACTGGACTAGGGAGTAGCGTAACGATTGATTTCCATCCCCGCAGATCCGAGTCAACAATCCGCTACCCGATCCCCCCGCTTGACTGCACGGGGCGAGCGAGCATAGCATGTTTTCAGTTGCACATATGAAAAATCTTCCGGAGATCAACCATTGCAAACCAAACCCCGATGCGTACTGGTGCCCAAAATGCAGGGCGCACAACCAATTCTCCATTCATTCAAACTACGATTCTCATCATGGTTCCTGGTATCACTCTTATACGTGCAGGCACTGCAAAACCTCGATGTTCATTCTCAATGACGCCATTTTCGTCACACGGGCTTTGTTCATTGTATCCTTCGCTTGTTTCATCGGAGGAGTTGCGTTTCCGGACAATGGTTTGATTTACGCGCTCGGGGGAACCGGAGCGCTTTGCTTGTTTCTTGCCGTTGGGGTCTGGTTCAACCGCCCCATGAAGTGGTCCGGTTTCAATTCGTTTCAAAGCGGCCGATCTGCTCAAACCTTAAAGGAACAAGCGCTCGATCACCAATGCCAACCGACCTATTATGAGTGCGAGTCCTTCGACGCGTGGGCGGAGCAATTCATCTCTTCGGCTGAAATTCAAAGTCTCAAAAAAAAATATGGGGAAGAGAAGAAAGTTCGAAAGACAGCCAAGACGGAAAGTTCGACCGACTCCTCCAAGAGCAAGCTTTTTTACCTAGCTATCCTTTATGCCATTGGGTTTACGGCTGTCCTGTTTTTTATTGAAAAACGCAGAATGATTTCCGAGTGGTACGACCAATGGTCCCACTCCGATTGAAGACCCGCCGAGCTGAGTCAAAGCAAAAGAGTATCAGCCGAAGCGGGCTTGGCGCTCGACTGCACGGGAAAGGCATGGTTGGGTAACCCGATGAGACCCGGCCTACCCCTCCTCTTTCTGGCACTGTTGCTTTGCGGTTGTGGGGAAGGTGTCGACCCACAAGCCAAGCCCCAACCTGACGGCAAGACGACCTCAGAAAATGCAGGACTGAGCCAGGAAGCCGTACGCGTCCTTCGAGACACGATGGATTGCCGCGTCCCTCGCTTTGCTCGCTCCTCGCAATGACATTGGCAGGAATTTGGAGGCGCGGGCCGGACCATCGGCGGAGGGCGCGCGAGCGCCTTCGAGGGTGCCTGGGCACCCGACGTCCCAAGCCGAAAAGTTCCGCAGGAATTTGGAGGCGCGGGCCGGACCCCGAGCGAAGCGAGAGGAGGCTGGACCGAAAGGGACGGCCAATCAACGATTCCTGTCATCGCGAGGGCGTATCCCGTGGCGATCCACTGGGAGTCGGCAAGCGAACCGCATCACCCGTACGCGTCCTTCGAGACACGATGGATTGCCGCGTCCCTCGCTTTGCTCGCTCCTCGCAATGACATTGGCAGGA
>JABGWD010000137.1 GCA_018645725.1 Opitutia bacterium
CGAGATCAAGCTTCCGAAACCACCGTCGTCCTGGCTCGGGATCAAGTCGCTTTCCCAAAGGAGTTCCGGTTCCTTTTGGTCCCAAGAACCGGAGATCTCGATGGCGTCAGCTCCCTTCCCATCTCGATCGTCTCCACGCCATTGGGACCAAGACCCGGAAGCGGAAACGAGATAGGGGTAGAGTACGAAAAGAGCGAGGGCAGTGCGGATCGTTTGCATGCCTTTAGAGAATTGCAAAGGTCGACCAAGGCAACTTCATTTACCTGTTTCAATCTTGTTTTTCGGAGGTGCCCCGGATGCTTCCAAACGCCTGATGATTTCATCGACCTCATAGACGCAGCCTCCCCAAGTACCGCCCCCGACGTTTTGCAGAGCAGCCCAAAGGCGTGAGTCAGCGGGCATTCGGGGGTCGGGACTCAAACCTTGATGACCTGTTCGCTGCCCAAGGATTCGAGCCCCCTCATCCGGGTCAACGGGATTTTCTTCCGTTCCCACGAAATCAACGGTTCCCTTGAGGGTCTCCCGGGCAATTTCGATTCTGATCAAATCGTCTTCTCTTAACTTGCCAATGGGGCCGCCTGCCAAGGCTTCCGGTCCGACGTGCCCGACACAGGCACCCGTGCTTACGCCCGAAAATCGGGCGTCGGTCAAGAGAGCGACCTCCTTGCCCCAGGGCAAATGTTTCAAGGCCAAGGTGATTTGGGCAACCTCCTCCATTCCTGACCCCATCGGACCACGGCTGCAAAGGACGATCACGTCTCCTGGTTTGACCGGGCGGTCGCTCAGGCCTTTCAGTGCCTGCATGGCCTCTCTTTCCGAATGAAACACCCGGGCCGGACCGGTCATCCGGTACACCCCGTCTTCATCGACGACCGACGCATCGATCGAGGTGCTTTTCACGACCGAGCCTTCAGGAGCCAAGTTTCCCCGGGGAAAACAAACCGTGCTGGTCAGCCCTTTCTCCTTGGCGATTGCCAAGTCCATTATGACGTCGTTCGGGTTGATCGAATCCTGTTCGTGGAGTATATCCCGGAAGCGACTTCGCCGGGTCGAATTTTTCCATTCTTCGAGGTTTTGCCCTAGGGAATTTCCCGTACAGGTCAATGCATCGAGGTCAAGCAAGTCCAGGTCACGCAATTTGAGCATTAACTCGGGGACGCCTCCTGCCAGGAAAAATTGAGCCGTCGTATGATTTTCCGGGCCATTCGGAAGGACGTCCACGAGGCGGGGAACCAACTTGTTGACTTCGTCCCAATCATCCACCCCCGGCCTTGGCAATCCGGCATGATAGGCAAGGGCGGTCAAATGAAGAATCAAGTTGCTTGAACCCCCGCATGCGGCGTGAACGATCATAGCGTTACGCAGGGCGCTTGGGGTGAGAATTTTCCCCATGGTCAACTTTGCCCTCCTCATGCCTTCCAGGGCCCGGGACGAGCGGATGCCCAATTCATACCAAACGGGTTCGCCACTTGGCGAAAGGGCGGAGTGAGGCAGGGACATACCCAGAGCTTCGCCAATTACTTGGGAAGTCGCGGCAGTTCCCAAAAACTGACAGCCTCCGCCCGGACTGGCGCAAGTGTTACAAAGGGTTTGCGATGCCTCCTCCAAGCTTACCTCACCGTGGGCGAAGCGAATGCCCAAGGATTGAGCTTTGCCTGCATCTTCCCCCTCTTTGGCTGAGAGCGTTACTCCCCCGGGCAACAAAATGGACGGAAGTTCCGGGAAACTCGCCAAGGTCATCATCATGGCGGGCATGCTCTTGTCGCATGTCGCGACCCCCATCAGGGCCCGGGCAGTCGGGAGCGAGCGGACGAGTCTGCGCATAACGAGGGATGCGTCGTTTCGGTAGGCCAGGCTGTCGAACATGGCCGTTGTGCCTTGGGAGCGCCCGTCGCAGGGGTCGCTTACGTGAGCGGCGAAGGGAACGGCCCCCAATGTTTTGAGCTCGCAGGCAGCGGTCTGGGCGAGCAGGCCGATTTCCCAATGGCCGGTATGATAGCCAAGAGCGATGGGCGAACCATCGGGTTGTCGAATTCCTCCGTGGCTGTTGAGGATGAGTGCCTGTGGCCCGAGCATTTCCTTGGGGCTCCAACCCATGCCCGCATTTTGGCTGAGCCCGAAGAGGTCGCCGGACGGCCAATTCTTGAGCATTTCTTCGGACAAAGGAAGCTTGCCTGGCGGTCCGTCCGCATGAGTGCGGATTTTGAAGATGCCCTCGTCCTCGACTTGCAGGAACGACTTGCCCGCAACTGTCATCGTTTGCAATCCGGGAGAACGGGAGGATGAATTAGGGTCGCCAAGGCTTTTTCCCCTCTTTCCCTTTGGGTTGAAGGAACTTTGCGTCCACCTCCCGATACCATTCGTGAAGCTTTTTGCGCATCTTGGCGACGCGTTCCGGATGGACCGTCGAGAGATCTTCATGCTCGCCGACGTCCTTGGACAAATCGTAAAGGTGAGCTTGCCCATCCTCGTAGCGTTCGATCATCTTCCAGTTTCCCATTCTGATTGCCCCACTTGGAAAACCGCCTTGGTTGCTGTAATGAGGGTAATGCCAGTAGAGAGCTTCCCGTTTGAGGTTTTCTCCACCCTTGAGCAAAGGCATGATGTCTACCCCGTCGATTGGTCCCGATCCTTTGGGCTTCTCACCGGCTGCCTGTACGAAGGTGGGAAAGAAATCAGTGCTCATCACAGGTTCCGGACAAACGGAACCGGCTTTCGTGACCCCCGGCCAACGGACGATGAACGGTTCCCGAATGCCCCCTTCGTAGATCCATCCTTTTCCACCGCGCAGCGGAAGGTTCGAGGTGGGCGAACCTTCCGAGGTCGAAAGACCGCCGTTATCCGAGGTGAAGGCGACCACCACCTCGTCCTCGATCCCGAGGGCTTCCAATTTGTCCAAAACTTTCCCGACGGCCAAGTCCATGGCTTCTACCATCGCTGCATAAACGGCATGCTTTTGGAGAATGCGGACTTTTCGGGTCTTCCCGTTCTTTGGCCAAGTCATTTCCTCATCCCCGAATTCGGTTCCGTTAATTCCCGCCGCCTTCTTCTTGTACTTGGCGACGAGGTCGGGTCGTCCGATCAGGGGTGTGTGCACGGAGTAGAACGAAAGCATGGCAAAGAAAGGCTTGCCCTTGTTTTTCTCGATAAACGCACAGGTCTCGCTGGCCAACCTATCGGGCAGGTGCTCGCCGTCCGGGCCGTCGGAAAGGCGGGGGTTGCCGTAGGGGGAAAAGTATTTCTTGCCGAACCATGGACCGCCATGCTTCCAACCACCGATATTGACGTCATATCCCTGTTTTGTCGGCCAGAATTCTTCGGTCGGTCCCAAGTGCCATTTGCCGGCAAAGAAAGTGGCGTAGTCTTTTTTCTTGAGGGCTTCCGCTATGGTTACCTCTTCCAAGTCCATCTTGTCATGAAGGGGAGCCGAGTTGAAAAGCCCGCCGCGCCTGCCGCTGAAGAAATTGGTCGCGTCCTTACGGGAAGGGTATCTTCCGGTCTGGATACCGAATCGGGTGGGGGAACAAACTGGATTGGCGGCGTAACCGTCCGTGAATTTCATTCCGGATTTTGCCAAGCGGTCGACGTTTGGGGTCTCGTAAAAACTTTTCGGGTTATAGGCTCCGATGTCCATGTATCCCAAGTCGTCCACCAGGATGAGGACGTAACTCGGGCCATGCTTGGCAGCCAAGTCAAGGAATGGGGCAAGGCAGGCTATAATGGAAAGACAAAAGAGGCTCTTGTGAGTTTGCATAGCTCCCTTTTCAATCGCTCCTCGGGTTAAGGATCAAGGAGCAAAATAACTTGCCGGGCAAATATTCCCCGAATCCGACTTCGGGGTTGTCGGAAATACGATCTTATTGGAGGGCTTGCAGGGCCTCTCTTGTCTCGTCGAGCTTCGTTTGGTTTTCCGCAAGTTGATGACGGGCGCCTTCCACTACGTCAGGAGGGGCTTTTGCGGTGAACGATGAGTTCTCGAGCTTGCCGCGGATGGAAAGAATGATCTTTTGGAGATCCTCCGCTTCCTTCTGCAGGCGTTGTTTTTCGGCATCAACGTCGATCCCCGACTTGAGGTCGAGGAAAACCGAGCCGAGGGAAGTGACTACTCCGGGAGCGCCCGAAGGGGGGGAGTCGACCCGCTTGAAGGCGGAAGCCCCAACGGAAGCCAAGATCGAAGCCTCGTGTCTTTGCAGAAGGATCGCCTTGTCGTCTTCGGCAACGTAGGAAAAGACCACCTCCCTGTTGTTTGCCTGCTTTCTTTCCGCCTTGAGGGATCGAATGGCGGTAACGAGGTCCCGTATGGAATTGATTTCCAACAGTACGGTCTCATCGAGTTCGATTCCGCCTGCTTGGAGGTTCTCAATAAGTTCTTTTCCGGTTCCGGGGTTTTCGAATTGAATGGATTGCCCGCTTGAAAAACCGAGCAGAGTCCAAAGTTCCTCCGTGACGAAAGGAGTGAACGGGTGAAGAAGAAGAAGAATTTGTCTGATGCAGACGTCCTGGATGGCAAGACAGGTTCCTTTTTCCTCCTCATTGCCGACCCGGGCCTTCGAATGCTCGACGTACCAATCGCAAAAGTCGTTCCAAAAGAAACGGTATATGCTTCGCAGCACGGCGTTAAATTCATAGTCCTCGTAAAGCTTTTCGATTTCGTCGCAAGTTTCGGCAAGCCGGAGCAGAATCGCTTGGTCGTGCCTGTTGATCTGCTTCGAATTGATGCGCCAGGTAATCATGCGCATTTTCGAATTGTCGACGAGGTCTCCCGAGAGGAGTCTGAACCGGCAAACGTTCCAAAGCTTGTTGCAAAAATTCCTTCCCTGCTCGATGCGTTCCTCCGAAAACCTGATGTCCTGACCCTTGGGCGCGATGCTCATGATTCCATGCCGCAAGCCGTCCGCTCCGTATTTTTCAATCAAGTCGAGCGGGTCGGGGGAATTGCCAAGTGACTTGGACATCTTTCTGCCCTCCGCGTCACGGATGATGCCAGTGAAATAGACATGTCGGAAGGGGATGCGCTTGGCGATTTCTTCCTTGGGGATCTTTTGCTCGGGTTTGTATGATCTTCCCTTGAATTCGAGTCCGGCCATGATCATTCGGGCAACCCAAAAGAAGATGATGTCGGGTCCCGTAACGAGAGTTGAAGTCGGGTAGAAATGATCGAATGCCTTCTTCTCCATCTCCGCCTCGCTCGGCCAACCCATGGTGGCCAGAGGCCAAAGCCATGAAGAAGCCCAAGTATCGAGGACGTCGTCGTCCTGCTCCCATTTGTCGGGATCGGCGGGGCCGGTCGCGGACACGTGCCAATTTGCAGGATCCGACCGGATGGCTCCCTTCTTGTACCAAACCGGAATCCGGTGCCCCCACCAGAGTTGTCTGCTGATGCACCAATCTTGAATGTTTTCGAGCCAATGCAAGTAAGTCTTTTCCCATCTCTCGGGGAAGAATTTGACATGGCCATCCCGAACGGCCTGCTTGGCCTCTTCCACTCTTGGGTATTTGAGAAACCATTGCTCGGACAACCTGGGTTCGATGGGAACGCCCGCCCGTTCGGAAAACCCGACGTTGTTTTGATGGTTCTCCTCGTCGATCAAGTTGCCATCTTCGGAAAGTTTTTTGACCATGTTCTTGCGGGCCGAAAATCGATCCATGCCCACGTAATCGTCGCCCGCTTGTTCGTTGAGCGTTCCGTCCGGATTAAGGATGTCGATCATTGGCAAATCATGCCGCTGAGCAATTTCGAAATCGAGCCGGTCATGGGCAGGGGTGATTTTGAGGATGCCCGTGCCGAAATCCTTTTCCACGGCCTCGTCCGCAATGATCGGAATCGCTTGAGGGTTAATGGGGCGCATGGCGTGCTTGCCTTTGAGTGTCTCCCATCGCGGGTCCTCCGGATGGATTGCCAACGCGACGTCGCCCACGATTGTTTCGGGTCGGGTGGTGGAAACCTCGACATAGGCCCCGGGGGTTTCGAGAATCCCATATCTTATCTTGTAAAGCGTACTGTTCTGAGGCTTCATGATCACCTCTTCGTCGGAAAGCGCAGTTAGGCTTGCCGGGCACCAGTTGACCATCCGTTGCCCCCGGTAGACATAGCCTTTCTTGAAGAGTTTTACAAAGGCCTGAATGACCGCCTTGGAATAGTCCTCGTCCAAAGTGTGAACGTTCCTGTCCCAGTCACAGGAGCAGCCCAGTTTGCGCAATTGCCGGAGAATGATTCCTCCGTGCTTGTCTCTCCAAAGTGCTGCATGCTCGAGAAAGTTTTGGCGACCCAATTCTTCCCTCGTCCGGCCTTCCTCTCGGAGTGCCTGCTCGACTTTGGTTTGAGTGGCAATTCCCGCATGATCGGTTCCCGGAATCCAAAGAACCGAATGCCCCAACTGGCGGGCCCGCCTGACCAGGATGTCTTGAATGGTGTTGTTCAAGACGTGTCCCATGGTAAGAACGCCGGTCACGTTGGGGGGAGGGATTACGATGGAATAGGCTGTCTTTTCGTCATCTCCTTTTCCGGTAAAGCAACCGGTTTTCAACCACTTCTCGTAGAGGCGGTCTTCGACTTCGGACGGCTGATAGGCTTTTTCCATGGGAAAGAAAACTTAGTTCGTGGAATGGTTGGCGGATGAAAGTTACTTCCCTGTTTCTTTGGTGGTCGGGAAAGGAGGGGAGTATTGCGAGAAAGGTTTAACCTAACGCATCTTTCGGATATTGCGAGAAAAAGGACGCGAATATCCGCTCTGGAACATTCGTACCCCGGACTGTTTGAAAAAAGGCGTGAGCACCAAGCCTGCTCCAAATCCGCCCAGGTGGGCAGCGACGGCTACCCCGCCTGCTTGCTCCATTGATTCGGGCAATGCAAGCACTTGGGTGAAAAGCCAAAAGCCCAGGAGCAGATAAGCGGGCAGGCAAATCGTTCCGATAAAAATGAACAGCCAGTAGAAGAAGCGCACGTTTGCCCGTGGATAGATGAGAAGATAGCCTGCCATGACCCCCGAAATCGCTCCCGATGCCCCCACCATCGGGATCGACGAGTCGGGGTCCGCCAAGCCTTGGGCCAAGGCGGCAAGCAGTCCACAACAAAGATAGAAAAGCAAATACCTGATCTTCCCCATCGCGTCCTCGAGGTTGTCACCGAACAGGTAGAGGAAAAGCATGTTTCCCAAAAGATGAAAGATATCTCCGTGACTGAACGTCGAAGTGAATACCGTACACCATTCCCATGCCATTTCTTTCGGATCGGGATCGGAAAGTTGACCGAAGAACGAGTCGGGGGTGAAACCGAAGATGGAGAAGTAGGCTTCCAACTCATTTCGTTCCAAGGGCAGTTGCCAAGCGAGAAATACCCAAAGATTGAGAGCGAGAAGGAGCCAGTTTACAATGGGGAAGGTGCGGGTCGGGTTGTCATCCTGGTAGGGAAAGAAAAGCATGAAATGCGAAAGATTATGGCTACTCGAGGATTTGGCAACGAGTATGATGGTTGTTGATCCGCATGCCTGATCGTTATACTTGGTTTTGCATTGAAAGACGATTCACATAGCCGTTTGGCGATTTTTCGAAGCGATTCCGGAATCACCCTTTCTTTCGGTGAGCAAACTTATTTCATTGAGGCAGTCGATCCCTTTCACAACATTGCGCTGAAGGCTCTCGAACAAGACGATCATGTCCCATTTTACGTGGAAATCGCCCGGAGGGAAGGCCTCGGACCCGAGTTCAGGGATGCCTTGATGAGCCAGGTCGAGGAGTTGTCCGGGGAAGAGGATTGACCACCCCGCAATCCCTGAGGGTTTGTTCAGGGGTCAGCCGCCGATTTGCCACATTTCTGTCCGGGATGAGGAAGCGGAGGCACGGGATGTTCGAACTTCGGAGTATCGGTCGGATCTTCCTCCCCAAACTTTCCCAATCCTGTCCGCAAGGGCCTTCGTGTCCAGTTTTTCTTCGCGCAACCAATGTTTGAGCGGATGCCCGGAATTGGCGAAAAGGCAGGTGTGGAGATCACCGGTTGCCGAAATGCGGGCCCGGTTGCAACCTTGGCAAAAAGGCTGGCTGATTGAATTGATGAAGCCGACCACGCCTTGTCCGTCGTCATAGCGATAGCGCCTGGCGGTTTCTCCGCCACTGTCGAGGGCTTGGGGGCTCAGGGCATAATGCAGGCCGATTCTCTCTTGAATCTCCTTCGCCGTCACTACCTCTTGGAGATCCCATCCGTTGCTCGTACCCACGTCCATGTATTCGATGAACCGGAGCTCGATGCCGTCTTTCCGGCATCTTTCGACCAAAGGGAGAACCTGACAATCGTTCACGCCCTTTTTGATCACGGTGTTGAGCTTGACTCGAAAACCCATCGCCTGCCCCCGAATCACCGCTGCCCAGATTTTTTCGGTGTCCAATGGCCGGCCGGCTATTTTTCGGCCGATTTGCGGATCGATCGCATCGAGGCTGACGTTGAGGCGGTCAAGGCCGGCTTCGCGGAGCGACTGAAGGTGCTCGTCGAGTTTCAGCCCGTTCGTCGTGATGGCCAGATCAAGTTCGGGTCCCGTCTTGCGCAAGAGCCTGACAAGGTCGCTGACGTCCCGTCGAAGAAGTGGTTCCCCCCCGGTTATTCGAACCTTCCGGATCCCCAGTGCCAAAAAGGCATCGACGATCCTGTTGATTTCCTCGTAGGTCAGAACTTCTTCCCTCGGGGAAAAGGCAAAGCCGGGACCGAGCAATTCTTCGGGCAGGCAATATTGGCAACGCAGGTTGCAACGGTCGGTAATCGATACCCGCAAATCCTTGAGCGGGCGCTTGAGCGAATCGATGGTAGCCGTCATTCCTTCAGGTTTGTGTTTTTGCGCAACCACAGGCGGTCGGGTCGAGCCATTCGCTGGTGCCGTCGGAGTACGCTTCGAATTTCCATATCGGCACGGTTTCCTTGATCCGGTCGATCAAGTATCGGCAGGCCTCGAATGCTGCTGCCCGATGGGCGGAGCAAACCCCGATCCACACGGCCAGGTCGCCGGGTGAGAGGCTTCCCGTCCGATGGCAAGCCGAAGCGTCGAGGATTTCGAAACGCTCGAGAGTCTCCCGGATGACGGCTTCACCCTGTTTCAAGGCCAAAGGAACGTAAGCTTCGTAGGTCAGTTCCTTCACTGTTTTTCCCAAGTTGTTATCCCGGGCCCAGCCTTCGAACGAACAATACCCTCCTGCATCCAAGCGGGGCAAGTCCTTGCGCAAAGTAACCGGATCGATGGAATCCTCTGACAGTGAGAAGCGAATGATCAACCTCCTGACATGGGGGGCATGAAGGCGATGACGTCGTCAGCCCGAATGGCTTCCGTTCCTTTGCAAAACGTCTCGTTGCGGGCCGCCCGAAGGTTTTCGAAAGGCATCGATAGTCCATGCCTTTTCTTCAGTTGCCGGTACAGTTCGGCTACGGGCGCATCATCCATCTCCAAGGTTTCACTGGCCGTGCCGGCTTGTTGCTTGAGTTGACCGAAATAAAGAACCGTTATTTTCATGCGATCGTCTTCCTTTGTTCGAGCATGCGGCTTAGTCGAGCAAAATCCTCCGGGGTGTTGGCATTGTCGAGCGCATCCGGTCTGGGCAGATCAAGCAACTCTACGGAGGTTGCATTTTGGATGAGGAGCTTTCTCGGGCATCGGGCGCCGTTATGGGCTGCGGTCCGGCATACCTCGAGCATAGCCGGTTCGTAAAGGGCGCAAAGGGGTTCGGGCAAGCCGTCGCTCGAACTTTTGAAGGCAATGGCCTCGGCCGATCCGCGATGCCCGATCATTTCCCTCAGGATCGAACCGGTGAGCAATGGCAAGTCGCACGCGACCACGAGAAGAGCTTGGTCGGGGACCCGTTCCATGGCGCTTAGGAATCCGGAAAACGGGCCTTGACTGGAGCCGCGGTCGCCTATCGTTTCGGGCGATCCTTCGCCCAATCCATCGAGATGCTGTCCATCCCGAACCGAGAGGAAGACTTCCCTGCAAAAAGGCCGGATGCATTCGGCCGTGACTTCCCACTGGGGTTGGTCGTTGAACGGGTAAACCAAGTTCGCCTTGTCCCGGTCCATTCGTTTGCTGAATCCACCGGCCAGAACCAGTCCGTATATTTCGCAGTCAGTCATTCTTGCTCTTGAAATCGGATTTCCCTCCGGTTTTCGAAAGCAGGCGCACGGAACTGATCTCAATGCCGAGTTCAAGGCTTTTCGTCATGTCGTAAAGGGTCAACCCGGTCGCCGAAGCTCCCGTCATGGCCTCCATTTCCACACCCGTGCGGGCGGTGGTCTTGACCGAGCAACGGACAATCAAGGCCCGTTTGTTTTCGTCAGGGGCGATGGAGATGGATGAGCCGTCAATCGGAATGGGGTGGCAAAAAGGAATGGTCTCGGAAGTTTTCTTCAAGGCCATGGTTCCCGCAGTGATGGCAACGTCGAAGATGGCCCCCTTCTTCGTGGTGAAACCGTTCTTTGCAAGCTTTGCCCAAGCCTCTTCGGGAAAGGTCACGATGGCCTCGGCTTCGGCCCTGCGGTTGGTCTCCGGTTTTGCCGAAACGTCGACCATTTTGGGCAAACCTTTTTCATCGAGGTGAGATAATTCGGGGTTCAAGGAGTCCATGGGAAATAGGGCAGGGGGGTTGATGGTTCGATCTTTACGCTGTTCGGTGGAATTTCGAGAATGCCATTTGTGGCCACGAGGTTGGCAAAGTCACCTGAATTCCTGATTTTCACGGGTTCCGCCTTGTTGCCTTCAATCAGCCTGACGGGATGAAATCGCGTCATCTCCGTTCGGTTTTCAACGTTGTCCGACGGGAGGATTTTGGGTGGCGTTGGCCAAATCCCCGAGGTCCTTGCCTGCAAAAAGGGAACGACCCAGCGGGTTGCTCCGACGATTGTGGAAACCGGGTTGCCGGGGAGGGCGAAGATCGTGCGGTCTCCCGCCGTCCAAACGCCGAATGGTTTGCCGGGACTCTGGGCTACGCCGTGAAAAAGCCTCTTGGCGCAATGGTCAAGCGCCCCGGGAATCCAGTCTCTGGTCCCTTTCGATACCCCGCCCGAAATTACGGTGATCTCGTGGGAAGAGATACAGGCGGTGAGCCGTTCGGCTTCGGTCTTGGCCTCGTCGGTCAAATGGCTCGAGTATTCCGGAGGAAACCCCGCCAAAGCCAAGGTCGATTGAATTGCGCTCGCGTTTGATTGGCGTAACTGATGTTCCTTCGGGGTCTCGGAAATGGGGACCAATTCGTCTCCGGTTGAGAGGATTGCAATTTTCGGTGGCCTTGAAACCTTGACCGTCAGGTGTCCGCAAGTTGCCGCGATGGCCGTTTCCACCGGGCCGATTGAAGTTCCTCCTTCGGTCAGGACGTCCCCGTCCTTGTAATCCGATCCCTGAAAATGAATGAACTGATCCTGTTCGACGGCAAAACCTTCAAGCAGTTTGATTCTCGAGCCCTCCCGCACCGTCCATTCGTAGGGTACGACCGCATCGGCTCCAACCGGCAGGATTGCCCCGGTCATGACTTCGACTGCAACGCCGGGCTCGTTCCCAAGTTTCGCAAGGGCGGAACCGGCTACGCTTGTTCCGGTCAGTTCGAAGCCTCCGTGCTTCGAATCCTTTGCCCGCAAGGCATAGCCATCCATCATCACCCGGTCGTAGGGTGGACCGTCCCGGTCGGCCGTGATGGGTTCGGCCAATGTCTTTCCCGACGCCTCATCGAGGGGTATGGAAACCGTTTCCGGGCGGACAAGGATGGATTCGAGAAGAGCCCGGACTTCGGAAACCGGAACCAAGGGAGGAAGCTTCACAATCCGTCTCCGATTGATAATTTCTTCTCCCCCAGGCTCAGTTCTCCGCCGTTAAGTATCCGGCAACGCAAACCACCCCGTCCCTTGAGCCATTCGTGAGCTCCCGGACCGATCGCCTCGTCCATCCAGTAACAAGGAGCGCATTCTTCGCTTCCCGAAAATTCGATGCTGCCGATCGAAAACTTTCGACCAACCAGTTCATTGAGGTCGACTCCGCTGACCAGGGCATTCCTCCGGAAGGCCGAACGGTCCACTGCCGGCAGTTCGAGTTCCTTCTCGAGTTGTCCGGCAACCTCCTCGGAGAAAAAGGTGATTTGACCTTTGAAATCCGGCTTGTGATTGAAAAAACGGTCTCCCTTGATTCCCCGTCCGGCGACTAACTCGACCTTGTCGCAGTTCTTCGTCTCGAAATTCATGCGGCCTTTGCCATGCCGTCCCTTGAAGTCATGACCCTTGGATATCCAGATTTTCAACACCTTGATCATAAAGCCGGAGACGGGATCTAAATGTCTATGACGTCGTCGTCCTGGTTTCCAGACCCCTTTGAGCGGTCGGAGGTGCCGGCAGTCACCGATTGCACGAGGCTTCCCTTGAGTTTTCGGGCAATGGATGTCCGGATGCCGGGAAGAAGCATGGCAAAACCGAACAAGTCGGTCAAAATTCCCGGAGTCATCAAAGCGATGCCGCCGATCAGGATCATCACTCCCTCGACGAGTTCCTGAGCAGGCGCCCGTCCTTGTCTCATTTCCTCCCGGATCTTTCTCATGGTGGAGAGCCCCTGCCAACGGGCAAGCGCAGCCCCGAAGAAACCCGTCAAGACGATGAGTCCAATCGTAGGCATCAAATTGATGCGGCCAATCAAAAGCCCGAGCAGGTAGAGCTCGATGATGGGAACGAAGATAAAAAGAAGAAGAAGCCTTCCGAACATGTTTGATATCGTTATTCTAAAACAAGGGATATTCAAGGATTATAGACGAACCGGAGGAAATCTTGGAGGACGTCGCGCGAGGTTTACGGGATGATTTACGGAAAGGAAGGAGGCTGGACGCGGACAAAAAAGACCACTTGTTCTCACCTGTACGATTCTGCCGTTGGTGGCTGGAAATACTTTCTGCGTTCGGGGGCTTCAAAATTGCTTTTCAATTATTCCATTGGATCTTGGGAGTCCTTTTGAGCGTTTCCCTCATGGCTATGACTGCAATATAGTCGTGACGAGGGGGGAGAAATCCCCTATTGTGGAAGGCTAACTTTTTTCAATCATGCACAAATTAGTATTGCTTCGACACGGCGAAAGCCAGTGGAACCTCGATAACCGCTTCACCGGCTGGCACGACGTCAGCCTGACCGAGCAGGGTGAGAGCGAAGGCCGCGAGGCCGGTCGTCAAATGAAGGAGGCCGGGTTTGCCTTCGACGTCGCCTACACCTCGCTTCTTACCCGGGCCATCCGGACCCTTTGGTTGGCCCTCACCGAGATGGATCAGGTCTGGATTCCCGTTCATCGCGAATGGCGGCTGAACGAGCGTCACTACGGGGCCCTGCAAGGGCTCAACAAGGCTGAAACTGCCGAGAAGCATGGGGATGAGCAGGTTCTTGTCTGGCGCCGCAGTTACGATATTCCGCCCCCGCCCATGTCGAAGGACGACGACGGGTATGCAGGCAAGGACCGGCGCTACGCCGGCTTGGACGAATCGGATATTCCACTCACCGAGTGCCTCAAGGATACGGTAGCCCGTTTTCTTCCTCTTTGGGAATCGACCATTGCTCCCCAAATCAGGAAGGGCAAGAACGTCCTCATTGCCGCCCACGGCAATTCCCTCCGTGCTCTGATCAAGTATCTGGACGAGGTATCCGAGGAGGATATTCTCGGCATGAACGTACCGACCGGCATGCCCTTGGTCTACGAATTGGACGAGAATCTCAAGCCAATCAACCGCCAGTATCTCGGCGATCCGGACAAAGTTGCCAAGGCCATGGAGGCGGTCGCCAACCAAGGCAAGGCGAAGTGAGTTTGCCTTCGGCAGAATTTTTGACATAATTTTTCGACATGGACACTCAACCCGACAAACCTCACGAATTGCGCCGCGAGTACGACGAGAATTTCGAGGTTACTCCTGCCTACCGGGATTCCCTTCCCGACGTGCAAAACTCCGGTGCGGCCGGTCTCGAGGGAGCGCGGGTTCCCATTCTTCAAGTGGGCATTTCGGGGTTTCGCTTGCCCCTGGGGTTTGTCGGCCCGGACGGGGAAGCCCTGAACATCGAGACCTCGGTTACCGGTACCGTTAGCCTCGAGGCGGACAAAAAAGGGATCAACATGTCCCGCATCATCCGCATCTTTTACGAATACAAGAAAGAAACTTTTTCCCCCGAAATTTTGGCTAGGATTCTCCGGGAGTACAAGGAAAAGCTCGATTCGAAGGAAGCCCGCCTGAAGGCGAACTTTTCTTACCCCATGTTACAGGAAAGCCTGCGCAGCGGTTTGCAGGGTTTTCAGTTCTACGACTGTTGTTTCGAAGGCATCATCGATTGCGCGGACAGGGTTCGCAAAATCATACACTTTGACTTCGTTTATTCCTCTGCCTGTCCCTGCGCCTCGGAACTTTCCGAGCATGCCAGGGAAAAGAGAAACCTCCTTGCCATTCCCCATTCCCAACGAAGCAAGGCTCGAATCAGCGTTGAGGTTCATCCTGACAAGGAAATCTCTCTTCTTGATTTGCGCGACCTTTGCATAAGCGGCCTCAGTACGGAGACCCAGGTCATGGTCCGGCGGGAAGACGAGCAAGCCTTTGCCGAACTGAACGGGGCCAAGGTCAAATTCGTCGAGGATGCTGCCCGTTTGCTTTTCGCCCAACTGAACGAGGAGCCTCGAATCATTGACTTCCGCGTCGTTTGCTCGCACTTCGAGTCCCTTCATTCCCATGATGCGGTGGCTGTGCTTTGCCGGGGCGTGGATGGCGGGTTCCGGGCGGAGTTCGAGGACTTCTCGAACTTGAACGCCTGACCTGAGTGAAGTCAGGAAATCAGGTTCGCGAGAATTCCGCGGATACTGGTGAGTTGTCGATTTTTATCGAAAAAGATCCCACCTCTTCGGAGTTCCGCTCGGAATTGGAAGAATTGCATGACCGGGCGACCATTCGAAACCCGTACTTTTCTCCGGAATGGCTCATTGCTTGGCTTGCCCGGCAACCGGATGAGATTCGTCCATTCCTTCTGTTGGCCCGAACGGGGCAGGGCAGGCTCGACGGGTTTTGGCCCTTTGTCGAGCGCCCGGGTTTGCTCGGATCCAAAGGGCTCTGGCCCTTCGTCTACGACGAGGCCAATTATTTCGATCCCGTTGCGACCCCGGAGGGCGCGAAAGCATTGGTCAAAGGGATGAAGGCTCAGCTCAAAGGCTTTTTGTTTTGTTGGGTTCCCCTGATGCGCAATTCCTTTTGGCAAGAAATTCTCGAGCCGGAAACGCAGCAGGGCAAGTTTCTCACACTTGCCAGGATGCCTAGGAAAACCGCCTTGATCGAGCCCCCGGTCGATGACAGGAATTTCGAGGATTTTCTGGGCGAAAGACTGGGTGCGAAAAGCCGAAAGTCACTGCGATACGATCAACGCAAGCTGGCCGAGCAAGGTAATGTTGCGATCGAGACCGTCGATTCCTTCGAGGACGTCCGGGCAATCATGCCTGCAACCTGCCTCGTTGAAGTGGAATCGTGGAAAAGCAAGGAAGGAGCAGGTCTTTATTCGATTCGTGGAAAGCGGGGTTTCTTCTTCGAGTTGCTTCCTGAATTGGCGAAATCGGGGAGAGTCCGGGTTTCCGTCATGCGCCTGGACGACCGGCCCATTGCCTGGCAAATCGACTTGCTTGATGCGGGTTGTCTCGGGGTTCACCACTTGGCCTTTGACAAAGCCTATGCAAAATATTCACCCGGCAAGCAGTTGCTTGTTTCCAACCTTCGGCAAGCATGGGAGGACGGTTGCATGGTTGATTTTCTGCCCGGTAACTACGACTACAAGGAAAAATGGTCTTCCCGGGTCGAGCCGGTTCGCGAACTTCATTGGTTTCGCAAAAGTTTCCGAGGGTATTTGGCGATTAAGCTGATCAGGTGGAACGTGAGGGCTCGGAAAAAAATACGGGAAAATGCGCAACCGAGCAAAGCCGGGGATAACGTTCTGCGGGCAATGGAGGAATGAAGCAGGCTCTTTTCCATTGCCAAATGCCCAAACTCGGATTCAAGGTTTTGAAATGACCGATTGGAACGAACAATTGAGCGAGATGAGGGAGGAGTATGACTCTGTCCCTTTGCGCAAGAGCGATTTGAAGGACTGTCCCTTGGAGCAATTCTCCCTCTGGTTGGAGGAGGCTGCCGGGGCTGGCATTCCCGATTCCAATGCTTGCAGCCTGGCCACCGTGGACGAGGAGTCCAGACCCGTAGCCCGGGCGGTCTTGCTCAAGGGTATGGTGGATGACTGTTTTGTCTTCTATACCAATTTCAAGAGCAGAAAAGCCGTTCAGTTGGGGAATAGCCCTTCGGCCAGTATGCACTTCCCATGGTTTGCCATGCAGAGACAGGTGATGATAACCGGAAAGGTTGAGAAGTTTGAAGAATCCAAGACGGAAGAGTATTTCCGTTCGCGCCCTTACTTCAGCAAACTTGGTGCCTGGGCATCCAGGCAGAGCGAGGATTTGGATTCCCGGGAGACTTTGGAGAAGGCTTTCATCGAGGCCCGCGAGAAATATGGTGATGATCCTCCCAGGCCTCCTTATTGGGGAGGCTTGGCCTTGAAGCCCGAGACGGTGGAGTTTTGGCAAGGCGGACCGCATCGGTTGCACGACCGCTTTTTGTTTGAACGGGTCGAACCAAACGGTTGGAGTGTGCGGAGACTTTATCCATGACCGAAAAAGACAAGAGCAAGACCGGTGATCAACCCCTTGACGAATTGCTTTCACTGCGAGGCAAGCCCTTTGCCGACTGGAAGGAGGAACGCATGTACCTGCGTGAAAAATGGGGCGAACAAGGAAGGGCAGTCGATCCCGGTCTCGTGAAAACGGAAGATTCCGGGGTGGAAGTGGCAAAGGAGGATGAACAAGGATGACCTGGGAAGTATTTGGGCAGTTCGAGGATATTGTTTACGAGAAGAGGGATGGAGTGGCCAAAGTCACGATCAACCGTCCGGAGAAGAGGAACGCTTTTCGTCCCAAGACGGTCAGCGAAATGTACGAGGCCTTCCTCGATGCCCGCGAGGACTCCTCGATCGGTGTAGTGTTTCTGACCGGAGCGGGGCCTCATTCCGATGGGAAGTATGCCTTCTGTTCCGGAGGGGACCAAAGCGTGCGTGGGCAAGCCGGATACGTCGATGACGGAGGAGTGCCCCGTCTCAACGTACTTGATTTGCAAAAATTGATTCGTTCCATGCCCAAGGTCGTGATCGCCTTGGTCGCCGGTTACGCCATCGGCGGAGGTCATGTCTTGCACGTCGTGTGTGACCTGACCATTGCGGCCGACAACGCGATTTTTGGCCAAACCGGTCCCAAGGTCGGGAGTTTCGACGGTGGGTTCGGTTCCGGTTACTTGGCCCGGATAGTCGGGCACAAGAAAGCCCGTGAAATTTGGTACCTCTGCCGGCAGTACAATGCCGAGGAAGCGCTCCGGATGGGCTTGGTCAATGAAGTTGTCCCCGTTGACCGACTGGAGGAGGAAGGGCTGAAGTGGGCAGAGGAAGTTTTGGCCAAAAGCCCGTTGGCGATTCGTTGCCTGAAGTCCGCGTTCAATGCGGATTGCGACGGCCAGGCGGGAATTCAGGAATTGGCCGGAAACGCGACTTTGCTTTATTATTTGTCGGAGGAAGGAGCGGAAGGAAAAAAAGCTTTTCTGGAAAAAAGATCGCCTGACTTTTCAAAATATCCTTGGTTACCCTGAGAGTCATGCAAATCTATCTTTTTCAAAATGGAAAACAGGAGGGGCCTTTCGGGTTGCCTCGGATTGCCGCCCGTCTGGTCTCCGGTGACTTGGACTCCGCCACCCCGGCATGGCGGGACGGCATGACAGATTGGCATCCACTGCATCATCCGGTTTGGGCGGAGGCAGGGATCGTGGCTCCGCCACCCAAGGCGGCAGAGGCTCCCGTAGAGGAAGTTGTCACCGCCAGTGAACCGGAACCAACGGCGACTGAATCGGTAGCCCCGGAAGAAACCGTATCATCCGAGAGCGAGTTGAGCCCCGACGGGGCGGAGGCGGTTGTTGCCGAGGCAAAAGAGGAACAACCAGCTCATGCTTTTTCCAATTATCGCGAAGATGATTTCAAGCCTCCGTCCTACGACGAGATGGAGGAGGAGATGGCTCAATTGAGAGCCAAGCGCGAAACCTTTCCCGAATTGATCGGGAGGCAGGCATTCGAGTCAGGCCTCCGGGACGAGGAGATCGAGGAAGCCTGGTCGGAGGTGGAGAAATTGAAGGCGGGAGGAAGCGGGGAAGGATTGCCCGAAGCTTTTGCAGGACTCGGCCGTGCCGTGATGGCCGCCGGGATTACCGATCCTGCCCTGGATGAGGTTCGTGAAGAAGAAGAGGAGATCTCCGATCGTATGCTCAACCTTCAAATGCAACTTCGGCGGATGGGGGGAGGAAACCGGGTTAAAAAGCCTTCTCCATGGCGCAAATGGATCATCCTGCTGATCTTCGCTCTTTTCATGGGTGGATTGGTAACCGCCCTTGTTTTCTTCGAAGTGATTAAGTAGGGCGTAGGCTTTCCTACCTTCGCAGGCTTGCGAATTCTACCCGCATGCCTTGATGCCCGTCCGTTGGCTTGCCTTCCGAATAGGCCACTTGACCGGAAACCATGGTCAGGTCTACCGAGTGGGAGAAGCGTGTTCCGGAAAAAGGCGACCAGTCGCACTGGCTGAAAAGATCGCTTTCGTCCACGACCGTTTCCTTCTCCGGATCGACAATCACCAAGTCCGCCCAATAGCCTTCGCGCAGGAATCCACGATCCTGAACGTCGAAGATGCGGGTTGGAGCATGGCAAGCCCGTTCGACCACTGTCTCGATCGGGAAGCATCCTTCCTTCGCCATTTCAAGCATCAGAAGAAGGCTGTGCTGGGCGAGGGGAAGTCCGGACGGCGCGTTGAAATAGCTCGCTTGCTTTTCCTCCCAAGTGTGTGGGGCATGATCGGTTGCGAGGACGGAGATTCTTCCATCGGCTACCGCTTGACGGATGGCGGCACGGTCATTCGCCGACTTGATTGCAGGGTTGCACTTGATCAGGGAACCGAGTTCTTCATAGCCCGATTGTTCGAACCACAAGTGATGAACGCAGGCCTCTGCGGTGATTCGATCATGTCCGGGCTCGAACAAGGACAATTCTTCCGCGGTCGTAATATGCAGGACGTGAAGCCTGGCCTCTTCCCGCTTGGCCAATTCCACCGCCAGGCTTGAGGAGCGCAGGCAAGCCTCGCGCGAACGGATCTTCGGGTGCTCGGAAAAGGGAACTTCGTCCCCGAACCTCCTCCGGGCCGCCTCCTCGTTTTCAAGAATGGTCGGGGTGTGCTCGCAATGGGTGGCAATGGTCGCCGGCGCATGGCGGAAGATCTTTTCCAAGACCTCTTCCTCGTCCACCAGCATGTTTCCGGTCGAGGAACCCATGAAGACTTTGATTCCCGCAATCCTGGTTGGATCGGCTGTCTTGATGACCTCGACGTTCTCGTTGCTTGCCCCAAGGAAAAAAGCGTAGTTGGCGACCGAGTCTTGGGCCGCGATGGCACACTTTTCCTCCAGTCGTTCCATGTCCAAGGTCGGGGGAGAGACATTGGGCATTTCGAAAAAAGTAGTGATTCCTCCGGCCACGGCTGCCCGGGATTCGGTTCGTATGCATGCCTTGTGGGTCAGTCCGGGCTCGCGAAAATGAACCTGGTCGTCGATCAGTCCGGGCAAGACCAGTTTGCCTGATGCATCGATGACTTTGCAGGAAGGCGAGGGTGGGGAAATCGAGGAGTCGATCCGTTCGATTCTTCCTTGCCGGACAAGGACGTCTTGCTCCGAGGACCGTCCTTCGTTCACGACCCTCCCCCCGGTAATAAGGAGGTCGCTCATTCTCTTGTATTCGTTGCGGGGCTCAATGTCCGGGCTACTTCCATTGCCCGTTTCCGGTCACCAAGTACTTGTAGGTACAAAGTTCCTCAAGCCCCATCGGACCCCGCGCATGAAGGCGGTCGGTGGAGATTCCGATCTCCGCTCCCAAGCCAAATTCAAACCCGTCGGTAAAGCGCGTACTTGCGTTCCAGTAGACCGAGGAGGCATCCACTTCCCGTAAAAACCGCTCGGCCCGTTCCTTGTTTGCGGTGATGATGGATTCGCTGTGGCCACTCCCGAACCGGTTGACGAAGGAGATGGCATCGTCGAGTGAGTCCACGACCTTGATCGACAGGCGGAGGTCGAGGAATTCCTCGTCGTAGTGCTCATCCGTGGCCGGCTTGGTGGGAAAATCCCCAAGGATGGCATCGGCTTTTCCATCGACCAAAAGTTCGCATCCCTGCTCGACGAGTTCCCTCGCGCACGCGGGCAGGAACTCACTGGCAATTTTCTCATCCACGACCAAGTTCTCGATCGCATTGCACACGCCTGGTCGCCCGCATTTTGCGGACACCGCGATTTGCCTGGCCATGTCAAGGTCGGCTTCTGCGTCCACGAAAAGATTGCAGACACCCTTGTAGTGCTTGATGACGGGAATCCTGCTGTTTTCGGCAACAAAGCGAATCAGGCCTTCCCCCCCGCGCGGGATGATGCAATGAACGTATTCGTCGAGGGTGAGCAAATGGTTGAGGGCTTCCCGATCGATGGTGGGAACGAGTTGAACGGAGTCCTCGGGAATGGATGACTTGGCCAAGGATTGCCCGATGATGGAGGCGAGGGCGCGGTTGGAATTCAGGGATTCCTTCCCCCCGCGGAGGATCGAGGCATTGCCCGATTTCAAGCAAAGTCCGGCACAGTCGATCGTTACGTTGGGGCGGGATTCGTATATGATCCCGATTACCCCGATGGGGGTTCTGACTTTTTGGATATTCAACCCGTTCGGACGCTTCTTTTCCTCCATGACCATCCCGACGGGATCCGGGAGACCGATCAGTTGGCGCAAGCCCTGGACCATGCCGTCTATTCTTTCGTGAGTCAGGCGCAGACGGTCTACCATGGCTTCGCTCAATCCGTTTTCCTCGGCCGCATCGATATCCTTTTGATTTTCTTCGAGCAGAAACTTTCGGTTGGACTCGAGTCCGCGGGCAATGGACTGCAGGGCTCCATCCTTGTCGGAAGTGGTTGAGGCGGCCAATTCAAGGGAAGCCTGCTTGGCTTTCCTTGCCATGTCGTCTATCAGGCTGGGGATATCTTCACTCATGATATGAAACCTAACGCAAGATGATGACGGGGTGAAGGATTTTCGGTTTCATTCTTTAAAGAAATCAAAAAAAAGAGCCCCCCTGAGGAGGCTCTTTTTAAAAAACAATTGAAGAATCAATCAGGATTCGGGTTCGGCTTCCTTTTTCTTCTTTCCGCCTTCCTTTTTCCCTTTGCCTTTTTTTCCGCCGGGACCACCTGGCTTTCCGCCGGGTTTGCCTTCGCCTGGTTTCGGGCGGGCTGCCATGGCGGCTTTTCTTTCTTCCTCATTCAACTTTCCGTCACCGTCCTTGTCGAACTTTGCAATGAATTCCTTGCGGCGTGCCTCCATGGCCTTGCGCAACTCGGCTTTTTCATCCTCGCTGAGCTTGCCATCGCCATCCTTGTCGAACTTCTTCATGAGTTCCGGCGGTGGGCGGCGGCCTCCCGGACGACCTCCTCTGTTTGCCATCGCTTTGCGCAACTCGGCTTTTTCATCCTCGCTGAGCTTGCCGTCACCGTCTTTGTCGAACTTCTTCATGACTTCTTCACGGGAAGGGCGTCCTTCGGGCGGTCCGCCTTTTTTGCCGCCTTCGCGTTCAGGTCTTTCGGGCTTGGCGTTCAATCCGCAGGCGAGCATGACTGTGGCCAAAATGGTTAGAAACTTTTTCATATGAATTTTCTCCTTGGGTTTTGGGTTACTGTTAGAAAGGGTAAACGAGAAATAGGGGGCGAAGTTTCACCAAATTTTATCCTTGATGGTTAGTCGATGAAAATCTTCACTTCCTTTCATGCCTTGCACACAGGTTAAGCTCCTCCTCCTAGGTCTTGTTTTTACGTGTTTTCAATGGGAAACCAGTCTTTTGGGGAATCCAAAGGAACTGAAGGAGTTTCCACTGGCAAGACGGGTGGCGGATAAAAATGCCAAGACTTTGTTTTCCGGGGTTTCCGAATCAGAGAGTGGTGTGCGATTCGTTCTGGAAAAGCAGGACGGTTCGAAGGATCCCCTCAAGAAAAATCCCTTTTTCGTGACCCGGCGCCATGCCCGGGGAGTCTGTGCGGGCGATTTCGACGGGGACGGCTGGGACGATTTGTTCTTCGCTCATCCGTACGGGGGGCATCGTTTGTTCCGTAACCTGGGTGGATTCAAGTTCGAGGACGTTACGGCCAAGGTCGGACTCTCCAAGCTTTTTTCCAATCATTGGGCGGTGGGTTGTGGTTTCGTCGATATTGACGGGGACGGCATGCTCGACCTGTTCGTGGCCGGGACCGGTGACCGTAATCTGGTCCTGAAGAATTTGGGCAAGGGCAAATTCAAAGAAGTTTCCGAATCCCTCGGTCTGGACCGTATCGGGGCAAGCGTCCAGATGGCCTTTGTCGATTACGACCGGGACGGTGACCTCGATGCCTATCTCGTGACCAACCGGCTGACCGACAAACCAATTTCGGAATCTGGATTTAAAGTGGAAGGCAAGTTTTCCAACGGCCGGTTCGAGGTGGAGGAGAAGTTCCGTGAGGTCTTCAACCTAGTCCATCACCCGACCGAAAAAGCCCGGGCCGTCCGGGCCGGGGAATACGATCTGTTCTACCGCAACGAAAACGGACGGTTCAAGGAGGTCGGCAAGGAATTGGGGATCGAGGGCGCCGACGAAGGCTTGTCCGCAGTCTGGTTCGATTACGACCGGGACGGTTGGCCCGATCTCTATCTGGCCAATGATTTCTTTGGTCCCGACCGTCTCTACCGGAACGAGCAAGGAAAGGGCTTTCGCGACATGACCAAGGAGGTTCTCCCCCACGTTCCTTGGTTTTCCATGGGTATCGATCAGGGCGACGTTAACAACGACGGCTGGTTCGATATCATGACCACGGACATGGCGGGCTCGAATCATTACAAATCCAAGATCGGGATGGGGGACATGGAAAAGGACGGGTGGTTCCTCCGGACTGCATACCCCCGGCAATACATGAGGAACTGCCTTTTTCTCAATACCGGAGGCAAGGCATTTCTCGAGGTCGGACAAATGGCCGGCTTGGCTGGGACGGACTGGACCTGGTCGGTCAAGTTCGGAGATTTCGATAACGATGGCTGGATCGACCTGCTCGGTACGAACGGAATGACTCAGGACCGTACGAATTCGGATTTGCTCAACCAGGCGAATGCATTGAAGACCGATCAGGAGAAGAGCGAATTCTGGAAGAAGGTTCCGCCCAAGAAGGATGAGAACTTCGTCTTCAAAAACTTGGGCGGTTTGGCATTCGAGCAGGTTTCCCAAAAATGGGGTTTTGCCGATTTCGGGGTGAGTTTTGGCGTGGCTCTGGCCGATTTTGATCGTGATGGTGACCTCGACGCGGCCGTCGCCTCCATGGATACTCCCTACCGGCTTTACCGGAACAACTCGTCCACCGGTTCCTCGGTCAGCGTTCGTTTGGAAGGTACGGATCGTAACCGCTGGGGGATCGGTGCCACAGTGCAAGTGGTCACGGAACTGGGCAGTCATTGGAGGACGCTCGCTTCCTCCCAAGGCTATGCTTCCGCCAATTCTCCCGTCCTTCATTTCGGGCTCGGAAAGGCCCGCAAGATCGAGCGCTTGAAGGTTACCTGGCCAAGGGGAGAAGTTCAGGAATTCGAAAACTTGGCTGTGAACAAAAGATTTGTTATCCGGCAACCCGCCAAGGGAGCGTTCCTCAAGGAAGAGCTTGCCCGAAGCCCCGTGTTCGGACCGGTTGGGGAAGTCTTCGCCGATGCTCCGTCGCACAAGGAAAACGTTCTCGACGACTATGCCATTCAGCCCTTGCTCCCTTACCGGCCTTCCCGACTTGGGCCCGGCATGGCGGCCGGAGACGTCGATGGCGATGGGGATTCCGATCTCTTCCTTGGCCAAGGGAGCGGATCCGCGCCCAGCTTGCTCATTGCCTCGGGAAAGGGGGAATTCTCCAGGCGACCACAAAATTTTTTCGAGGCATCGGAAGTTCTTCCCTTCGAGGATATGGGAGCGCTCTTCTTCGATGCGGATTCCGATCGTGACCTCGATCTTTACGTCGTCTCGGGAGGCTATGCCCCGAACCTTTTGCCGCTCTACCTGCGCGATCGTCTCTATCTCAACGATGGCAAGGGCGAGTTCGCGATCGGCTTGGCCAATACCCCCAACCTGCGCGATAGCGGGGGAACCGTTTCCGCTTGCGATTTTGACCGCGATGGTGATCTCGATCTGTTCGTGGGCGGACGGGTAACCCGGGGGAAATACCCGGAGATCCCGAGCAGTTCGCTCCTTCTGAACCAGGGTGGTAAATTTGCGGGTGTTACCGATGCCCTTGCCCCGGGTCTCAGGAATACCGGCATGGTCACCTCTTCCCTCTGGAGCGACTTCGATGGTGACGGTTGGTCCGATCTCGTACTGACCACGGAATGGGGACCGGTCGAGTTCTGGAAAAACGAAAAAGGCAAACTGGTCGATCGTACCCAGGAAGCGGGAACGGCAAACCGTTTGGGTTGGTGGACATCGGTCGCCCATGCCGACTTCGATAACGACGGGGACCTCGACTATGCGGTCGGAAACATGGGCTTGAACACCAAGTACCGCGCCTCATCCGAGAATCCGTACTTTGCTTACTGGGGAGACGTCGATGGGTCGGGCAAGTCGCGATTTGTGGAAGCGTGCAAGGAAAACGGACATGTCTATCCCGTCCGGGGGAAGAGTTGCTCGACCCGTGCAATCCCGAGTCTCGCAAACAAATTCCAGACCTTTCATGCCTTTGCCCAAGCCGGACTTTCCGAGATCTACCAGCCCGAAATCCTCAACCGCGCGCGCAAGCTCGAGATTAACGAGCTTGCATCCGGTTTTCTCATCAACTCGGGCAAGGGAACCTTCACGTTTAAGAAATTCCCACGCCTTGCCCAGACCGCGCCCATTTTCGGAATGGCCTTCGCGGACTTCGACGGAGACGGATGGGATGATCTCGCCCTTGCCCAGAACTTTTTTCCCATGCAACCGGAAACCGGGCGCCTGAATGGGGGAGCCGGCCTGCTCATGCTTGGTGACGGGAAGGGTGGGTTTGCGCCCGTGATGGAAAGGGAGAGCGGAATCCTTCTCCAAGATGACGGGAGAGCCCTTCTGGTCGATGACTTGAACGGTGATCACCGGCCCGACCTTCTGGCCTCCGGCAACTTGGCCCGACCCAAGGCATTCGTCAACCGGTCGGGTAGGGGAGTCCCCATCCGCTTGCAGCTTTCCGGTAGCCCGGGAAACCTGCGGGCGGCCGGTTCGCGCATCATGATACACTACCGGGACGGTCGGAAAAAAGCCTGCCAACTGACCTTGGGCAGTTCCTACCTGTCCGCTCCCGAGCCCCAGCTCTTTCTCGTTCAGCCTCCGGGCAACCCCATCGAAAGCGTAACGATCCATTCCCCGTTGGGCGTGAAATCGACCCATTCGCTCAAAGGATCGTCGGGCATCGTGAAGATACGGGTTCCCACCCGCTGAATGATCTTCTACTCCTCCAACTTGAGGTATTCCCGGGCGTTCGAGTAGCAAATCCGCTTGACCAGATCACCGACCATTTCCGGTTCGTCCGGTACGAAACCGTCCTTCATCCAAGTTCCCAGAAGGTTGCACAGAATCCTCCGGAAATACTCATGGCGGGGGAAGGAAAGGAAGGAGCGCGAATCGGTGAGCATGCCCACGAATCGGGAAAGCAGGCCCAGGTTGGAGAGCGTCTTGAGTTGTTCCTCCATCCCGTCTCGTTGGTCGAGATGCCACCAACCCGACCCGAACTGCATCTTGCCCGGGACGTCGCGCTGGAAGTTGCCCAGCATTGTGGCCACCGTGAAATTGTCCGCCGGGTTGTTGTTGTAAACGATTGTCCTGGGGAGGGAATTCTCACAATCCAAACGGTCGAGGAAATGGCCCATTCTCTCCGCCTGTGGCCAATCCCCGATCGAGTCCGTTCCGGCATCCGGTCCGAATGTCTGTATCAACCGGCTCGAGTTGTTGCGCAAGGGCCCAAGGTGGATTTGCATGGTCCATCCTTTTTCAGCATAAAGCTTGGCCAACTGGAGCATGACGTAAGCCCCGAAAGCTTCCTCTTCCGGTCGCTCGGCGTTCCTGCCCTCGAGCGCATTTTGGAAAATTCTCCTCGCATCCTCGTCGCTCGGGAAATCGCAAAAGAAGTAGGGGAAGCTATGATCCGAAATGCGTGATCCGATTGCATGAAAATCCTCGACCCTCTTGGATAGAGCGGAAATGAAATCGTCCAAGTTGGAAATGGATACCCCGGAAGTTTCCCCGAGTTTTTCGAGCCATTGCTTGAAGGGGGCAGCCAATCCGATTCCCCAAGCCTTGCCCGGGCGGAAGGTCGGATAGACTCCGGTCTCGATCTCCGGATTGTTTGCAATGGCCTCATGATGAACGATGGGATCCGCCGGGTCGTCCGTCGTGCAGAGCGCTTTCACGTCGAAACGCTTGAGCATTCCCCTGGCCGAGAAGGCCGGGTCGCCCAACTGTTCGTTTGCCTGTTCCCAAATTTCCTCCGCCGTATCCGGGCCGAGCAGGGCATCGATCCCGAAACAGCGCTTCAGTTCGAGGTGCGTCCAATGGTAGAGCGGATTGCCCAGGGCATGGGGAATGGTGGCCGCCCAGGCCAAGTACTTTTCCTTGGGATCTCCATCGCCCGTGACCAGTTCCTCGGGCGTCCCGTTTGCCCGCATCGCCCGCCACTTGTAATGATCGCCTTCCAACCAGATCTCGGAAAGGTTTGCAAACCGGCGGTCCTCTGCGATCTCATCGGGGGGGAGATGGTTGTGAAAGTCGAGGATCGGTTCGTCCTTCGCATATTCGTGGTACAGGGCGACCGCTTCCTTGCCGGTCAATAAAAAGTCGTCGTTGATGAAGCTCATGAGTGAGTCTGGGACAAGCCGGGGTCGTTCAGTTGATTTTGATCCTTATCTTCTTCACCTCGCCGGGGAAGCGAAAAGCGTTCTTGTACACACCTACCGTTCCGTACTCGTCCCTCCCGACGTGCAAGCCGTCGACCGGCATCTCCGTAACCAGGCCGGCCAATTTCCCTTCGCCCAGCGAACGCTCGCCCTCGAGAAACTCGACCTCCCCGTTCTTGTCCAACCGGACGAGTACCTTGCGGGTCTTGCTCTCGATGGCGCTGCTCGCCTTCACGAAAGAAAACTTTCCGTTCCGGCAAACCCCGAAGTGCAGGCGGTCGTCCTCGACGTAGAGTACCCACCCATGGGCATCCCCGCCCTGGGCAACCAGCACGCCATCGCCGTCGCCCTGGTAGTGCGCTTCCACCTCGAATGCCTTGTTAGCGATCATCGGCGCGTTCTCCATGTCAAGCTCGTCTTCGCCGGAAAGGTTGAAAGCTTTTTTCTTGCTCCCCTTCTTCTTCGGGCTTCCGCCC